>JAUSAX010000068.1 GCA_030652315.1 Afipia sp. | reverse complement strand
CGCACCGGCTGGAAGTTCATCCAAGCCGAATGCAGCCAATCGATGTAGTGCTCATCGATGAACCATTTGAGGAACTTGAGCGTTTCCTCGCTTTGCTTGGTCTTGAACGCGACGAACCCGTCGAAGGCGAACGGCAGCGCCTTCTGTTTACCCCCGCTGTCTGGTGCGGCGAAGATTCCATACTTGTCCGCGAGATCCGGATTTCTCGCTTCGAGCGCCTCGACCACACGTCCCGAGTAAAGGGTGTGCGCGACCTTTCCGGTGACGAAGAGACTCATGAGCTCGGCATAACCTACCGTGTTCAATCCGGGCGGCATGGTCTTGTAGAGTTCACCGTAAAGATCGAGGAAGCGTCCGGTCCGATCCGCATTCTCCGGAGCATCCAGAACAACATTCCACTTGTCGTCGTAGAATTGCGGGGCTTCCGCGAACAGGTTGCCGAAGCTCGCCCAATTGGTCGCGCTGTCGCTCGCCAGCGGCATCACGCAACCGCCACGCTCGATATTGCCGTCCTTCGAGACAGTCAGCGCTCGGCAGTTGTCAAGATATTCCGCCCATGTATTAGGGATCTTGAGGCCCTTCTCGGCATAGAGATCCTTCCGATAGTAACAGGTCACCAGATTGTAATCGTAGGGATAGAACCAGTTTTCACCCTGATACTTCCAGGCCCCCATCTGTCCCCAGGAATGCTGCTTCACAAGATCGGTCATCGGAAGAAGATGACCGCCGCGCGCGTACTGTAGAATGTGGGCGATATAGCCTTGGGTGGCGAGGTCGTACGGATTACCCGCGTTGATCGCCGCCATCGTCTTTGCGTATGCGCCGCTTATCGGCGTCGAATCGACGATGATCTTGACGCCGAACTTGCTCTCATACGCATTGCACGCGTTTCGCAGCACGGCTTGGCTGTCGGCCGCAGTTTCAGCGTTGAGGAACCGGAGCGTCACTCCGGCTTGAGCATTTACGTACGGAGCCGCTAGAGAGCTCGTCGCTCCAACCACCGCGCCCGCTGATGTTTTGAGAAAGTCCCGTCGGCTGAAGCCGAAAGACTTATCCTTGGACTTCCATTGATTTGAGTTGCGCCTGGTCATGATTCTTCCTCCCGTTGTTAGTTTCATTTATCGATTTCGATTGCCTCAACGTCCTTCCGTTCTCGCGCGAAAACATATGCAACCGCTGCGCGGGCAGAACGAGGGGGATTTTGTCCCCAGCCGCGAGCACATCGTCGCGCGCGAATACCGCGCGGAATTTCTGGCCGAATATCGTCCCCAGCACATAGGTCTGCGCGCCGATTTGCTCGACCAGACTGACGATCATCTCGATATCGGAAGCCGCTTCAGCGCGAATGATATGCTCTGGTCTGATGCCGACGGTGACGCTCCTCTCGGTCTCGACAAACTCGCCGTCCGGCAATCCGAGCTGCAGTTCGCCAGAACGAACCTTCAGACCACCACCGTCACGGAGCAGATCGCCCTCAACCAGGTTCATCTCGGGCGAACCGATGAAGGCCGCCACAAAGACATTCGTCGGCCGGTCGTAAAGATCCAGCGGCCGTCCGGCTTGCTGGATCCAGCCATCGCGCATGATGACAATCCGGTCACCGAGCGTCATGGCTTCGACCTGGTCGTGAGTCACGAAGATCATCGTGGCTCCGAGCCGGGCATGCAGGGTCGCGATTTCTTCGCGAGTCTTCACGCGCAGCTTGGCGTCGAGGTTGGAAAGAGGCTCATCGAGCAGAAAGACATCGGGGTCTCGGACGAGCGCACGGCCAAGCGCAACCCGCTGCATCTGACCGCCCGACAGCTGCCGCGGCTTCCGCTCGAGCAAAGGATCAAGGCCGAGGCTCGACGCCGCGCTGCGCACGCGACGATCAATCTCGTCTTTCGGTTCTCCGCGCACGCGAAGACCAAATGCCATATTGTCGTATACGGTCTTCTGCGGATAGAGCGCGTAGTTCTGGAACACCATCGCAATATTGCGATCTTTCGGCGGGAGTGCGGTCACATCCCGCCCGCCGATCATGATCTTGCCCGATGTCACATCATCGAGGCCGGCAAGCATGCGCAACGTGGTCGACTTCCCGCAGCCGGACGGCCCGACAAAAACGACCAGTTCTCCGTCGGTAATATCCAATGAGAAATCCTGCACTGCCCATGGCCCACGATCTCCGCCAAAGGATTTCGATACATTCTGGAGAGTTACTCGCGCCATACAGCAAAACCTCGCTTCGCGTTGCCTCTAGCTATTGTCACCATGCATCAAGCTTAAAGCCGCACAGTCGCCATCCGTTTTGGATAGACCATTTTGGCTGACCGTATGTCTCCATATACTTGCTGTCAAGCAACTCGCGCAGTGCGATGCTCGCGAATCAAAACCCGACAAGCACTTTCGAGAAGACCCTCCGTTCCAGAATCTCGCCTCAAAACCAACTCGACGATCAACCAAAAGCTATTATTGGTTTGTCCAATTTGGTTTATCCTATTATAGTGCGCTTATAACAGGCGTACGATTTACCAGGAACGGATCGCGCCAATAGCAAGGAAATGTCATGGCTGGACCTCTGGTGGGCTACCGAGTACTCGATCTTTCAAGAATTCTCGCAGGACCGTGGTTGGGCCAACTTCTTTCCGATCTCGGAGCCGAGGTCTGGAAAATCGAACGCCCCGGCACCGGCGACGACACACGACAATGGGGTCCCCCATTCCTGAAAGATGGCGAATCGAATGACACAACCGAGAGCGCGTATTTTCTCAGCGCTAACCGCGGCAAACATTCAATCTGCATCGACATAGCAACTGACGAAGGCAGCGCGATCGTGCGCGCACTAGCGCAACAAGCTGACATCGTGATCGAAAATTACAAAGTCGGCGACATGGCCCGATACGGGCTGGACTACGAGTCACTGCGAAGACTGAAGCCGGATACCATTTACTGCTCCATCACGGGTTACGGTCAAACCGGCCCAATGAAGGATGCTGCAGGATACGACATGGCTATTCAGGCCATCGGCGGCCTGATGAGCATCACGGGCGAAAGCGACGATATGCCGGGTGGCGGCCCGCAGAAAGTTGGCGTTCCGATCGTCGATATTCTCACCGGTATGTACAGCGCGACGGGCGTTATTTCGGCGTTGCTGCATCGCGAGCGTACCGGCGAGGGCCAACACATCGACATGGCACTGCTCGATGTCCAAGTTTCGGTACTTGCCAACCAGAACATGAACTATCTCACGACGGGAACTCCACCCAAACGGTCCGGTAATGCGCATCCGAATATCGTCCCGTATCAGGTGTTCAAGACAATGGACGGCTCGTTTGTGCTGGCTGTCGGAAACGACCAACAATTCAGGAAATTCTGTGCAGCGGCGGGATTGACGGAATTGGCAGCCGACATCCGCTTTCTCACGAACACCGATCGGCTTCACAATCGCGACCTGCTCATTCCACTTCTGGATGTGCATTTAGCAACGCAAACGACGCACCAGTGGATATCAGTGCTTGAGCCAGTCGGAGTTCCTTGCGCGCCGATCAACCGGCTGGACCAAGTATTTGCCCATCCGCAGGTGATCCATAGAGAGCTGCAGATCAATCTGCCTCATTCCTCCGGTGCCATTTCACCTCTCGTCGGCAACCCTATCAAGTTTTCGCGAACGAAGATCGAATACTCGAAGAGCCCGCCGCTACGGGGCGAGGACACCGAATATGTCCTCAAGACTGTTCTCAAATTTGACGAGGCGCAGATTCAGCGCCTGAACGCCAGCCGGGTCGTCGATACCGGCACGCATCCGCGGCGGGCTTCACCAAGCCGGCTCGAATAAGTTCAAGGTGCACTACTCGCACCCACGAAGTGAGAACGGCCGAGATAATCACAGTGGCAGCACCCGTGACGATATTCCCGTTTGCCCGTAGATCTGACGACGGAGTTGCTGATGCGTAGCGGGCGGGGCTCTGACGAATACCGTCTCAACTAATGGCCGAGGGCCCAGACTGTCTTTTCAAATACCGCCCTCTCCTGGGGGGACATATTCGCATCCCAATGCTGTGGGCCTTTCGGTCCCCAAAGAAGAACAACGAAGGCCAACACCACAAGCGCCGCAGTCAACACGCGACTGATCATCGAAACATCTCTCTGTTGACGCCAGAACCGCAGCCAATACATTTGGACATACCAAAATGATATTCCAAAGCGGCTCAAATACAACGGCGATGTACGACACCCGTATCGGAATGGATCTTGTCCGGCGGCTACTCGCTTCATGCTACACCAGACACGCTAACTAGCCGCCGGCATTCCCAAGAGGGATTCGAAAATGAAACTATCCGGATATGACTACATCATCGTCGGCGCGGGATCGGCGGGATGCGTGCTGGCTTCGCGACTGAGCGAAGATCCAAATGTTAACGTCCTGCTGCTTGAGGCCGGAGCCCCCTCCGCGTCTGTCTTCGTCCACATGCCGGCCGGCATTCGCGTGCTCTACACAAGTCCTAAGTATAACTGGCAGTTCTGGACCGAGCCCCAAGCTCAACTCAATAATCGAAAGATTTACATCCCGCGTGGCCGGGTTGTGGGTGGATCGTCCTCCATTAACTCAATGATTGCGATTCGAGGCAACGCTTGGGACTACGACTCGTGGGCCGCCCAGGGCCTCCCGTCATGGAGCTATGAAAACCTGCGCCCTTACCTCAGAAAAATCGAGGACGCCACCCTGGTCACAAGGAAGCGCGATCAGGACAGGGGATACTCCGGCCCTATTCGTCTGTCCTATGGCACCCTGCAGCATCCCATTTCAAAGGCGTTCATTGAAAGCGCGGTGTCAGCAGGTTTGCCGGAGAACAATGGCTTCAACGGCCCGTCCCAGGTTGGTGCCGGATTCTACGAACTCACCATCGCGGAAGGGAAGCGATCCGGAGCCTTCAAATATCTTGATCGAGCGAAGGGACGAAGCAATCTCACCGTTATGGCCAACTGCAGAGTTCGCCGGATCGCCATGGAAGGGACGTGCGCGCGCGGCGTAGTAATAGAGAAGGGAGGACGCGAGGTAACCATCTCGGCAGAGCGCGAGGTGTTGCTGACATCTGGAGCCATCGGCTCACCGCAACTGCTGATGCTGTCGGGGATCGGGCCGGCGGATCACCTGCAATCGCTTGGCATCAAGCCCGTTCTCGATTCCGCTGGCGTCGGAGACAACCTGCACGACCATCTGGACTGCGCTATTCGCCTAGAGGCATCTCAGCCAGTTACGCTGACGCCGTATCTCGGCTTGATCAAGGGCGGCCTCGCGGGCGCACAATACATTCTCCGAGGCACGGGTCCCGCAACGTCTCAAGGCGTCGAAGCTGGCGCCTTCTGGGGGCCTGACAAAAATTCGTCACTGCCGGAGTGGCAAGCTCATCTCATCGTCGCGCTCCGAAACCCGCCACCCAACGAACGCATCGCTCACGGTTTCGCGATTCGCGTTTGCCAACTTCGGCCCAAGAGCCGTGGAACACTGCGATTGCGATCGGCGGACCCATCTGACACTCCCGCTATCGATCCTCGTTTTCTCTCTGATGATTCGGATTTCGTCAGCATGCAAGAAGGTGTCAGACAACTGTCTGAGATTATCGATCAACCGGGTCTGAGTAAATTCGTGAAACGAAGGATCGACATCGATGCGTTTACCAGTGTGGACTCCCGCAAAAAATGGATACGGGAGCGCGCCGAAACGATCTACCATCCTGTTGGCACCTGTCGCATGGGCGAAGACAGCAACGCTGTTGTCGACGGTCAGTTGCGGGTCCGAGGAATCGACAATCTCAGAGTCATCGATGGTTCGATCATGCCGACAGTGATCAGTGGAAATACCAATCTGCCGATCATGGCTATGGCGGAAAAAGCTGCCGAGTTGATTACGGAGGGTAATGAGACAAGGCAGTTCTTGCCGGGCGCCGGGTGCCCCTAGAAGCCAGCCAGCTTGATGCGGGAGTACATGTCACTCATCGGGTCCGAATATTTCGGAACCACTGAGTAACCCATTTCGTTGATGGACCACTGCGTGGGGTAAATGCCAGACCGTGACTTTAGGCTGCGGTAATTCGCGAAGCAACACCGTCGTCTCCCGCAATCATAAGGATGGATCATGACTGAGCGGCTCGAACCGTATCGTGTAGAGGCTTACAACACCGCCAAACTATCCGAAAATAAGATGCACGATGATTCCGTGGCCCTGAAGTACGGTTTCAGAGGTGGTCTGGTGCCGGGGATCGATATTCTCGCCTACATGATCCACGTTCCAGTTGCGAACTGGAGTCGAGCATTCCTCGAACGAGGATTGATCGAGGCGCGGTTCATTAAGCCGATCTATGATGGTGAAGCCCTACTGGTTCAAGCGGAGGAGTCCAGCGAAGGACTCTCGCTAACCGTCGAACACGGCGAGGCCAAAGCCACAGGACATGCCTCGTTGGCGGTAACAGCGCCGGTATTCTCGCTCGCCGATTTTCCGGAGACCGAACCGGTTGCGACGCGGAAGCCCATCGACGCTGACACTTATCGAATCGGCAAATGGCTCGGCACTGCTCCGCGCTCCTGGCAGGGTAAGGCTGGTGCAGAATACCGCGCCGGAGTGCGCGAGACCGACCCAATCTATGCGCGCGAAGGCCTCGTCCATCCTGGCGTATTGCAACAGATCATGAATAGGGTGCTCATGGAAAATGCCCTTCTCGGGCCATGGATTCATATCGGCAGCCGCATGCAACTGATATCAGCCGCTATCGACAGCGACCAACTGACCGCACGTGCACGGATCACGGGCAACTACGAAAAGAAGGGCCATTTGTTTGTGGAATTGGACGCCCTCATCGTTGCTAACGGCCGGACTCCTGTCGCCCATTGCCAGCATATTGCGATCTACCAGCCTCGACCTCAAGCTGTATGAGGCATGCTCCCGGTGCTGACATACTTATGAGGTGTACCGCGAACGCGATCGAGTCGGCGATGTCTGATTTCTGTATCGCCTATATCGGCGAGAGCGACAATGTCGGCCGCAGGCGCGCCTCAAGCCGTTCGCACAACGCCTGGCTGTCATAGCCCTTGTTGGCGACGAGTTCGGCAGATGGCGGCGCGGCCGCGATGCAAAGCTGCGCAACCTTGCAATCATTAACGTTTCGGAGCGTCAGGAGCAGGACCCAAGGGCGGCTTTTCTCGTAGCAGATAGCCTGGAGCTTGGTGTTGCGTCCGCCTTTCGTGCGGCCGATATCATGAGCCAAGGCCCTCTTTCCGCTGCCCGCACAACGATGGACCTTGATGCAGGAACTGTCGATAGATATCCGGTCCAGCACACCCTCGACCTCTGCCAGCGTACTGCAAATGTCTCCCCAGATACCGCGCTCAAACCAGCGCACAAAGCAATTAGCGATTGTAGTGCGTCTTCTCGGTCCGTAGACATCGGTGCAGTCGGCCCAGCCGTCCACCGCATTTGAGCGCGTGGACAATCCCGCTCGGAATCCGCCGTTCATCCTTACGCATTTTACCGCGCACATCCTTCGGCAAAAGCGGCTCAATCCGAGCCCACTACGCATCCGGAAACCAGACGTAATCTCCCATCGCCGTCCTCCTTGGGAGAACGGAATCCGACTCGCCAGCCTTTTGGAATCCCGGTCGCGCTACCCGGTTTTGGGTCCGAACCCTAGCGATCCAGTGTTTTGCGAGAGAAATCTTCGATATAATCGAGCAAGCGCTTCACTGCCTGCTCCGCTTCATCGGGTTTCCTGCGGGCGATCGCGTCAGCGATCTCAGCGTGGAGACGAGCACCCAGCATCATGTCACCGGCAGATTTGTAATTCCGATACCAGAAACGCCGCGAAAGCGGGGTCATCAAACTCATTGAGCCACTAGCAAAACGGTTCCCGCAGGCGCGGGCGAGTAGCTCATTTAGCTGCGAATCAAGCCGAACGAAGGCAAGATCGTCGTTAGCATCAACGGCGGCATAAATAGCGGCAGCGATTTTGGCGAATTGCGCAATTTCTTCCTCAGTGGCTCGTTCTGCAGCCAAGCGCACCATGAGCGATTCTAAAGCCCGCCGAACCTCGATAATTCGCAGCTGAGTGCGGACATCAATCTCGCTAACGAGGACCCCATGTCTTCGCAAGACAACAACAAGGCCATCGCGTGACAGCAGCTGCAAGGCCTCTCGCACCGGCGTGCGCCCGATTCCTAAACGCTTTGCGAGAGAACTTTCCGAAACTCGAGCTCCTGGCTGCAGTTCTAGGGTGCAAATCATCTCCTCGATCGCGCGGTAGGCGCTATCGGCTAGATTGAGCTCCGGCTCCGGTCCATAATCTACTTCGTGGTTGATCAGATCAGCACCCAAGCCCGTAAATTTCACTTTTGAAGCGACAACGCGCGAAGCGCTATCGACACTCCGCGCCGATCCAGAGCGTTGAGGTCCTTTACGGGGTATTTGCGCGTCATCTATCATATCGACGAGTTCCAGACGCAATTTTAGCATTCAATGCAGATCGCATTCAAGTACCGCCGTTGCCTAGCGGGTATCGACAATCTGGGCCATCGTCGCCTGGATTATGTTCCTCTTCTGCCGAGATTCAGCTTCTTTCACGGGCGGCTGCGAGTAAATCAAACTGGGGATCTGCGGCCTCCTCGGGGGTCAATCGTGCGTTCGTTAGAGCCAAAAGCTTGCGTCCCGCGACGTGATCGCGGGAGCTATCGACGCTTTCTATACACACCAACTTCCTCCCGGAGAAAGAGAAAACCGAGAATTTGCCACCAGCATAATCACCGCGTACCACGCAGTTGTCCGCGCTGCTTGCTAGGCCGACTATCTGCAATGGCACGTCGTGCTGATCGGACCAAAACCAAGGCACACCGTCATAAGGGATAGAGGCTATTCCGGCCAACATCTGTCCCGCTACTTTGGCCTGATCGGTTGCGTTCTGGACCGACTCGAGTCTCAGTTGCCCACCGGAAAATACAGACGGATGATTGGTTACATCCCCAGCGGCGAAAATAAAGGGATCACTTGTACGAGTTAATGAATCAACAACGATCCCATCGCTACAGGTAAGGTCCGCCGCCTTGGCAAGTTCAACAGCGGGCGTAACCCCTATCCCCGCGACGATCAAATCGGCGGCTATTTTTTGCCCGTTACTGAGGAGCACTCCCGCCGCGCGTCCGCGGCCGTCATTCAAAATCATTTCAACTCGTGCATTGAAAATTAGATTGACGCCTCGTTCTGTATGGCGACGGCCAAACCAGCCGGAAATCACCGAGCTTACCGCGCGGGGCATAAGGCGCTGAAACGTTTCAAGCACGGTCACTTTCTTGCCCATTTTGCAGAGGCTAGATGCCACCTCTAATCCTATGAAACCACCTCCGATAACAACAACCGAGTGTGTATGTCTAAGCTGCGACTTCAATTTCTCGACGTCTGCGAAATCTCTTAGATACAATATGCCGTCTAGTTTACCTCCCGGTAAGGAAAGACGTCGCACACGGGCGCCTGTTGCAAGTCCGAGACGAGAGTATGGAATTTGCTCGCCACCTTGAAGAATTACTCGATGGCGCTGTCTATCGACCGCAGTGACTCGGCGTCCGGTCAGGCGAACTATATTGTTCTTTTCGTACCAAGACTCTCCACGCAGAGGGATTTCCGCAACGGAGATTTTTCCCGTAAGGAGACCTTTGGATAGAGGTGGGCGATGATAAGGTAGGAGCGCATCTTCCGCTAAGAGAACGATTTCATTCTCCCAACCCGCGTCACGAGCCGAAGCTGCCATCTGTACTCCCGCATGAGAGGCGCCGATGATAACGATAGGATCGAGTGCCAAGTCATCGCGCTCCCAAAGATAATGCAGCTAATAGGGCAAACTGCGCAGCCTGAGTGACGACCGCTTGAATTGCACGTTTCCGAAAGACTGCGTGCGCTCGCGGGTATCCTGCAAGATGCAGCGTGACAGATCGTCCGCAAACGCTGCAATTTTTTCTGCTTACGGCCGGATGATCACTGGCAATTCCATGATGCCATGCACGAAGGTCGAATACTGCCGCTTAGGCGGACCCACTACCTCAATCTTGAGGTCGCGAGCGAGGATCTCTTCCCAAAGTACGCGCAACTGCATCTCTGCTAGCCGATTCCCAACGCAACGGTGCACTCCGAAACCATATGCGATGTGCTTGCGATAGTTGTCGCGACCCAACAGAAAACGGTGAGGCTCTTCGAACTCGTCTTCGTCCCGATTTCCCGAAATATACCACATTACCACTCTCTCGCCTTCGCGAATGATTTTATTAGCCAACTGCGTATCCTGAGTCGCGGTTCGCCGGAACGCGAGAATTGGTGATTGGAAGCGAATAACCTCACTTACCATGCTCTCAATTAATTCAGGATTTTCACGTAGTTTGCATTGCTCGTTGGGATTTTCATTAAGGAGCAAAACGCTTGCACTCATAGAGTTTCGCGTTGTCTCATTACCACCGATTATGAGCAGCAGTAGATTGCCGAGAAATTCCCTCTCAGAAATGCCCTGATAAGCCGGGCTGTGAGCGATCATGGAGATGAGATTGTTCTCCGGTTGACGCTTAAGTTTTTCCTCCCGAAGCAGTTTGAACGCATCCAAACATTTTGCGAGTTCTACACCTCGTTTCTCCTCGCTATCTATAGGGCCACCAGCCAACAGATCGACAATTGAGGCATCCGACCAATGGGCAAGTAGGCGCCGATCCTCGATCGGAAAATCAAAGATAGTTGCGAGAGTCATCGACGTTAGCTCGATGGAAGCGCGAGCTACCCAATCGAACGTCTCATTACGCGGCAATCGATCAAGAAGAGCTCCAGTTCGTTGCCGTATGAGTGTCTCAATCTCTGCAAGGCTACCGGCGGATACAATTGGCTGGATGGCTTTCCGCTGCTCTGCTTGCCTCGGCGGATCCGACGCGATGAAGCTACGTATGCGTTTCTCCGGCGGCTTGTCGCCTATATGCACTCCACCGCGGTCAGTATCGGATGAGAACACGCGCCAGTTTGAGTCAACGGTTTGGATGTCCTTGAATTTCGTGATTGACCAATGCGCGCCAAAGCGGCTCTTGGGCGTAAAGTGAACGGGATCCTCGTGCCGCAGACGTTGAAAATACGGCATCCATACCCCCTGCTGAAACAGCGCGGAGTCTGCCACGACAATGTCCTCGATAGGCATTGCATAGGCCAAACGCTCGTGCTCAGCGACTAAGTTACGAACGACTTCGGTGGTCACAACACTCATAAAAGATCTCCCCGTCAGTTGACGTCGGACGGCGCGGTCAGCGGTGCGTCGGAGGCAGATGCAGTACAAGACCGTCAAGCCTTTCGGTCATTCGGATTCGGCACGACAGGCGTGAAGTTGGGCTCGGGTCATCTACGATACCCAACATATCGATTTCCTGTTCTTCGGCTGGCTCAAGCTTGCTGAACCATCTCGGATCAACGTGGACATGACAGGTGGCGCACATGCATTCGCCGCCGCAATCCGCATCGAGAGGAACCCCGTTATCGACAGCATGCCTCATTGCACTTGCGTCAGGGACGGCGGCTACCGTCTGCGTTGTACCGTCAGGCAATATGAAGACCAATTTCGACATGAGATTCCCTTCGCTTGCTGCCTTGCCTAATAATGTATATTAGTAAAAAATTATAAGTATGTCAATAATAAACAAATCTGGATCAACTTGAGCGTCCCTTACCTACAGCGGCACGGTTATGCCCTGCGAGAATCTTCGTTGACGGCAGGGGTGACGAGCGCTCGACACATCGCGCGCCAATACTTTCCACGGCTCCTTCCTGTGCCTGTCGTAAATCAACTCCGAACATATTGGTGATGCAGTCCGCCGAGGATTGAGCGACAAAGAATGCGCCCGGCGCGATTGACGGCGCGCGATACCGGCGTATCCTTATCTAAGGAAAGGTGCGTGCGCGTTTCATTATAGTAATTCATATACGACAGCAGCACATGACGGAGATGCGCTCGCCGAACACACCCACATGGTCAAGACACTCCCGTCGGATGGAACCGATCAGTCGTTCAGCAAATGCGTTTTGCCAGGTGAACGCCGCGACGTCGGTCGATCACGAATGCCCATTGATCGAAGTGGTCTGCATTGAGAAGTTTGGACCGATCTGAATGAGAGTTTTCCGGTTAGTCTAATATCGAAGGGAGCCTGGCCGATGAAGAAGTCGAAGTTCAGTGATCAGCAGATCGCCTTTGCGCTAGGAGCCCCTCATTCACGAGGTACTCGTCTCGGGCAAGGCAAGCGCCTAGTGCGCGGTCCGCGAGTCGATTTCTTCTTTTACGCAACCCTTATCTGCATTCCCACTATTACCTAAGCCTCGTCGGTAGGACGCGGCAACTCGACAGAGCTGCTGTGAATGCATCAGCAATTCCGAAGATGCGGCGGTGGGTTCAAGCAGAACTTTATTATCGTAGAACAAAGCCGACCTATCGCTTCTTCCGCCCCTTCCGAAGCGTAGCCGGCGGCTTTTCGTTTGCTTTTGGGACAATCAGAAGGTCAGCGACAGGGACGTCCAAGGCCGCGGCCAATCTCTCTAATGTCTCGGCGGTAGGATTCTCGACCCCACGCTCAATTCGCCCGACGTACGACCTGTCCACACCGGCATCGACCGCCAGCGCTTCCTGCGACAGGCCGCGCTTAACCCGCAGTTTTCGGACATTCCAGGCCACGAGCGCTGTCGCTTTCATAAGCGAAACAAACGACTTGGCGGCCCATTAAAACACGCACTATAATGTCCCTATTACTGATTTGGGGCAGTTGTGCGCATTCGCATTCATCGCGGGACTAAGGAAATTGGCGGGACCTGCATCGAACTGGCCGCCGAGGGTGGCCGAATTCTGCTGGATTTAGGACTGCCTCTGAACGGCGATGCGGACGAGGTCAGCGTCCATCCGTCAGTAGACGGACTTGCAGGCGGCGGGGATTTGCTGGCTCTGGTTCTGTCCCATGGTCATGTCGATCATTGGGGGCTGGCCCACCTCGCGGGCGCTGATCTGCCGGTTGCGCTGGGCGCTGCAACCCACCGCATTCTGAAGGCCGCAGCCCCGTTCGTGCCCAAGCCATACGTGCCGGTAAGACCAATCGAGTTCTCAAGTGGCACGGCGCTGCAGTTCGGCCCGTTCCGGGTAACGCCACATCTGGTCGATCATTCCGCCTATGATGCTTACGCCCTTGAGGTGGAAGCTGACGGCAAGCGCCTGTTCTATTCTGGCGATATCCGGGCGCACGGCCGCAAAGCTGCACTGTTCGAGCGCCTTGTGACCCATCCTCCACGATCCATCGACGTGATGCTGATGGAAGGATCGAGTTTTGGCCGCCTCAGCTCTGATCACGTCTTTCCGGCCGAGGCCGAAGTTGAACAGCGCTTCGTTGACCTGTTTGAGGCAACGGACGGCCTAGCGCTGGTCGCAGCCTCGGCGCAAAACATCGATCGCATGGTCAGCCTGTATCGGGCCTGCAAGCGCACCGGCAGAACGCTGATCATCGATCTCTATGCCGCCGAGATTCTTCGCGCGACGGAGAACGCCAGTATCCCTCAATCGGACTGGCCACATATTGCGGTGTACGTCCCGCAGTATCAGCGCATCCAGATCAAGCGCGGCGGCCGCTTTGACCTGCTCGATCCTCACAAGACCAACCGCGTTTTCGTGGAGCGACTTGAGGACCTGGCTCCTCGGGCGGCGATGCTCTTTCGACCGGCTATGCTGCGCGATCTCGATCATGCCGGCTGCCTGTCCGGCGCACGCGCCATCTGGTCGCAATGGGACGGCTATCTCAAACAGGAGCGCGGCCTCGCCCTCCTCGCCGAGCTCGAAGCACGAGGCATCCCGCTCGATCACGCCCATACCTCCGGCCACGCCAGCATCCCCGATCTGAAGCGATTGGCGGAGGCGATCCAGCCGAAGATGCTGGTGCCGATCCATACCTATGAGCCGGAGCAGTTTCCAGCGCATTTCCAGGCTGTCAGTCTCAAGAATGATGGCGAATGGTGGGACGTTGCAACATGACCATTCAGCAGACGTCCTCAAGCTACGGTGTGAGTAAGGCGTTCCTCGATGCGCTCGACAATCTCGCTCAGAAGCCATCGTGGTGGCGCGACGTTTTGCTACGGGACGACGTGTTCATTGCGGTGCGAGCAAACTCACTCAATGTCTACCACCGGGGTGCCTCGATCTTCCGGATCGACGATGGCGGAAACGGCCGACTTATTCCCTGGACCCATACTAAATACCTGATCCGTCAGCAGCAGGTGCTGGCTCAGCTTCATCACGATGGACACTTTCAACCATCCGATATCGGTTGGTCGCAATACGCTGGCCCATCGACACTCTCCGACATGATCCGCTCGGCCACCGATCTTGCTGGAGCTGAAAAGAGCGGATTGCATCCGCTGATCGTCGGCAGTTCAAAAGTGATCGACGTCGAACTGTCGCTGCTGCGGGCAAACTCTTCCATAGACGAAAGTCTGGCAGACACTGATGCCCATTCAGCGGACGCCCCGCCGATTGATCGGTCTCAGGACCGGCTGGATGTCGTCACCGTAGAGAACCGCGGCGGCAAGCCGTTCATCGTTTTCCATGAGGCCAAGCATTTCAGCAATCCGGCCTTGAGGGCCAAAGGTGAGCCTGCCGTTTTGGCTCAGATCGTGCGTTACCAGGCAACGCTCAGACAGCATGATGCAACACTGCGACAGCGCTACGTCGCTGTCTGTCAGGCGCTGGTCCGTCTCCACACCATGCAAACTGCGGCCCGCACTGCCCTTCCCTCAAGCAGATTGCCACTCGAACCTGATCCCCTGATCGCCGCCATCGCCTCAGGCCAAGTCAAGGCCGAGATTGATCCTGATCCCCGGCTGATTGTGTTCGGTTTCGATGGCGATCAGCGCGATGGGCGCTGGGAACGAGACGCCAAGCGCCTGCGGGAGCACCAGCCAGCTCTTAAAATCAAAGCGATCGGAAGCACCCGGTCGGCGGGTGAATTCTTCTGATGTCGCAGTGCCCGCGCCCTGAAATGCGGCTTTCGGGAGACACTCGGTCTTTCTTTGCAAAACCCCGCAATTCCTCGGGGCCTCATTTGAATCTAAGGGGCACGGGCTGTCCGTGCCTTTAATCTGGGATTCTACATGAAGGTTATTGCCTATTACCGCATCCGATCGAGTGAACCCGCATACTCTGATATTGCACTGCAAGAACAACGTGAGGCCGTCAAAACCTGGATCGAAGCCCATCAGGCAGCTGTCCAGGCTGAATACATTGAGCCCGAGACTGACGGCTTCGCGCGCCCGCAATTGCGGCAAGCCATGGAGGACAGCAAACAGTCCGGCGCCACCCTGCTGATCGCGCGTACCGAGGCCATCGGCAGCGGGTCGGAGTTTTCGCCGCGGATTTCAAGCATTCCGGTAGCGTTCGCGCCGGAGCCATCGCGGGAGCGCGGCTATGTCACCCCGGCACCTGAGAAAGCGCCGGCCAGCCTCACTCTGTATTTTCCGGACTTCCGCAGCCCGAAGACCATGCCGGTCTATCTGTGCAATGGCACAGATGCGGCCATTCGTACCATCACGGTCAGGACGATCGGCCTGACTTCGAAATTCATAACACCAAATCCGACCATCGCTGACGAGACTGGCTCTGCCTCCGAACAGCCCTTATCGACGACACCGACCGCATTTTCGCTCGACCGGCTGGATGCGCGCTGCGCCGCTGTGATTGATCGCTACAATCCGATGTTCGACAGCGATTTTGTCACCGCCTTCGAGATCACGTTGATTGATCAGTACGAACAGGCGCAGCGACTGACGGCACTCCTCGGCGCTGCGCCCTTGTCATCGGCCTACCTCAACCTGAAAAAATAATACTCACTCTTCGACGCCTCGACGCACGCCTTTCAACGGCGGCGGCGAACGATGCCTCATGCCCATCACCTGATCGTTTCGAAACTCCCACAGAGAAAGAGCCACCCATGACA
This sequence comes from Afipia sp., assembly GCA_030652315.1. Classification (GTDB taxonomy): domain Bacteria; phylum Pseudomonadota; class Alphaproteobacteria; order Rhizobiales; family Xanthobacteraceae; genus Afipia. Next base: position 48,701 of record JAUSAX010000068.1, on the reverse strand, counting down.
ATGTCGTTTTCAAAATCGAACCTTATGACCAGTATTGCGTTCGCAACTCTGTTCGGAGGTGTCATCGCCACGCTACGCCTTGCAACAGGCGGCTATGGTGGCCCAGCCAGCATTCCCGAATGCAACAGCAACACCACCCGCGACATGCTGCAGGATGCCTTCAAGAATGCGCCTCAAGCTGCGCTCGGCCTGAAGTTGCTCAAGATCGGCGAAATAGGAGTCGTTGGGAAGGACCTGCTCGACGATAACAACGAAGTCCGTCACCGCGTTTGCGTCGCCGACGTCTTTACGAACCTTGGGCGGAAGCCGGTGTACTTCAACATGTCCTGGGCCGACGTCGAAAAAAGGCAAGTCTACCTCGAGGCACCCATGCTGCCGTTCTGACGGCAATCAGGAGGCCTTCGACGTCCGTATGGAGACCTTCCGGTCGCATCCTCCGATCGTCACTACCGCCGGCGAAGGGGTTTGCCGCGTGGACGGAGTGGATTGTCGCCCTTTGCGAGGGGCCAAAGTCGCCGAGAAAGCGCGCGCTCGATACGCGCATCCATCCCGCCGGTGCCCATCACCACAGGGTTGGCCATGGGACTTTCAGCGACCCAGGCGAGATACTGCGTCAGCGCGTCCACCTGATCGTTGTGCTTTCCGAATGGGAAACGCATCAGCTCACTTTCGAGTTCAACCGTCCAGGGTTGATTCTTTTTGATCAGAACCCGGTGTTGCGCGAAAACGTGGAGTTGGCTCTCAAGCCGCTCTTCCTTGCCGCGTCCACCGGTCGGGCGAAGTTCGGCATGATGACCACGCTCGAACAGCATGCTGTAAAGGCCGCTTCCTGAGCTGGCATCCTCAATCAGGATTTTTGCCGGCTTGTAGGCCGTAATCAGTTCGAGAGCGGCATCGCGCATCTGAACGGGGTCGAGACGTGAGCGCAGCACGTCGATGACATAGTGACGCCGGATATCGCGGGCGATCACGAGACACACCGTGTAGCTATTGTCCGATCCGGTTTTGACGGCCGTGTCCCAGCTCAGCGTAATCCGCCGCGCGTCCGGCGGCAGGTCATCAAAATGCTTGATCTGGCCCGGCCGGATCAGCTCACCTAGTGCCGCTGACGGGTTCTGCTGATACTGGGCAGCAAAGATCGACTCGCCAACCTCTTCCCGCTTCCGCTTGATGACCTCGGCAGGCCACTGATTTGTCAGCAGCGGCTCGCCGGTCTTTCGATCCCAGGTCGAGTTGCCGAAGGAATAAACCGCGTCTTCCTCGGCCACCAGAGCCAGGCAGACGTGCTTCCAGCCGCCCTTCTGAAGCAGACTGCCGGACAGATCATCCTCATGCATACGCTGGCCGACCACGATCATGGCGCCTCTGATTTGGTCGTCGAGGCGCGACGCGATCATCGCGTCAAAGTTTTCGTTGACGTTCTGGCGTTCCTTTTCCGACTTGACGTGATGGGCCGAGATCGGGTCATCGATAATGATGATGTCGAAACCACGGCCCGTGATGCCGGTCTCGAACGAGGCCGCATAGCGGCCACCGCCCTCGACGGTGACAAAGTCCATGGCCTTGCGGCCGTTGTCACGGAGTTGAAAGCTCGGAAAAACCCGCTGGTAGAAATCCGAGTTGATCAGCTGCAGCGTTTTGGATGCCAGATCTGAGGCCAAGGCCTGGCTATGAGAAATCACCGCAATGCGCAGCTTCGGATTGCGACCGAGAAGCCAAGCAACGAACACGATGGACGTCAACACGGACTTCAGGTGACGTGGCGGCAGATTGATAATGAGCCGGGTGTCACGGCCTTCAGCAACCCCCGTCAGTTCGTTGACCAAATATTCCAGATAGGGCGCGACCTCGAGCGCCCAGCGGTTATCAACGACCGGAAAGGCGCCCTCCAGAAACGCCTGAAGGTCGTTCTTCATGACCGCACGAAAGATTTGAAGATCAGAACGCATAGGTCCTACTTTCAGAAACGAGCGGCCGGCGCCGATCGGCGCCGGCCGAAATGATCCGCATTTCCTATTCGGCCAGACGCCGCGCGAGAAAGCGCTCGAGGATCGCTTGGTCGTCGGATGTCAGCGCCGGCACCTGCTCTGCCACAGCTTCAGCCTCGAACAACCGACCGACCAGCGTCAAGACAACGTTGGCCGCGCGAGCGTCGCCCTTCAGTGCTTTGGCGACAAGCGCCTTCAGCATGGCGCGCTGCTTGGAGACCTTGAGGCTGCGCTCGCCCTCCCGAATCCGGATCTTTTCCGAAAGCTCACTGCGCAGATCCGTCTTCAGATTGACGCTGCCCTTGGGGCGGCCGTTCGGGTTGCCGGACTGTCCGGGCTTGAAACGGGTTCCGGCGGGCGGCTTGCGGTAGCCGACCTTATCATCCTCCTGCTCAGACATCGCCGGCCTCCGTCACGCTAGCCTCTGTCACGTTGGTGGAAGCGATGGGCAGGTCTGCGGCGACCAAGGCGCCGGTGGCGGCCGCGCCAGCAGGCAGCTCGGCGACAGCCACGTCCATCGTTGTCACCGGCGACACGACGCGTTCCGCGATCGCGTCAAAGGTCTCGCCGGTGGCGGCATGAACCGCATTCTTGCCGGTTCGCTTTTGCCAGCGCCGGATGGCGGCATCGACATAGACCGGATCAAGCTCGACGCCGATGCAGACGCGGCCGGTTTCTTCGGCCGCAATCAACGTCGACCCCGAGCCCAGGAAGACGTCGAGCACGAGATCACCGCGACGGGTGACGTCACGCAATGCGTCGGCGATCATCGCGACCGGCTTCACGGTCGGATGAATACCAAGGAGGTCCATGCGGTCCTTGCCGAAGGCATTGACGCCGCGATACTGCCAGACGTTCGAGCGGGAGCGGCCACTGGCGCCAAGACCGAAATTGTTCTGATGCGATCCCTCGCCATGCTTGAACACGTAAATCAGCTCGTGCTGGCTGCGATAAAAACTTCCCATGCCCGCATTGCTCTTCGTCCAGACACAAAGATTCTTTTGTTCGAGATGGTTTTGCGCCGCAGCCTCGCACAATTCACTGCCATGCCTCCAATCCATGCAGAGAAAAAGAATCGCGCCGTCGGCAAGAACGGGCTTAATTGCGGCCACCGTCGTGCTCAGGAACGCCACGAACTGGTCGCGCGACATCTCGCCGGTACCCATAGCGAACTCACGATGACGCGTCTTGCCGAGACCAGACACGAAGCCATCGATCGGCACGTTGTAAGGCGGATCGCTGAACACGCAGGCGACTGTATTGGTGCCTACAAGGTCACGGATGAAAGCCGTATCGCGGGCATCGCCACAACCGATCAGGTGATCACCGAGGCGGAAAACATCGCCAGGCTTTGCGGCCGACGGACCAGCCATCGGCGCAAGGTCATCGAGCGCTTCTTCCTCAACGGTGTTGGCGGCCGGCGTATCGATCGACAAGGCCATATCGATCTCCACCGCTTCAAAGCCGCCGAGATCAAGGTCGAAACCAACGCTGATCAGGTATTCGAACTCGCCGCGCAGCTTGGCGTTATCCCAGACAGCGTCCTGGGCGACGCGATTCAGGGCAAGCCGGAGGGCACGAACCTCCGGCTCAGAGCGGTTTTCCAACTGCACCACGGCGATCTCGTCGTGACCGAGTTCGACCAGAGCATCGAACACGGCATGGCCATCAATCAGCGTGCCGGTCGCCGCGTCCAACGGAAGCGGCACAACTTGACCAAACTGCCGCAGAATGGCCTTCAGCTTGCGACGCTGCGCGCTGCTGTGCTGGCGCGCAGCATGGGGCGACGGCTTGATAGCCGTCGCCTTGAGATAGACAATCTCGAGAGAGTTTTTATGGGTCATGTCGCACCCATTAGATTTCGAGCGGGGTGCGGTCGCCCGCGTCCGAAACCAAGGCCGGCGAAACGCAATGCGACAGCTCACCAGTACCGGTAATCATGACCGGCAGCAGTTCGAGCACAAGATATTGGACATCAAGCTCCGCGATGCGGTCGAGAGATGCCAGCGCCTCATTGAAGACTTCCGCTTGGCGATTGATGACCTCAAAGCAAACCAGCAGGCGGCCGACAGCACGAACGGCCGCCGGCGAAGGCGTCGTCAGCTTAAGCGTCTTCACAAACTCATAGTTCGACGCTTTGAGTGCCAGATAAGAAGTCGTGTCGGAAAGAAGCTGATAGTCCGGACCGACGATCAGCGGGCGCGGCTGACCATATTTGCGGATCACTTGCATCGCCTCACGCAGCGCCGCGACATTCTTGCGACGCAAACGCGAAGGGGACACTTGGATGCGGGAAAAAGGGATGACCTTCGTATTCAATTTTTGAACCATTTTGGGGCTCCTTAGACCTTGGAGCACCGGCGGACGACGTGCATACAGCTCGAATTGCACGCCTTGAGAGATATCTGCCTGCGCTGCCCGAGATGGTGAGCTGCGCTAATGCGTCTCCATAACGTCCGTAACAGATACGGCCATGGTCCCGAGCGTTTGCCAAAAATCGCGAATTGTCAGGATTGGGCTATGCGGCAGCCAAAAAGAGACTTTGTAGATCGCTATATAGCTGACTCTACTTATAAAATTGGCATCAGGAGACGGGTGAGCCCCTTGTTAATGCCACTATGACGCAAAAAGCGCACATCAACCTCGCGGGACGAAAGCCCCGGACGTATCCACGGCCCTAACCTAAGCCAAATCCGAGAAAATAGTTCCTATTAGAAACACGCGCCGATGGTACCTCAATAAGCCAGCCCCGTTGCAATGCGTTATTCACCTAGTATCTGGCCACGCCGACCAAGCGGTTAAAAGCACCCATGTCGCCCCCGAATTGCACTGTGATTTCCGCGTGCGCAGCTCGGCGAAATTCCTTGAAAACCAGGATCACAGGATGCTCCGTTACCGGCCAACAAAGCCACAAGATTACTCACAATCCGCTCGACTTCAGCGGCGAACGGAGCGTGTGTGGTGGTACGCAAAAAAGGAGCACCCTGATGACCGATGTCGCCGCAAATAACGTGGTCGCCGCACTCGTAACGGAAATCCGCGGCAAGCTGGAAGAAACTCTAAGTATCGCGAAAGCTGCCGAGAGCTGCGCGCGCGATGGCAGCGTGGATCGTGCCGTGCAGATCCTGATGGACTTTGAAGGTCTGGTGCATGAGGCACGGGACCTGTTCAAGGCAGCGCTGACGATCAAACGCAACCTGTTTGCTGAAACCACATAATCACTATCTTTCCCTAACTGGGACCTCCCCCGCCCTCGCATTGAGATCGGCGGGCCGGGTCAGTGGCAGCACCCGATGTTGCCGTTGACCCACAGGAGATCCCATGAACATCCAAAAAGCCAAAGATCCCGCCCGCAAAGGAGGTGTAGCGCGTAAACCCGCCGCCAAGGCACGACAACCATCGAAAGTGAACACGACTCGTTTAGCCAAGGCAGCACGCTCACGCGTTCAAGGCGTCACTGAACAGTCCTCCGCACGTTCCTTCGAAACTGTTCCACATTCGAAGCCATCCAAAGTGCCTCCCGCCCAAGCTCCAGTGGCAAAGCCCGCACGTGAGTCTTCAAAGCAAGCTACCGTGCTCACGATGCTGTGCCAGCCAAAAGGCACGACCATTACCGCCATCATGAAGGCGACCAGCTGGCAGCAACACTCGGTACGCGGCTTCTTCGCAGGCGTCGTCAAGAAGAAGCTCGGTCTCAATCTTGTTTCCGAAGAAAGCGATAAGGGACGGGTTTATCGCATCAGGGATCGCAAGGCCTCTCCTGTTGCGGTCGACAGGCCGAAACAGGCGGCCTGATGCGATGGGCGATAGGAAAAACGGAAACGGTCGTAACACAGTCAAAGTTTCCATTGAGGACGAGACCGCGCATCTGCGCGGTCTCGGCTTCAAGGGCCTCCGCATGCGATGGCAAAGCGTGTTTCAAAGACCCGCCCCTGATCATTTGCCGCGACATCTGTTGTTTAGGATTCTCGCCTATCAGATCCAGGCCGACCGCCTCAGCGATCTTGATCACGAGACGAGAAAAATTCTGGACCGGACCACAGTCAAGGAATCACGGATTGAGCTATCCGCGCGTTTGGCAAGCTCCGATCAGAAACGGACTGAACTTACGCCCGGAACAGTATTGGTGCGGGAATGGGATCGGAAGTCGCAACGAGTGATGGTGACGGCGGATGGGTTCGCGTGGAATGGCAAAACTTATGACAGTCTCACCAAGATTGCCTTCGCAATTACCGGCACCAGATGGAACGGTCCTCGCTTCTTCGGCCTCAGAGACAAGGAAGAATCGGTGACTGAGGCACGATCGTGAAGACGACCTCAATCAAGGCTGTACGTTGCGCCATCTATACGCGAGTCTCGACCGACAATGGACTCGATCAGGAGTTCAACTCGCTGGATGCCCAATACGATGCAGCGTCGTCATATATACAGAGTCAGGCTCATGCCGGCTGGACGCTGATCCGGTCGCGGTATGACGATGGCGGGTACTCCGGTGGGTCAACCGACCGTCCTGACCTGCAACGGCTGCTGGACGACATCCGTGATCGGAAGATTGACGTCATCGTTGTCTATAAGGTCGATCGGTTGACACGATCGCTGGCCGACTTCGCCAAGCTCGTGGAACTGTTTGATGCACACGGCGTATCGTTCGTCTCGGTCACCCAGCAGTTCAATACGACGACCTCCATGGGTCGGCTGACGTTGAACGTGCTGTTGTCGTTTGCCCAGTTCGAACGAGAAGTCACATCTGAGCGAATTCGCGACAAAATCGCAGCCTCAAAACGTAAAGGCATATGGGTCGGCGGCCCCCTCCCCTTGGGATATGCGATGAACGACGGCAAGATCGCGGTCGTCGAGGAGGAGGCCGACCGGGTCAGGACGATCTTCCAACGATACCTTGAACTCGGCGGCGTGCACGCGCTGATGCGGAACCTCAGTGATCAAAAGATCTTCACAAAGTCGAAGCTGCTTGCAACAGGCCAAACGCGTGGGGGAATTCCCTTCGGCCGGGGCTCACTCTGTTATCTTTTGCGCAACAGATTTTATATCGGTGAGGTCACATACAAGAATGAGATTCTATCGGGCGAGCAGCCCGCAATTGTGGAACGAGAGTTGTTTGAAGCGGTTCAGCAGAAACTGACGAGCCAACGATCTCATCGCACCATCCAGCGCAACAAGTCGGACTATTTGCTAACGGGATTGCTATACGATGGTTCCGGCCACCGCATGATCCCTACCCACGCGACCAAAGCCGGCATTCGGTATCGCTACTACGTCTCGTCGCCTCATTTGTATGGGCAGTCAAAAATTGCGTTAGTTGGATCGGTCTCTCGTATTGCTGCAACTCAGGTCGAGGACGCCGTCACCAACGCACTGAATGAACATCTCATTGCGCAAAACGAGAAGCCTCGTTCCGACCCGGCACAAAGGGCCGACCGTAACTCCATCTTGGAGCATGTTGCGCGCATCGATGTGCACACTGATCGGCTGATCCTCACCCTGAAATCGCAGCATCCAGATGGCGACGACGAGAGCCTAACCATCGCTTGGGAGAAGCCGCCATCTCGAAAATTCAAAGAGATCCTGCTACCGCACAATAAATCGAGAGCTGACGTCCGGCCGATCCGCACCGAACGGCGCACGCGCCTTGTGGCTGCCATCGCTCGCGGCCGGCGCTGGCTAAACGAGGTTGTGTCAGGTGAGATCAAGGCGGTCGAAGAAATTGCCGCCCGCGAAAAGTGCAGCGTTCGTCAGGTTAATATGACGATCTCGCTGGCCTTCCTTGCGCCCGCTCTCGTTAAAGCCGCAGTCGAAGGCCGGCTGCCACGTGGCATTGGTGTCGAGCGGCTCCGCGATGCTCCCGCCGAGTGGACCCGACAGTTCGAGGCCCTTGGACTCAACCCGCGATAACTCCCGGCACTCCCCATAAACTGTCTCCAGATTGGAATGCACACGGTCACTCCTGTGCTGAAATCGGCCGTTCTGCCCGCTCCATCTCGAGCCACCAGGAACGGAATTTTCGGATGCAGAGACCGGACGCCCAAAATCGCCCCCAGAGACCGCAATCACCCGCAGAGACCGAAAATGCGAGATGAGAACAGCGGAAATCCCCGCTAAAACAGCCTCTTTGCAGTCGAACCGAAAGAGTGCGGTTCGGGGGAAACTGGGTGGTGGGCGCGACAGGGATCGAACCTGTGACCCCCTCGATGTCAACGAGGTGCTCTCCCGCTGAGCTACGCGCCCTTAAGACCACTTGTGCCGGGATGCGTCCCTATATCGGCTTGGACTGCCGCAGGCAAGGACGGGAAACCGTGTTTTCGGGGCAAATCGTCCCGAATCGACAGCTGACTCAGGCCGCCAGCATCTTGTTCACTTCGCTGACCAATTCGCGCAGATGCACGGGCTTGGACAGCACCTTGGCGTTTTTCGGCGCCTCGGAGTCGGAATTCAGCGCCACGGCGGCGAAACCGGTGATGAACATGATCTTGATATCGGGATCCAGCTCGGAGGCGCGGCGCGCCAGCTCGATCCCGTCCATCTCCGGCATCACGATGTCGGTTAGAAGCATTTCAAAAGGCTCTTCGCGCAGCCTCTGATAGGCTGACAAGCCGTTGTCGTAGGATGACACCTGAAAGCCGGCATTCTCCAGCGCCTTGACCAGAAAGCGGCGCATGTCGTTGTCGTCTTCGGCAAGGAGAATTTTGTGCTGCATGGCCCTGATCGTGTGAGTGGAGAAGTCCCCTGCCCTCTATTTGCCAGAACGGTAGTAAATTTCGGGTGAAGGCGAAGTTCCTATTGGCAGATCGGATAGGTTTGCGGACAATGATGTTGCACAAAACACCTGCTTTTCCGGCGAAAGTGTGTTGTCCGGTCAGGCATTTCAGCAGCGGCAAAATAACGCCGTGGGTGCGAATGGCGAAGTAGAGAGGTGGCAATGACCCAGTTCGAGGACGCGTTGTCGCCTCCATTCGAAATTGTCGAGCCGCCGGTCTGGCGCGCGCCGATCATTTTCAATTCCCCGCATTCAGGATCAGTCTATCCGCGCGAGTTTCTGGCCGCGTCCCGCATCGATGAGGCTGCGCTACGGCGTTCGGAAGATTCGTTCATGGACGAAATCATTGCGGACCTCACCGGCCGCGGATTTCCAGTGGTCCGGGTGAATTTTCCGCGCTCCTATGTGGACGTCAATCGCGAGCCTTATGAGCTCGATCCGCGCATGTTCGCGGGCCGGCTCCCGAGTTTCGCGAATACCCGTTCGATGCGGGTCGCGGGCGGCCTTGGAACCATTCCCCGCGTGGTCGGCGACGGCCAGGAGATCTATTTCGAGCGTCTCGATGTCGGGGACGCGCTGAACCGGATCGAGGCGCTCTACAAGCCTTATCACCGCGCGCTGCGCCGCCTGATCAACAAGGCGCATCAGGCGTTCGGCACGGTCGTTCTGGTCGATTGCCACTCGATGCCGTCGGTCGGCGTGTCGCGCGACGAGCCGAAGCGCCCCGACGTGGTGATCGGCGACCGCTATGGCACAAGCTGCGCAAGCCTGTTGCCTGACGTCGTCGAGGAAACGCTGACGGCGCAGGGGTATTCGGTCGGCCGCAACAAGCCCTACGCAGGCGGCTTTATCACCGAACACTACGGCAACCCGGCCAGCGGGCTGCATACGATTCAGCTCGAACTCAACCGCGCGATCTACATGGACGAGCGGCGGCGTGAGCGTGGGCCGCAATTCCGCAAGGTGGCTGATGATTTCATCGTGCTAGCGGAGGCACTGGCTGCAATCCCGCTCGACAGTCTCGGCCCATTCCAGGCCGCAGCCGAATAGGCATTTTCCCCGCCTCATTCAGCGGGCGAAATTTTTCATGTGCATGATGAATCAAAGTCGGCGTTTGCTTCCCCATCGCCGGGCAGAAAAAAAGGGCCACTCGCGAAAGCAAGTGGCCCAAGTCTAGGGAGGAAACGCCCAAGGAGGGCAGCAATAACGCAAGGCGTTATCGCACCGCAACAATATGCAGCCGCAGCGCACTCAGGGCAAGTATTTTTAAAGATTTTGTCATGCTCTGAACGCATAACAGACTTGCGACCGAAATCGAGATTTCATATGAAATACATATTTAAATACAAACACTTAATTGAAATACAACCCTCTCCAAACTGCCAAAAAAGCCCGGAATCGCACCCATGAAATGAATCAAAAATACTATATTTGGCCTCAGAGGCTTTCATTTCGACCTTCGCTTTGGAATCAGGAAGTAAGGAATGAACATTTGGATTAGTGGTACGCGGGTCAAATTTTCGATGCTTGCCGCCGTCGGACGGACTCTTATTAGGGCCGTCGCAAGTTCGCATTTACAGTCCACCCCACTCGTAGTCGCTTCAAAGGAACCCCAGTGACGGTTATCGACTTCACCGCTTTTATCGGACGACTGGCGACCGCCTCAGGCGACACCATCCTTCCCTTTTTTCGCACCTCGCTGAGCGTCGAGAACAAGAACGTGGGTCGCGACCTCGATCCTGTCACCGAAGCCGACCGCGCCGCCGAGGCTGTGATGCGCCGGATGATCAAGGACAGCTTTCCCTTGCACGGTATCGTCGGCGAGGAGTTCGGATCGGAGCGGGCCGATGCGGAGTATGTCTGGGTGCTCGATCCGATCGATGGCACCAAGTCCTTCATTGCCGGCCTGCCGATCTGGGGGACGCTGATCGCGCTGATGCATAACGGCGCGCCGGTGTTCGGCATGATGCATCAGCCTTATATCGGCGAGCGCTTCAGCGGCGACGGCGGCTCCGCACGCTATGAAGGACCTTCCGGCAAGCGCAAACTGTCCGTGCGGCGCTGCGCGACGCTGGCGGAGGCCACGCTGTTCACCACCAGCCCCCGTTTGATGAATGCGCCGGACCGCGCCCAGTTCGAGCGCGTCGAAGCCGGCGTGCGGCTGTCGCGCTACGGCGGCGATTGCTACGCTTACTGCATGCTCGCGTCGGGCCATCTCGATCTCATCATCGAGACCGAGCTAAAACCCTACGACGTCGCCGCCTTGATCCCGATCGTCACCGGCGCCGGCGGCATCATCACCACCTGGGACGGCAAGCCCGCGCAGTCCGGCGGCCGCATCGTCGCCGCCGGTGACAAGCGCATTCATGATGCCGCGCTGAAGTTGCTCAACAACCAGAGCACCTGATATCGGCTTGATGCCGTCGTGTGATGCCGTCGCGGCACTACACTTTCGCAAACGCCTTCAGATGATCTGCCAGTTGCTGCACCGGCCGGGGCAATGACTGCCGGCTGCGCATGCAGATCGCCAGCCTGCGGCTGGCCCATGGATCGGACATGCGGACCATTTTGATTCGCATTGACCGGCTGTAGCGGCGCGCGGCCGAATCCGGAATGATCGCAAGACCGACGCCGGCTTCCACCATCTGGCAGATCGCATCGAAGCCTCGAAGCCGCGCCCGTATCCGCAGGCGAACTCCAAGTTTCGCAGCCTGCATGGCGATATGATTCTGCAGCGCGCTGGTTTCGGTGAGACCGACGAAATCGCGCGCCGCGACATCGCGGAAACTCGTCTGCCGCCGCTGCGCTATCTCGTCACCCGGCGGCGCGATCAGCACCAACCGATCGTCGCAGAACGGAAAACGGTGGAGTCCCTCGGGCAGCATGGCCTCGACGGCGAGGCCGATATCGGCCGCGCCGGACGCCACCGCCGTGGCGATCTCCGCGCTCTCGCGTTCCTCCACGTCGACGCTGATAGAGGGATACTTCGCAAGAAACGACGCCAGCACCTTCGGCAGGTGTTCGCTCGCGCCGGACGTGTTGGCGAGCACGTGAATACGCGCCTTCAGGCCTCGCGCATAGGCGGTGAGTTCGCCCTGCATCGCAGCCACCTGATGCAGCACGACGCGGGCATGATCGAGCAGGCTTTCACCTGCCGCCGTGAGCCGGACGCCGCGCCGTTGCCGCTCGAGCAGCGGCACGCCCAGCGCCGCCTCCATGCTCTTGATGCGCGCGCTGGCCGACGCCAGTGCCAGGGCGGATCGCTCCGCACCGTGGGTGATGCTGCGCGCTTCGGCAATCGCCACGAACAACCGCATATCCACCAGATCAAAATGCATGGCCTGGGCCCTTTACACGGCCTTCGCCAAACCCGAAGGCTAACTCCGTATTCTCCAGATTGTGCAGTTTGCCGCTGCCGGTCAATGTGCGTGCCATGCCCAGTTCAATGTCAGATCCGATTCTCATCATCACCATCGCCGCCGTGTTTCTCCTTGCGGGCTTCGTCAAGGGCACCATCGGCCTGGGCCTGCCGACCGTGGCGATGGGCCTTCTCGCGACAAGGATGCCGCCGGCGCACGCCCTCGCCATCGTGATCGTGCCCGCCATCGTCACCAACATCTGGCAGACCTTCGTCGGCCCTTATCTGCGCGACATCGTGCGCAGGCTGTGGCCGCTGATGATCGCGACGATGATCGGCATCTGGCTCGGCGCAGGACTGATGACCGGCCCCTATGCGCGCTACGGCACCATCGTGCTCGGTGTGCTGCTGGTGATCTACGCGATCATCGGCCTGTCCAAAGTCCGCTTCAGCGTGGCGCGCCGGAACGAGAAATGGGTCGGCGGCATCGTCGGACTGGTCACGGGCGTCATCTCGGCCGCGACCGGCGTGCAGGTGATTCCATCGATGCCCTTCATGCAGGCCATCGGGATGGAAAAGGACGAGCTTGTCCAGGCGCTCGGTGTGTTCTTCACCACGGCGACTGTGGCGCTGGCGTTCAACCTCACCAGCGCGGGGTTGCTGAATGCAACGGTCGCCGTTCCCGGCCTTGTCGCAATGGTCGCGGCCTTTTCCGGCATGTATCTCGGTCAGCTTCTGCGCTCGCGCATGGATGCGGACACGTTCCGCCGCTGGTTTCTGATCGCCATGCTGCTGCTCGGCATCTATCTCGCGGGCGACATGCTGGCGAAGATTTACGCCTAGAGCTTTATCCCGCCGGTTCCGGAAAACCGGTGCCGACGTATCCGGATCGTGCTAGTGTGATGGTTCGCAAGTCCGCATCACTTCTACAGCGCACTCTTTTGCGGGCTTGCGAACCAAAACCACACTAGAATCATAATTTCTAGTGTCCTTTTGAATCCGAAGTTCGCTGCGGAAGGTGCTGCAAAATGAAGCGAACTTCGGATTCAGGACACTAGGCGTTCCGGCATGCTCCGAATAACCCGCGACATCACGATCGACGAGAAAGACCTCGATATTACGTTCGTGCGGGCCTCAGGGCCGGGCGGGCAAAATGTCAACAAGCTCTCGACCGCCGCGCAGTTGCGCTTCGATGTCAGCCGCGCGTCGCTTGCGCCCGATGTCATGATGCGGCTGACAACACTCGCGGGCCAGCGGATGACCAAGGACGGCGTGATCGTCATTCACGCCCAGCGCTTCCGCACCCAGGAGCGCAACCGCGCCGACGCCATCGACCGGCTGCTGGACCTTCTGCGCGAAGCCTCCGTTCGCCCGAAACCGCGCCGCGCCACCCGGCCCACGCTCGGCTCCAAGATACGCCGTCTCGACGGCAAGAAACGCCGCAGCGACGTCAAGGCGAAGCGCAATACGCGCAGCTTCGACGATTGAGAACACCCGTGATACGCATTGAAAACTCCGGCCGCGGACGCGACCGGAGTTCTTGTCTTGCGGGAGAGATTAAGCGCTTTCGGGCGCTCTAGCGTTTGAGGCCGCCCGCAGCACCGCCGGCAGCGCCAGCCGCCCCATTGGCGGCTCCGCCGGCACCCGATCCGACAGTGCCCTTCGCGCCGGTCTGCGCGCCGGCTCCGACATGCGAACCCGAACCTCCGACATGGGAATCAACGCCCGCACCGGTATTGGCTCCGCCGGTCACACCGGCAGGGCCGGTAACACCGCCCTGCGCACCGCCGCGAACCCGCGTGTCAGACGAGGCGCCTTGCGCCAGCACGGTACCAGTCAGCATTGCCGAGGTTGCGAGTACGATCGCTGCAGTTTTTACGGCCTTCATCCACTTCTCCTTCAATGGCGACGTTCAATCCGGTTTCGTCCTGCGCGCCGTCCGCATCTGCCGGATCAATTTCGCCGAGATATCTTTCACGAACGACGCACACGCATGCAAACTGCGTCGTGTGACCATTGTTCAGAGATTTCAGGGTCATTTCGAGGACATTCCGCCACATGCCGACCGCATATGCGGCGTTGATCAGCCCTGTGCGCAACGGTGAAAGCCGGATAAATAGATGCGGTGGAGGCTCCCTTTGGTGCATCCGACCCGGTAAAATGCATCCACGCCGTGTCGAGTCGCGCCAGGTACATCTATGCCCGTTCGCCAATTGCCTATTCAGATCGTCAACCGCATCGCCGCCGGCGAAGTGGTGGAGCGGCCTGCGAGCGCGGTAAAGGAACTGGTGGAAAACGCCATCGACGCCGGCGCATCGCGCGTCGATGTTTTCACCGAAGGTGGCGGGCGCCGGCGTATCGCCATCACCGATGATGGCGCGGGCATGACGCGCGACGATCTCGCGCTCTCGGTCGACCGTCACGCCACCTCTAAACTCGACGATGAAGACCTGTTGCGCATCCGCACGCTGGGCTTTCGCGGCGAGGCGCTGCCGTCGATCGGCGCGGTGTCGAAACTCGTCATCACCACACGCCACGCCAGCGAACCCCATGCATGGGCGCTCAATGTCGATGCCGGTGACAAATCCGATGTCGTTCCCGCTGCGTTGACGGCCGGCACGCGCGTCGAGGTCAGCGATCTGTTTTATGCAACGCCAGCGCGATTGAAATTTCTCAAGACCGACCGCACCGAAGCCGAAGCCGTCCGCGAAGTCGTGCGCCGTCTCGCGATGGCCCGGCCCGATATCGCGTTCTCCCTGTCGGGCGAAGAACGCGCGCCTGTCACATGGGCGGCGGCATTGCCCGGCGCACCGGGACGGCTGACCCGGCTCGGTGATATTCTGGGCGCGGACTTTCGCGCCAGCGCCATTGAAGTGCGTTCCGAACGCGATGGCGTGAGCGTTGAAGGGTTCGCAGCGGCCCCGTCGCTGACCCGTGCCAATGCGCTGGGGCAATACCTGTTCGTCAACGGTCGCCCGGTGCGCGACAAGCTCATTCTCGGCGCGGTGCGCGCGGCCTATGCCGATTATCTGCCGCGCGACCGGCATCCGGTGGTGGCGCTGTTCGTGACCCTCGACACCCAGGAAGTCGATGCCAACGTGCATCCGGCGAAGACGGAAGTCCGCTTTCGCAATGCCGGTCTGGTGCGCGCACTGATCGTGCATGCGCTGAAGGACGGCCTGGCGCGCGAAGGCAAGCGCACAGCGGCGAATTCGGATGGTGCCGCGATCATGGCGTTCCGTCCCGGCAGCATTCCGCGCGGCGGATGGGACTGGCGGCGTTCGCCAAATTTTCCAGCAGCCCCTGCCGCGCCGGCTTATGCGAATGCGTTTTCGTCCAATACATTCGCCGAAGCTGCGCAGGCCGCATTCGATACCGGCTCCCCGACAGCCGACGTGCGCTACGAACAGGCCCCCGCGAGTGATTTGATTGACCGCCCGCTCGGCGCGGCCCGCACGCAGATTCATGAAACTTACATCGTCTCGCAAACACGCGACGGGCTGGTGGTGGTGGACCAGCACGCCGCCCACGAGCGCATCGTCTATGAGCGGCTCAAGGCGTCTCTCGAACGAAATGGCGTGCAGCGGCAGATCCTGCTGATCCCCGAGATAGTCGAGATGGACGAGGCCACCGTCGAAAAGCTGGTCGCGCGCGCCAGCGAGTTGGAAAAATTCGGGCTCTGCATCGAGTCCTTCGGTCCTGGCGCGGTGGCGGTACGCGAAACGCCGTCGCTGCTCGGCAAGGCCGACGCCGCCTCAATGCTGCGCGATCTCGCCGAGCACATGGCGGAATGGGATGAGGCGTTGCCGCTTGAACGACGGCTGATGCACGTTGCAGCCACGATGGCCTGTCACGGCTCGGTGCGTGCCGGCCGCATCCTCAAGCCCGAGGAAATGAACGCGCTGCTGCGCGAGATGGAAGTGACGCCGAACTCGGGCCAGTGCAATCACGGCCGACCGACTTACGTCGAACTGAAACTCGCCGACATCGAGAAGTTATTCGGACGGCGGTAGCCACTATCCCCACTTTGACTTAAGCCAACTCAACCAATAGCCAAACCTCGAACGTTTTGGCACCGACTCGGAGCGGACGTCGGGTATTTCGGGCCCAAGCGAAAATCGCCGCAGCGCGACCCCAAGCCTTCTGTGATCAATCGAAAGACCCAACTCCTTGGGTGAAACGGGCGAACGGAAATTCAGCGCGATCTGAATGTCACCGCTGGCTACAAGGTCATCTGAAATTGGGATGTGATGCCATGTCCAGTCACGATCACTGCGGCGCGTTGCATCAAACGACCATTCGGCCACCGGTACCGCATTCGCGGTCAACGAAACATCCAGTCGGGAATGAGCCGCAGTCAGAAACGGACGAACCTGCACACTGAAGAACAGCGCGCGCGCATCTGACCTGATCGAAAAATTCATCTCGGCGCGCGCGCCATCGGACCATACGCCAAAGTCCTCCTCGGACTCGCTCCACCCTTCGCCAAAGTAAAGTTGCGAGCCGAACGCTTTCGTGGCGTCCGTCAAAGGAACATGCGCGAGACGCATATCACGAGGTTGCCGGGCGAGCTCTAGCATCCCATCGAGATTTTTTGCGCAGCTGTTTTCCTCGCGGAACGAAGGCGCGTTGCGATAGGCCTCGGCTTGCAGGCGCTTGCGACCCTGTATCGCCCGTTCGATCGCATCCACCATGTCGCCCACGGTGTTCTCGCCGAACAGCACGCCCGTCGCCCTGCCTTCGGCGACGTGATCGGCGATCCATGTTCCAGCCGGAACAATGGCGACCTTCCCCATCGCCACGGCCTCGCAAAATATCCCCGATACGATTCCTCGATACTCCACGGGATCGTAAGGCAAGAGAACCATGTCAGCGCGATCAATCTCCGCGAGATACTCGATGTGATTCTGCTCCGCTGGAAGAAGCTCTATGCCCTGTCCGACAAGCTCCTTGACGATCTCTTTTTTTGGCATATCGCCGACATGGACGTACCGGCAGAACCGGACAAGAAAATTCACGTCCTTGTGCCGCTGAAGGATCGTTGTCACCAGTTCAATAACTCGATCCGGCATTTGACCCGGTCGATTGACATGAATGTAAATTGTCAGAAGTTGGGCCGAGCGAGCATGCGGTGACACAACTATCGGCCCGTAATGTTTGGGGACCGGCAGGTAAAACGCCCGTCGCAAGCTCAAACGCTCCAGATGCGCTAAAGCCTTTTCATTATTCAATGTGAAAAATACTCGCTCCCCTCCGGCGACCGTAGGAAGCGATCGGGATGCAAAATGATAAGCCCACGCAATCTTCGTGAAGGTTTTCGCATCGAAATCAAAAAATTCAGGCCCGAGGAACCGGAATACAACAGCAGGACGCACCGATACAGGCTGTGCGCGCAGCCATTGACCAACACCGAATATGACCTGCGGCCGCGACGACGTGATCACGAGAATATCTCGTTCCGATACATCCGCCGCATCGAGATCTTTCCATAATGGACTCAAAGTGAATTGAGCACATGCAAAACCCTCGAGAAAGAAATCCTTGCTAACGTCATACCAGCGAATAAACGGAAGTATCGCATGGGCACAGAGTTCTTCAGTTATCTTCGGGTCAGCCCTTTGAGAGATGTAGATTTTGGTCTCGATTCCCCGCGCCCGGGCAGCTTCACGAAAACCGAGTACCTGATTGAAATAGTGACCGGAATATCTGACCAAATCGAAATCGGCGATGAAGACGCGAGGGCTTGTGACAGTCATCGATTAGTCCGGCTCATTTGTATTGGGAATTGAATCGTGGAGTTCAGAGGGCACCCATTTCGAGATCGACTTTTTCGCTAAAGTCTAGACGCGTCCTCGTCTCCCCGTGAGATCGACAACGGCATGCCTGGGCAGTAGTTTCGACAACGCAGTCGAGTATTGACCTGCATGGGACATAATAACGACCATCTCAGCCCATTCGAGCAACGCGTCGATGTCGTCGACCAGAAGGGTACCTAAGCCATCGAATGCATCGTCCGTATAGTCATGCCGTGTCGCCAGCCCTCGCCCCCGCGACACATCAGGATCGAATGCCCGCACCTGCCGGCCTTCTTTCAAAAGGCGCTGCACCAGCGCGGCAATCGGGCTTCCTCGAAGATCGCAGACGCCAGCTTTATAAGCCAAGCCCAGCACCGCGATACGAGTGAGCCCGCTCCCCAGTATCTCCGAACTGGCGCGGGCGATCACATGCTCGTTGCTTTCCGAGATATGAGCCAGAACCGGAACCTCCAGACCGTTCGACCGGCACCAATGCGTCAGAACATTGACGTCCTTCGGCAAGCACGGACCGCCGAAAGCAAAGCCGGGTTTGAGATAGGCCGAGGAAATGTTGAGATCGTTGTCGGCACAGAAGATGTCCATGACCCCGTGACTGTCGATACCGGCGAATCGGGAAATCACATCAATCTCGTTCGCGAACACCACCTTGAGGGCGTGCCAGGAATTATCCGCATACTTGACCGTTTCGGCCACCTCGGTGCTGGTACGGAAGATCGGTGATTTGATCATGGAGTAGATCGACGCGAGTCTGTCGCCGGTCTGCATGTCGATCTCGCCAACAACAATGCGCGAGGGAGCGCGGAAGTCGGCAACCGCCGAGCCCTCACGGGTGAACTCCGGATTATTGGCTAGCCCAAAGCGCTCTCCGACAGAGCCGTCCGTCGCGCGCTCCAGCAGCTTCATGATGTGACCACGCGTCGTCCCCGGCAGAACGGTCGAGCGAATGACCACCGAATGAAAGGTGCTCTTCCTGGCGATGGCTTCGCCGATCTGCTGGATGACACTTTCAACGGCCGAGATGTCCTGCGAGCCGTCGGTATTGCGCAATGTTCCGACGCAGACGAACGTCACATCCGTCTCTGCAACTGCAGCGGCCAGATCGACCGTGCCCCGCAACCGGCCGCTGCGCCATACGTCAGCCATAAGCTGATTGATCTGGGGCTCCAGAATGGGCGCACGGCCTCGGGCGAAAAGATCGATCTTGCCCTGGTCGAGATCGACGCCGACAACCTCGTGTCCCATTTCACAGAGGCACGCACCCGTGACCGTGCCGACAAATCCCAAACCAACAACGCTGATTTTCAATGCGGTCTCATTTACTGGCAACAGGCATGCACACGCAGTGCTGAAACACTAAATAGATTCAAAAAAAGCAGTAGAATTCTGAACGACATTATACATGCCGGGAAAGATCCGGCATTCGAATTATCTCAACCCGCGCGCAAAAACACAAACTCCGTATCGTCATAGGCGCGGCGCTCGAGTTCACCGAATCCTTCAGGCGTCACAAACCCCGCCGCCTTGGATTCCTCGACAACCACAAGCGCTTCCGGTGTCAGCCATTTGCCATCGCGCAGGGACGCGAGCGCCTTGTCGGCAAGGCCACGCCCATAGGGCGGATCAAGAAATACGAGAGAGAACGGCTCGACCGGATAGGCAGGGCCGAGATTGGTGGCGTCGCGGCGATAGACCTTGGTCACCCCGCCGAGACCCAGCGCTTCGACGTTGTTGCGCAACAGCGCCCGCGCCTCTGCGCCGTTATCGACGAACAACGTGAACGCCGCACCGCGCGAGACGGCCTCAATGCCGAGCGCGCCGGTGCCCGCGAACAGGTCGAGCACCCGCGCGCCGTCGATCGGGTTCTCGTAGGCATGCATCAGGATATTGAACAGCGACTCGCGCAGGCGGTCCTGCGTCGGACGGATGTCATTCGACGCGGGCGAGGCGATGTTACGGCCTCTCAGACGACCACCGACGACGCGCATGGATGTGCTCAGTCTTCCGTGGTGTCGTCTTTGGGCTTCAGATCGCGCTTGCCTTTATAGCCGCGCGTCGGGCGGCGCGGTGGGCCATAGCCGTTGGCTTCTTCCTCGGTGCGCGCACGCGTGTTCTCGCTGCCTGTACGCATCACAAGCACGCGACGGCCCTTCCGGTCCTCAGTCACGCTGCGCTTTGGCTTGGGCTTCGGACCGCCACTGGGCTGTTCGCCGCGGGACGCGTCCCTTACCGGCTTGTCGAACTGCGCACCGGACATCGCGACGATCTTGTCGCCGAGTTGCTCGCGCAGCACCCGCGACTTGATCTCCTCGACCTGACCTTCCTCGATCTCACCGAGCTGGAACGGTCCATAGGAAATGCGAATCAGGCGGTTCACCTCGAGGCCGAGATGCGCCATGACGTTGCGGACCTCGCGGTTCTTGCCTTCGCGGATCGCAAACACGATCCAAACGTTGGCGGCCTTGTCGCGTTCCAGCGTGGCGTCGATCGAACCGTACTTGACGCCATCGACCTCGACACCCCTTTTCAGTTCGTCGAGCTGCCCCTGGGTGACTTCGCCATGGGCGCGGACGCGGTAACGCCGCAGCCAGCCGGTGTCCGGCAGTTCCAGCGCACGGGCGAGCCCGCCGTCATTGGTCAGCAGCAGCAGGCCTTCGGTGTTGAAATCGAGCCGGCCGATGCTGATGAGGCGCGGCAATCCGTCCGGCAGGTTGTCGAACACCGTGGGACGGCCCTCGGGATCGTCGTGGGTCGTCATCAGGCCACGTGGTTTGTGATACATAAACAGCCGCGTGCGCTCACGCTCCGGCAACGGCTTGCCGTCGATAGTCACGACATCATTCGCGGTGACATCAAGCGCCGGCGAGTTGATAACGCGGCCGTTTACCGCGACGCGGCCTTGCACGATCCAGTCCTCGGCATCACGGCGCGAGCAGAGCCCCGCACGCGCGACGATCTTGGCGATGCGCTCCCCGCTCTTCTTTTTCTCAGGGACCGCACGCGGCGGGCGCTTGTCGAAATCAGGCTTGCGCTCGCGGTATTCGCCTCGGCCGCCAAATGCCGGGCGCTTGGCAAAGACCTTGCTGTCGTCCTCGTTGTCGCGGCGAGGCCGGTCACCGGTTTCGCTGCGCGGATGTTCCTGCCAGTCACTGCGGCCACGCGGCGCACGGTCATCACGCGGCTTGTCAAAACGGGGACGCGAAAAACGCGGACGTTCGCTCTGGTCGCGGTCGCCACGGTCGAAACGGGGTTTGTCGAAACCACCTGCACCTTCACGGCGCGGCGGACGGCTGTCACCGTCGCGTGACGGTCCGCGCTTCTGCCAGGGCTTGTCGCCACCGCGATCCTCGCCGCGGCTGAAATCCTTGCGCGGACCGCGATCCGGCGCGCCACGCGCGGGCCGGTCATCGCGGTTGAAACGCGGGCGTTCGTCACGCTGCGGACGGTCGTCCCGATTGAAGCGGGCCGGACGTGCATCGCCGCCCTCGCCGCGCGGCGTGTAAGGCCGCTTCTCGCCGAATTTCTTGTCCTGGAAACGTCCGGCACCCGCGCTGCGCGGCGCGCGATCGTCACGGTCACGCGGCTTGAAGGGGCGCCCCTCGCCACGATCCTCACGTGGCTTGAACGGACGCCCTTCGGGACGGTCTCCACGTGGTTTGAACGAACGTCCCTCACCGCGATCCTCGCGCGGTTTGAACGAACGTCCTTCAGGACGATCTCCACGTGGCTTGAATGTTCGACCTTCGCCACGATCCTCGCGCGGCTTGAATGAACGTCCTTCAGGACGATCTCCACGTGGCTTGAACGGACGACCTTCACCACGATCCTCGCGTGGCTTGAACGGGCGACCTTCGCCGCGATCCTCGCGCGGCTTGAATGAACTTGCTTCGCCGCGATCCCGCGAGCCGAATTCCTTGCGCGGGCCGCGATCCGGTCCGTCCTTCCGGAAATCATCGCGCTTGCCGGCGTAGGGCTTCGCCGCATAAGGGCGCTTGTCGCCGGACGGCCGCTTGTCACCAAACTTGCGGTCACCGAATTTCTTGTCACCACCGCGAGGGCCGGCCGATCGAGCGGGCCGCTCATCGCGCGAACCGCCACCGCTGCGCGCGCCTGCGCCACCGGGACGGCCCCGGCCGCCAGCCTTGTAGCCGCCGCCGGCTCCGCCTTCACGGCGCGGCGGACGGCCGTTGTTTTTATCGTTGTCGCGGGGCATGAATGATCTCTCAGGGCGTTGGGCGGAATATGGGACTGTCGCACAACGTGAAATTGGCTGGCGGCACGCGCCCTTTTAAATCAGGGCGCATTTTCGCGCAAAACCGGTTCTCGCGTTTGCTGAAGACGTCTTACTAACAGAGTTTATTGCCGGAAACGAGGCATGACGGCACGATCTTTCATGGATTTGGCACTGAAACAGGCCGAAATCGCCGAAACGGCCGGGGAAGTGCCGATCGGCTGCGTCATCGTGCGTGGCGGCGCGGTGATCGCACAGGCCGGTAACCGCACCCTCGCCGACCGCGATCCGACCGCGCATGCCGAAATCCTGGCGATCCGCGAGGCCGCCCGCGTCACCGGCAGCGAGCGGCTGACCAATTGCGACCTCTACGTCACGCTGGAACCCTGCACCATGTGCGCGGGAGCGATCTCCTTCGCCCGCATCCGGCGGCTTTACTATGGGGCAAGCGACCCGAAGGGCGGCGCGGTGGACAGCGGCGTGCGGTTCTTCGCCTCACCGACCTGCCATCATGCGCCGGAGATTTATCCTTCGGTCGGCGAAAGCGAAGCCGCGACGCTGCTGACGAATTTCTTCAAGGCGCGGCGCTAAACCACCGATTACAGATTGATCTTCATGCCCTCGTGCGAGGCGTCCAGGCCAAGCCGCGCATAGAAGCGTTGCGCCTCGACGCGCCGCTTGTCGGTCGTGAGCTGCAATTGCTTGCAGCCCCGTGCACGCGACTTGGCGATCACCGCATCGATCATCTGTTCGCCGATGCCGAGACCGCGCAGCGAACGATCGACCCGCACGCCTTCGACCTTCGCGATCCAGGCGCCGTGATAGGACATGCCGGGTATGAAGGTCAGTTGCAGGCAACCCATCGCCGTTCCCTCATGATCCCACACGTAAAGTGTGTTGTTGGGGTCCGCTGCGATGGCGTCGAAGGCGGCATAATACGCCGCCATGTCGCCCGAGAAATCCTCGCGCCCGCGCGCCACCTCATCGTCCGCCAACATCTCGACGATGCGTCGGATATCTTCTCGCCGCGCCTCACGTAATGCCATCAATCCTGCTCCAAAAAGAATTTAAGTAATGCGTCAGCCGTTGCCTGAGGGTTTTCCTCGGCAAGGAAATGTCCGGAATCGATGGCGTGCCCGCTGACGTTCGTCGCCCACCCGCGCCAGGTGTCGAGCGGGCTCGAGGTCGAGGAGGCAATGCCCGCGCCGCCCCACAGTGCCAGCAGCGGCACGGTGATCTTGTTGCCCGCCTCAACGTCGGCCTTATCCTGCTCGAAATCGGCATAGGCCCCGGCGCGATAATCCTCGCAGGCCGCATGAATACGCAGCGGATCGCGGAACGCCGTCAGGTAATGTTCGACCGCACGCGGATCGAATGGATTGGGCGCATCCTTTTTCGCCCAGCTTTTGAACGTTCGGCCGAAATAGTCGTCAGGATTCGAAGCAATCAGATTTTCCGGCAACGGATGCGGCTGTGCCAGAAACGCCCAGTGATAGATCCGGAGCGCGAAGCCGCGATCCATCTTCGCCCAGTAATCGTAAGTTGGCAGAATATCGAGCGTCGCAAGGCGCGACAGCCGCCCGGGATGATCGAGCGCCAGCCGATACGCAACACGCCCGCCGCGATCATGACCCGCGAGGCCGAAATGCACGTGACCGAGCTTTTCCATCACTTCGATCATTGCCTGCGCCATGGCGCGCTTGGTGAACGGCGTATGGTTCTCGTCGGTCTTCGGCACGTCCGACCAGCCGTAGCCAGGCAGATCCGGAATCACGAGGGTGAATTTCTCCGCCAGCATTGGGGCGACGCGATGCCACATCACGTGGGTCTGCGGATAACCGTGCAGCAGCAGCAATGGCGGGCCTTTGCCGCCGACGCGGGCGAAAATGCGGCCGCGCGACGTGCTGATCCATTCAGACGCGAAGCCGGGATAGAGATCGGCGAGATCAGGCATGGGATCCAACTCCCTCTTCGTCATGGCCGGGCTCGTCCCGGCCATCCACGTCTTGTTTGGCAGCATAGAAAGACGTGGATGCCCGGCACAAGGCCGGGCATGACGACTAATCCTGCGCCTTCTCCCGCGCCACCGCCTGCCAGCCGATGTCGCGGCGGCAGAACCCTTCCGGCCACTTGATGCGATCAATCGCCTCATAGGCCCGGCGCTGCGCTTCGCTGACGGTCTTTGCTGTCGCGGTGATGTTCAGCACGCGGCCGCCATTGGCGAGAATCTTGTCCCCGTCGGCCTTGGTGCCGGCGTGGAAAATCTCGACGCCTTCCACCTTTGCAGCGTCGTCGAGGCCGTCGATACGGGTGCCCTTGGCGTAGTCGCCCGGATATCCTTTCGCCGCCATCACCACGGTGAGCGCGGGCTCGGGATGCCAGCGCAGATCGAAATGCTTCAATTCGCCATCGACCGACGCCAGCAGGGCCGGCACGATATCCGATATCAAACGGATCATCAGCACCTGCGTCTCGGGGTCGCCGAAGCGCGCATTGTATTCGATCAGTTTAGGGCCATCCTTGGTGATCATAAGCCCAGCGAACAGCACGCCCTTGTAGGGCATGCCCATCGCCTTCATCGCGCGCAGCGTCGGCAGGATGATCTCGGTCATCGTGCGCTCGCGCACCGCGTCAGTGAACACCGGCGCGGGTGAGTAGGCGCCCATGCCGCCGGTGTTCGGTCCCTTGTCGCCGTCGAAGGCGCGCTTGTGGTCCTGCGCCGCGACCAGCGGCAGCGCATTGTCGCCGTCGCACAGCACGAAGAACGAGGCCTCCTCGCCTTCCATAAATTCTTCAATGACGGCTTCCGCACCCGCAGCCGTAAACAGCGCATCGACGGCGGCTTCCGCCTCGTCCAGCGTCATCGCCACCACGACACCCTTGCCGGCCGCGAGACCGTCGGCCTTCACGACGATCGGCGCGCCTTGCTTGCGGATGTAGACCTTCGCCGCTTCCGCATCGCGAAAGCGTTCGTAGGCCGCGGTCGGAATGTTGTTCGCCTTGCAGACATCCTTGGTGAAACCCTTGGAGCTTTCGAGCTGCGAGGCGGCCTTGCTCGGCCCGAACGCCTTGATGCCGGCGACTGCGAGATCATCGACAATGCCCGCCGCCAGCGGCGCCTCCGGCCCGACCACGACCAGGTCGATCTTGTTCACCTTGCAAAAGTCGATCACCGCGGCGTGGTTCGCCACATCCAGCGCGACGCATTCCGCGTCCTGCGCGATTCCGGCATTGCCCGGCGCGCACCACAGCTTCGTCAGCAGCGGCGAGGCCGCCATTTTCCACGCCAGCGCGTGTTCGCGCCCGCCAGAACCGATCAAGAGGATATTCATAATGTCTCCTAACCCGTTCGGTTACCGGGTCGGCGCAGCCTGCACAAGAGGTCCGAAACGCTATCCGCCAGCCTCGATGATCTGCCGCAGCGAGGCGACATGACGCGCGAATGCCCCCCGTCCGGCGGGGGTGGCGGTGACCGTGGTTTGAGGCTTCTTGCCGACGAAAGCCTTGGCGACCGCGACATAGCCCGCCCTCGCCAGCGTCTCGATATGGGCCCCGAGATTACCGTCGGTCGCTCCGGTCAATTTCTTCAAGCGAGAAAATTCCAGTCCCATGCCCACCGGCAGCACATTCAGCGCGGCCATGATCCTCAGGCGCAGCGGCTGGTGGATGATCTCATCGAGTTCGGCCATCGCCTAGTTCCGCCGCATCCAGAGACCGCCCATCATCAGGCCGCCGCCGTTGACCACGGCCATCCACAGATCAAACCATGCGCCGCCGACGAAATAGTAGCCGATCAGCGTCAGCGCGGTGATGCCGAGGCCAATCACGACGAAAGCCGGACCGATCCACAATCCCACGATGGAATAGACCATCATGAAATAGGTCGGCCAGAACACACCGAGCTTGCGCGGCGTGAACTGCCCAAGCCCGATCGACCAGAAAAGCCCGAAGGCAAAGAACAGCACGAAGGCCGTGACCATCCTGAGATCGAAACTGCGCGCCCCCATTCGCTTATAGTCGAAGGCACTGACCGCGAACGAGCCCGCGAGACCCGCCGTATTCACCGCAATCCAGATGTACCCGGCCTGTGCGGGCCAGAGATAGGAGGCGGCATTGCCGAGGAAAATCAGTGCGCCCCACAGAACCAACATCAGGCTGGCAAAATTGTAAAAGCGCGATTGGCGGACCCGGCGTGCGATACTGTCGATGTCAGACAAGGCGGCAGCGGCTTCCCTGGAATCGATGCCCGTCATGATTTGCTCCCCGCTTTCACCACGTTGTCCGCAATCGCCGATATTGCGGACGAATCGCTGACGATCGCCATGTGATTGATGCCGCCGATCAATTCAACCGCCACGCGCGGACCGAGGGCATCCTTGTATTTATCGGACAACATCAATTCGTCGATTGCCCCCGCGAACACCGTGACCGGCTTGCTGGCCGCAGCAATATCTCCGCGGTAATCGCGCGACGCCGCGAAATTGCTCATCAGCCGATAGGAATAGGCCGATGTCAGGATTGCACTTGTGTTCGGAGCGACCGCGAACGCGACGGTCGGCAGGGACTCACAGCAGACAACGCCGAGGCGGCGCAGGATCGACAGTCCGATAATGCGAGGAATGTTCGGGCTGGCCCAGCCGCCAGCGCCACTCCCTCGCGTGCTCGGCGCATCGTAGCCGAGATACGGCGCAAGCAGCACCGTCCGCGCGAACAGGCCCTGTATCGGCGAACCGGCCACGCGGAGCGCGAAACCACCACCGGAGGAATGGCCGAGCAGCGTCAACGGCGCAGCGGGATTTGTTTTGCGGATTTCACCGACAAGATCGGAAAGGTCGTCCTCGAGTTGACCAAGGTAGGCGATGTCGCCTCTCGTGCCGGACCCGCCATGGCCGCGAATGTCGGGCGCAAAGGTGTCCACTCCCCGTTCGGCGAGCGTTTTCGCGAGGGCATGAACGGCGGCACTCGATCCTGACGATCCATGAACAACGATCGCAATCTGCCCTGTCGCCGGCTCGCGGGCCGCGTAATGCCGATAGGCCAGTTCGGTGCCGTCGCGGGCATGAAATCTTTCAAGTCTCGGCATGGTGCTGCGATCGACCGCGCGTGCGGTCGTCGAAATCGAGGTGAGCTCACGCGGGGGCTTGATCGGCCAGGCGATCAGCCCGGCCAGCAGCACCCCGATGAGTCCGAGGGCGGCAAAGCACCAGACCATGATCCTGAGCCCGCCGGATACGAGGGTTCCAAACATCACGCCTCCATCAAGAAACCAAGGAATACAGAGAACTCTGTAGTATAGAGCATGGCATTGAGCAAGGACCGTTTGGCGATGGCGGCTGAATTCCCTACCTTGCACCCGAGCCTCAACAACCCGATTCGATAGCCGAGATGCCAGCAGCCGAAGCCCTTATTAATTCGCCAGAATTTACCGTTTCCGAGCTGTCCTCGGCGCTCAAGCGGACGGTCGAGGACGCCTATGGCCATGTGCGGGTTCGCGGCGAAATCTCGGGCTTTCGCGGGCCGCATTCCTCGGGCCACTGCTATTTCGCGCTGAAGGACGAGAGCGCCAAGATCGAGGCGGTGATCTGGAAGGGCGTCCATGGCCGGATGCGGTTCAAGCCGCAGGAAGGCCTCGAGATCATCGCCACCGGCAAGCTCACGACCTATCCCGGCTCGTCGAAGTACCAGATCGTCATCGAGGCCATCGAGCCGGCCGGTGTCGGCGCGCTGATGGCGCTGATGGAAGAGCGCAAGAAGAAGCTCGCTGCCGAGGGACTGTTCGACGAAGCGCGCAAGCAGCTTCTGCCGTGGCTGCCTGAAGTAATCGGCGTGGTGACCTCTCCCACGGGCGCGGTGATCCGCGACATCCTGCATCGGCTTGAAGACAGATTCCCGCGCCGCGTGCTGGTGTGGCCGGTGCGGGTGCAGGGCGAAGGCTCTGCCGAGCAGATCGCCGCCGCCATCCACGGCTTCAACGCGCTGGAAGAAGGCGGCAGGATTCCACGGCCGGATTTGCTGATCGTCGCGCGCGGCGGCGGCTCGCTCGAAGATCTCTGGTCGTTCAACGAAGAGATCGTGGTGCGCGCCGCGGCGGAGAGCATGATCCCGCTGATCTCGGCCGTGGGCCACGAGACCGACGTGACGCTGATCGATTTCGCCGCCGACAAGCGCGCGCCGACGCCTACCGCGGCCGCCGAGATGGCGGTGCCGGTCCGCGCCGAACTATTCGTCGAGGTCACCTCATTGGAGCGGCGCGCGATGCTGTGCTGGCAGCGCGGCCAGGAACATCGCCGCAGTGAACTGCGCGCGGCGGCCCGCGCACTGCCGAAGGCAACAGAGTTGCTGAATATCCCGCGCCAGCGCCTTGACCGCGCCAGCGCGCAACTGCCCCGTGCGCTGCGCGCCAACGCGCATGTCTACGAGCGGCGGCTGTCCGCAATCGGCGGACGTCTGACGGTGACGGCGTTGCGCGCGCAGATCGATCGCGGCAAGGAGAAGGTGGCGCGGCTGGCAACAAGCGCGCGGCGCTGCGCGGATCTGCATATCCAGCAGCGCGAGACACGCCTGAAATATGTCGCGCAGCTTCTCAATGCGCTCTCGTACAAGGGCGTGCTGGATCGCGGCTTCGCACTGGTGCGCGACGAACACGGCCAGCCGCTGCATGCCGCAGCCAACGTGGGCTCAGGCCAGCACCTCACCATCGAATTCGCGGACGGGCGGATCGGTGCGACGGCGGATGACGATGGAACATCTGCAGCGAAGCCGAAGGCCGCGCCGGCAAAGCCCGTATCGAAGCGCACCACCGATTTCGGCGTCAAAAAGGTCCAAGGCGACCTTTTTTGAGACGTTCAGAGAGATTTCGCTTTTGATTTCCGCATGATCCTTCCCGAAAACCGGTTTCCACCTTTCGGGATCATGCCTATATTTGAGCAGCCTCTCCGGACGAAAATCTGCCGGATCCCACAAGGACAATTATCGTGCTCAATAAATTCGGGCCTTCCGGCCAGGGCGAAGCGCAGGTCGAATATCTCGACGGCGATTTTCGCGTGACCTCTCCCGGCTCCTACGTCCGCTGCGCCATCACCGGCGAACACATTCCGTTGGATGAACTGAAATACTGGAGCGTCGACCGGCAGGAAGCCTACGCGACCCCGGAAGCCGTGTTGCAGCGGCATTATCCCGCGCAACTGAAAAAGGTCTGAGATCTATCGCGCGCGGGCTTGCGCCAGCCGCTCGGCCACAAAATTCCGCAACATCGCCGCATCATCGAAAGCCAGCGTGACCGCGAAGGCGGCGATGCCGTTCGCGTGGTCTTGAAGGCGGGCATCGCTGCGGATGCGCGCCATGTCTTTTTCGGTGGTCACCAGCGTCAGCGATTTTTCTGCCGCATCCGACACCAGCCGTTCGATCTCGTCCCGCGTAAACGGATGATGATCGGCGAAGGCTTTTTCCTCAGCCACAGTCACGCCGCAGGCGCGCAACGTCGCAAAGAACCGCGCCGGATCGCCGATTCCTGCAAAGGCGAGCACGCGCTGTCCGCGCAATTTATCGACCGAGGCCTGATCCGGAGCGAGCCGCGCGCGCAACACAGGCGCGCCATGCCTCAACACCGCCGCGGCAATGTCATTGGCCGCATCACCCGAACCGATCACGATCAGCGCATCGGTGCGCGCGATCTGCGGTTCGAGTGGCGCGCGCAACGGACCGGCCGGAAACACACCGCCATTGCCGACGCCGCGCGCCGCATCGATCACGATCAGCGATGCATCCTTCACCAGCGCCGGATTCTGAAAACCATCATCAAGCAAGACGACACTCGCGCCATGGGCGCGCGCCAGCGCAGCTCCCGAGACACGATCGCGCGACACGATGACAGGCACACTTGAAGCCATCATAAGCGGCTCATCGCCGACGTCCGCCGCCGTGTGCGAGATTTGGTCGACACGAACGGGAACCTGTTGCGAACCGCCGTAACCCCGGCTGACGACGAATGGCTGTTCGCCCATCTCACGCAGAAGTTTCACAAGCGCGAGTGTCGTCGGCGTCTTGCCCGCGCCGCCGACGTGATAATTTCCGACGCAGAGAACCGGAAGTCCGGCGGATGTGCCATCGCGCGCCATGCGCCGCGCTGTAACGGCGCCGTAAATCGCGCCAAGCGGCGCAAGCAGTCGCGACGTCCACGATGGTGGCCGATACCAGAAGGCCGGCTCACGCATCGGAGCCCCCTCCCTCCAGCCGCAACTGCAGAAGATATGGCTCCAGCGCGCTAAGTGTCCTGTCCAGTGCACCACCGAGCCTGTTCACGACGCCCTCCGCTGCTCCCACCGACCGCTGCCGCGCGATCGGATTGACCAGCAGGTGCCCGAGCGATTTGACGAAGTCCTCGCCGGTCTCGGCGCGGATGGCGCCGCCCGCCTGATCGAGCGACTCATAAATGTCGCTGAAGTTGAATACATGCGGCCCGTGCAGGATCGCAGCGCCAAGCTTGATGCCCTCGATCGGATTCTGCCCGCCATGCGGCACCAGCGATCCGCCCATGAACACCACCGGCGCCAGCCGGTAGAACAATCCGAGCTCACCCATAGTGTCGGCGACATACATATCCGTGTCGGGACCGGGCAATTCATCCTGCGAGCGCAACGCCACCTGCATGCCGGCGGCTGTCAGCATCTGCGCGATCGCGCCGCCCCGGTTGGGATGACGCGGCACGAGCACACTCAGCAACTGCGGCATGCGCGACGCCAGACGACGGTGCGCGTCGAGAACGATTTCGTCTTCACCAGGATGCGTGGATGCCGCGACGAACACCAGCCGGCGCTGCATCGCTTCCTTGAGGCGTTCCAGCTTCCGCACGTCCGCCGGCGGGCCTTCGACGTCGAGCTTCAAATTTCCGGACGTGACGACATTGGGACAGCCGAGCGCTGCGAAGCGTTCGCCGTCACGCTCGGATTGCGCAAGACAGAGGTCGAAGCATTCCAGCAGCGCCGAGATCGTGCCGCGCAGTTTCTGCCAGCGCGGAAACGAACGCGGCGACATCCGGCCATTGATGATGACCATCGGAATGCGCCGTTCGGCGCTCGACAGGATCAGATTCGGCCAGATATCGGACTCGATGAACAGCGCCAGACCCGGCTTCCAGTGATCGAGAAACGCCGAGACGAAGCGCGGCGAGTCGAACGGCACATATTGATGAATCACGTCAGGCGGAAACCGCCGCGCGACGATCGCGGCCGACGTGACGGTTCCCGACGTCAGCAGAATGCGGACGTTCAGCGCCCGCAGCCGCTCGATCAATCCGGCAGCCGCCAGAACCTCGCCGACGCTCGCGCCGTGAATCCAGATCAGCGGCCCCGGCGGGCGCGGCACGCTCGCGACACCGCGGCGCTCGCCGAGACGCTCGGGATCTTCCTTGCCCTGCTTCAGCCGCCGCGCGATCAGCGGGGTCGCGAGCGGCGCGGCAAGGGCCGACAACCGCCTATACGCCGCAAGCGTCGCTGGCAGAGCGCTAGGCATGGATGCCCTCGTCCGGACGGCCCACACAGTCGTAAGCGCGGCGCGTCACCGCGTTCAGCCGCTCTTCAAGTTCTGCACGCAGCGCCTGCATCGTCTCATTGTCGGCGTCGCTTGGCACCCGGATCACCTCGCCGGCGGCGATGACGCCGCGTCCGAATGGCAGATGAATCACGGAACGGTCCCAGTTGTTGAGACGTTTGAAGCGGCTGGTGGCGATCGCTACCGGCAGGATCGGCCGCCCGGATTCGCGCGCCAGCATGATGATGCCGAGTCCGGCCTTGCGCGAGACCTTCGGCACGTCCGCGGTCAACGCCATGTTGATCTTCTCGTCCAGCGTCCGCAACATCGCCTTGAAGGCGCTCACGCCGCCCTTGCGGTGAAATTCCGATCCATGATCGCCGGAACCGCGCACGGTTCCGACATCGAGACGCTCCGCCGCGATGGCGTTGATCTCACCGTCGCGATGACGCGAGATCAGCACCTTGGCCTGATATTCCTTGCGCTTCAGGAACGGCATCATGAAGTGCTGACCGTGCCAGAACGCGATGATGACCGGCATGTCCGGCTCGATGCGCTTGTAGACGTCCGGCGGATCGAGCGTGAAGCGGTTCGTCCACCACACCAGCCGCAGGAATTCCGCCGCGGTGAAACCCGCAGCACGCTGCACCCAGCTGGCGCGGCCGAGTTTTCGAAGCGTGGCTTTCAATGGGACGGCTTCGCATCTTGGCCCGGATCGAGCAGCCGGTGAAGATGGACGATGAAATAACGCATGTGCGCGTTATCGACGGTCTGCTGGGCCTTGCCCTTCCACGCCACATAGGCCGTGGCGTAGTTCGGGAACAGGCCGACGACCTCGACCTTATCGAGATCCTTGAAGGTTACATGATCGAGGTCGAGAAGTTCGCCGCCGATGACGAGATGAAGCAACTGCGGTTGCACAGTTTCGGACATGAGGTGTTTTCCTAAAACCAAGGACCGACTGATGAATTCAAGCAAAAAACATGCTTGCGATCACCACGGAATCGGGTTTTCCCGAAAATGTTTCACGATATGCGCGTGCCGCGCACGCCCCGCCGCCACCAGCAATCCGTGACGAACGTCGGTTTGATTGTAAACCAGTCGCTCGCCAGCCAGTGAGGTCATTTCCCCGCCCGCTTCGTGCACGATTAAATCGGCGGCGGCAAGGTCCCAATCGCGGCTGTTCCCGCCTGCGAATGCGGCATCGAGCCGCCCTTCAGCCACCCGTACCAGACGGAGCGCCAGCGACCCTATCCGCGGATAGAGGCTTTCGTCGTCACGCATGCCGCCGAGACGCTCAACCAGCGGTTTCGGTCCGGCGATTTTCGGGAAGTGAATTTCCGCCCCGGGCGCGGCTGCGATCGGCGCACCATTCAGCGCGGTGCCCCGCCCCCGCGTTGCGAAAAAGAACTCATCACTTGCGGGCGCGAACACCGCACCCAATACCGGCGAG
Organism: Afipia sp.; assembly: GCA_030652315.1. Lineage (GTDB taxonomy): Bacteria > Pseudomonadota > Alphaproteobacteria > Rhizobiales > Xanthobacteraceae > Afipia. Next base: position 15,558 of record JAUSAX010000068.1, on the reverse strand, counting down.
CCGTCGGCGACGAGCGCGATCGAAACCGACCAGTCGTCCTGCCGCGCCAGATAGGCGCGGGTGCCATCGATCGGATCGACGATCCATGTCAACGATTTGCCGAGCCGCGCGGAATCGTCAGCGCTTTCTTCCGACAGCCATCCGTAATCCGGCGTCGCCGAGCGCAGCCGCGCCTCGATCAGGTCGTTGACGGCAATGTCAGCTTCGGACACCGGCGACGTCTTGCCCTTGATCCAGGTTTTCAGTTCGGTGCGGAACAGACTGAGCGCCAGCGCGCCGGCTTCGCGCACCACGTCGGCCAGCAGCGCGGCGTCGCGCATCAGGTTCGCACCGGCGATGTCGGAATCAGCGACCGGCAATCGTCAATTCCCCGATGCGCACGGTCGGCGCGTTGACGCCGTACTTGAACGTCAGATCGTTGGCCGGAACCATCGATTTGAAAATCTCGAGCAAGTGGCCCGCGATGGTCACTTCGCTGACCGCATACGACAGTTTTCCGTTTTCGATCCAGAAACCCGCGGCACCCCGGCTGTAGTCACCCGTCACGCCGTTGACGCCGGACCCGATCAGATCGGTGACGTAGAAGCCTTCCTTGATGTCGGAGATCAACTCTTCCGGCGAAACCTGACCAGCTTCGAGATGAAGATTGTACGGCCCGGGCGAAGGCGACGACGACACACCGCGATGGGCGTGGCCGGTTGTCGCCATGCCAAGCTCGCGAGCGGTGGCGGAATCGAGCAGCCATGTGGTCAGCACGCCGCCATCGATGACGGCAAGTTTCTTGGTCGCAACACCTTCTGAATCGAACGTCTGCGAGCGCATTCCGCGCACGCGCAACGGATCGTCGATGATGCGAATGCTCTTGCCGAACAGTTGCTGGCCGAGGCGATCCTTCAGGAAACTGGTCTTGCGCGCAATCGATGCGCCGTTGACCGCGCCGATCAAATGGCCGACCAGCGAATTCGACACGCGCGGATCGAACACCACCGGCGCCTTACAGGTCGCGACCTTGCGCGGATTGAGCCGCGCCACGGTGCGCTCACCTGCGCGCTGTCCGACGCTCAAAGGAGATTCGAGATCGGAGCCGTGTATTGCCGACGTGAAATCATAGTCGCGCTCCATGCCGGTGCCTTCACCCGCAATCGCCGTCATCGAAATGCCGTGGCTCGACCTCAGATACGAGCCGTGAAAACCGGTTGATGTCACGAGCACCATGCCACCGATGCCTGCGGACGCCGATGCACCGCCGGACTTCGACACGCCCTTGACCGCCAGACCTGCGGCTTCTGCTTCCTGCGCGCGCCGCTCCAGTTCATCGACGGATGGCACCTGCGGGTCGAGCAGGTCGAGATTGGGAAACTGTTTTGCTAACAGCGATGGATCGGCGAGACCGACATACGCATCGTCGGGTGCGACCTTTGCCATCGCCACCGCGCGCTCGGCGAGCTTTGCGACATCGCCGCCGATGTCACTGGTCGAAACCACGGCCTGCCGCTTTCCGACGAACACGCGCAGACCGACATCGTCACCTTCGGAGCGTTCGGATTCTTCAACCTTGCCCTCGCGGATCTCAACACCTTGCGACACGCCGCGCACCGCGATGGCATCGGCGGCATCCGCGCCCGCGCGCTTCGCGGCTTCCACGAGACGCTGCGCCAGATCACTCAGCGCGGTCTGATCAAGGAGTCCGGATGTTGTTGATTTCGGCGACGGCGACAACGATGCGTTTGGTGAAGAGTTCACAAACAAATTCCCGAGGCTTGGATTCAAGAAACTTGGAGACGAATGCAACCTATCATGAGATGTGCCTGTTTTACGCGGACTTCAAGCGTTTTCGAGGCCGTCGCGAAAGATATTTCGCGCGGGCCCTGGTGGTCCGGTTCTGGCATTCGCGTCCCGTCGCGGCATCGGTCTCTGCGAATGTCAGAACCAAAGGACCACCAGCAATCATCATTTCCAGTGTCCTTACAAATCCGACGTTCGCTACGGCACGCGCGGAAAAATGCAGGCGAACGTCGGATTTTGGACACTGGCAAGGTCTCGTCAATCATCTACGCCAACCTCTCGTCAATCATGAGAACTGAAGCAATAGCAGTGAGAGACGATTAACCAGCCTTCTTAAGCGGATTCGGACACGGCTCTGGCATGCTCCTCCCATCGACCGGGAACATAATTCCGGCGTGGGAGATAAAATCGTGAGGCGTCAATTCGGAGTCGGCGGGGTGCAACCCGTCGGGTCGAGCTGCTTGTTGCAGCTCGACCCCCATTCCTTGCCCGTCAGCTTTGAAGCGCGCGATGGCCGCGCCGATGGCGGCATCAGGCACATCGAAATCAATCGCGAACGCATCACCGTGCGCCGTGCCGTCGGCGGCATCCGCATGGCGATCAATGTTCGCGTTCGCGATTTTCTCGGCATCGCCTGCCGCGAAACGAACGACGGACGCGCACTGGTGCTGGTTCACAGCGATCCATCGCTGTCGGTACCGCTGCTGGTCACCGCGGATGAACTGCAACTCGATCTTGCCTGGCAGATGTGGGGCGACCTGTTCGCTCTGCCGCAGATCGAGGATGAAAATGAAGCGGCGCGCGAACCGGCTCCGCGCCGCCGCCGCCGCAACATCATCAAGGATCGCCGCCCGAAATTTCTGGTGCGCCGCAAGGCCGGCCGTGCTGCGATGGAGCGATCCATTCATCGCGGCGAACGCGAGATCATCGCGCGGCACTGAAGACAAATTTTGCCGTCACCCTGAGGAGCCGTAGCCAACGGGTCCGCGCACGCGCGGCCCGATGATAAACTCCGCGAAGGCCTCGAAAGGCGATAGCATTCGACAAGTCATCCTTCGAGGCTCGCAAGAGCTCGCACCTCAGGATGACGCACAAAACTAAAAACTCCGCAGCACAGCGTCGGCGAGCAAGCCGGCGAACAGCATCAATCCTGCATCGCGATTCGACTTGAACAGTCGCAAGCATAAGGCGGGATTGTCGATCCGGATCGTCCGCACCTGCCAGACCAGATGCGCCGCGAACGCCGCGAGTCCGATCCACGCGAACCATTGCGATCCGCCGCGCCACAACGCGACACCGATCAGCAACACGGCCAGACTGTAAAAAATCGTCAGCGCCATCTGCGTCCGTTCGCCGAACAGCAACGCCGTCGATTTGATGCCAACCATGATGTCGTCCTCGGTGTCCTGATGGGCGTAGATCGTGTCATAGGCGATCACCCACGAAATCGATCCGGCGTACAGCACCAGCGCGGTGGCATCGATCCGGCCAAGGATCACCGCAAATCCCATCAGTGCACCCCACGAGAACGCTAGGCCAAGGGTCACCTGCGGCCAGTAGGTGATGCGCTTCATGAAGGGATAGACCGCAACCACCGCCAGCGAGCAGATGCCGGTGAGAATCGCAAAGCGGTTGAACTGCAGCAGCACCGCAAGCCCGATCAGCGCCTGCAGCACGAGAAAGATCGCTGCCTGCGTGACCGTCACCTGCCCCGCCGGAATCGGCCGCGACCGGGTGCGCTCGACCTGCGTATCGAGATTGCGATCGGTGATGTCGTTCCAGGTGCATCCCGCACCGCGCATCACCACCGCGCCGATAAAGAACAGCACGATGACCAGCGGCAGACTGCGGACATCATGGGCAATGCCCGCCGCCAGCGCAGCCGACCACCAGCACGGCAGCAGCAGCAGCCACCATCCGATCGGGCGGTCGAACCGCGACAGCCGCAGATAGGGCCGCATCCAGATCGGCGCGTGGGTATCGACCCAGTTGGCGGTTGAGTCGGCGACGGGGGCTGCGGCGTTGCTCATCGCAACCTTTTCATTCGGAGCCAATCAGCGGGTCAGGACGTTGCCGTTCAGCGTGTCGAAGGTGCTGCCGCCCCGCTTCAACGGCTTGGCCTCTGGCAACGATGCGGAACCGAGCGCTTCGCTCAGGCTGGGACCCGCCGGTCCGGCCTGAGCCTGTGAGGCGGCCGCGCACACGCGCTGCTGCAACTGGGAGGTATTGGCGTGGCCCTTCTTCATCTGGTCGCTGACCTGAGCAGGGATGCCGCACTTTTGCGCGTTGGCATCGACGAACTTGATCATCTTTGTTTCGGCCTGCGCGAAATTGGCGATCAGCTTGCAGGCCTCCTGCGGCGCCGCCTTGCGCTTGCCGGCAGCCTGAATCAGCTTGGCCTTGGCTTCGGCATCCGCACGCAGCGGCAGAAAGCCCTTTTGGCACTCCTCGGCACCCGGCGGCGGACCGGCCTGCTGCTGCGGCGCGCCAAAGCCACCGCCGCCAACCGGCGGAGCGCCGGCTGAGAAGGCGTTGGATGACGGCTGCTGCCTGACCGGTGCAGCGGTCGCACCATTGACGGGTGGAAACGGCGACGCCGCGTTGTTCACCGGCGGGAACGGCGACGCATTGCTGGCCGGCGGCGGCGCGGCCTGCCCCGGCAGCGGCGCCGGAAACGCGCCCTGCGCGCGTACATCCGCGGCGTGCATGACGAACGTGGCGGCAGCCAGCGATGCGATAAGACGATAGGCGGTCACGGATTCTCCTCCGGCGGGTTCCAGTGTCCTTAATAAGGACTTTTACGATTCTCGCCGCCGCTTAACAACCCGATGAATCCGGCAGCAGCGCGGCGGCTGCCACCCAATTAGCTGCCAATTTGCAATCATTGGGCTAGAAGTCGGAAAATGAACGGATTGGTGCCGATGCCCAAACTCGATTTTCGCAGCCCCCGGCTTTTCGTCGATGCGCCGCTTGCGGCCGAAACCGGCATCGCCCTCGATCGCGACCAGTCCAATTACCTCGGCAACGTGCTGCGCCTCGCCGCCGGCGACACCGTGCTGGTGTTCAACGGACGCGACGGCGAATGGCAAGCCAGTCTCGCAGGCCGCAAGCGGCCGGACCGCGCGGAAATTGTCAGCCAGACCCGCACCCAGGATCGCCTGCCCAATCTGCATTACGTGTTCGCCCCGCTGAAGCACGCGCGGCTCGATTACATGGTGCAAAAAGCCGTTGAAATGGGGGTTGCGGCGCTGCGGCCCGTCACGACGCGATTTACGCAGGCGAGCCGCGTCAATGTCGAACGGATGCGCGCCAACGTCATCGAGGCTGCCGAGCAATGCGGCATCCTCAGCCTTGCGGAGGTGAGCGATCCCGAACCGCTGGAGCGTTATCTGAACCAGCGCGATGGCGAGCGCCTGCTGGTGTTCTGCGACGAAGACGCCCCGATCGCCGATCCTATGGCCGCCTTCGCCGGTGCGGACGGCACAAAGGGCGCTGACGTGCTGATCGGCCCCGAGGGCGGATTTGCCGCGGAGGAACGCGCATTGCTGCTGAACCAACCGCACGTCGCGCGGCTGGCGCTCGGGCCGCGAATCCTGCGCGCCGACACAGCTGCGGTCGCGGCGCTTGCCGTGGTACAGACGGCGCTCGGCGATTGGGGTAAACCAGATGCACGCTGAGGTTGCATTCCGGAAGGCCTCTTATTAAGCCCTTTTCCGGATCGTCGTCGAAACCCGGGCAATCCCGTGCTAAGGGACTGCCGATTCAAGCCTTTACACCCTATTGGACACCGAAGAATGAGCCAGACCAGTGCCGCAACCGCGACCGGGTCCGCCGCACAGGCGGAGGCCTTGCTGCAGACATTTGCGCGGGCTGGCTACACCCATGCGCGGCCGCCGATCCTGCAGCCGGCGGAATCGTTTCTCGATCTGTCCGGCGAAGACATTCGCAAGAGCCTCTATCTGACCACCGACGCTACCGGCGAAGAGTTGTGCCTGCGGCCGGACCTCACCATTCCGGTGGCGCGCGAATACCTCGCGTCACAACGCGCAGGCGCGCCCGCGGGATTCTATTATCTCGGGCCGGTGTTCCGTTTTCGCGGCGGCACCGCCAGCGAATTCAACCAGGCGGGTGTGGAATCCTTCGGTCGGCAGGATCGCGCGGCGGCTGACGCGGAGATGCTGGCGCTCGGTGTCGAGGCCGCAGCCGCCTTCGGCGTCGCGAGTGTCGATATTCGCACCGGCGATGTGGCGCTGTTCGCCGCGCTGATCGACGCGCTCGATCTATATCCGGTCTGGAAGCGCCGGCTGATCAAGGATTTCAACCGCAAGATCTCGCTCGCGCAGGATCTCCAGCGCCTGACGCTGGAAACCGGCAAGACCCGCAATGAATATGAAGGCGTGCTGGCCGCGCTTGCAGGCTCGGATCGCAAGGCGGCGCTGGCCCTCGTCACCGACCTGATGTCGATCGCCGGCACCAGCAACGTCGGCGGCCGCACCGTGTCCGAAATCGCCGACCGTTTCCTCGAACAATCGACACTCAAGGGCGGCGCGTTGCCGCGCGACGCGCTGCAGTTGATCGAACGCTTCCTCGGCATCGCCGGTGAACCAGACGACGCGGCGGGCCAATTACGCACGCTGGCCTCGGACGCCAAGCTCGATCTGAACGCTGCCATCGACCAGTTTGAAAGCCGCACCGGGTTCATGGCCGCACGCGGCATCGATACCAAGACGATCCGCTTTTCCACCGCGTTCGGACGCGGCCTCGATTACTACACCGGCTTCGAGTTCGAACTGCACGCCAAAGGCAACAGCACGGAGCCACTGGTCGGCGGCGGACGCTATGACGGGCTGCTGACGCGGCTCGGCGCTCGCGAGCCCATTCCGGCGGTCGGGTTCTCGATCTGGATCGAAGCGCTTTCGCAAGGGAGCGCCGCATGAGCACGCCGTTCGTCGTCGCCGTTCCCTCCAAGGGACGCCTGCAGGAAAATGCCGAGGCCTTCTTCGCACAGGCCAACTTGACGCTCGCAAAACCGCGCGGTGCGCGCGAATATCGCGGCACGATGCCCTGCCTCGACAATGTCGAGATCGCTTATCTCTCGGCCAGCGAAATCGCTGCCCAGCTTGCGCGCGGCGCGGTGCATCTCGGCATCACCGGCGAGGATCTGATCCGCGAGAACATTCACGATGCCGACAAACGCGTCATGCTGATCGAAAGCCTCGGCTTCGGCAGCGCCAACGTCGTGGTCGCCGTGCCGCAGGCGTGGATCGATGTGCGCACCATGGCGGACCTCGACGATGTCGCGACCTCGTTCCGCGCCCGGCACAATCACCGCATGCGGGTGGCGACCAAGTACATCAACCTGACGCGCAGTTTCTTCGCCGCGCAGGGCGTAGTCGATTACCGCATCGTGGAAAGCGCTGGAGCCACCGAGGGCGCCCCCGCCGCGGGAACAGCGGAACTGATCGTCGACATCACCACCACCGGCGCTACGCTCGCGGCCAACGGGCTGAAGGTGCTCGACGACGGCGTGATGCTGCGCAGCCACGCCAATCTCGTGGCCTCGCGCGACGCAGACTGGTCGGACAGCGCACGGGAGACGGCGCGGATCATCCTCGATCACATCGCCGCCAGCGCCCGCGCCCGCAAATACAAGGAAGTCCGCACCCGGTTCGCGGCCTGCGATGCCGCGCTGCTGGCCGAAGCCCACAACCGGTTCGGTGTCGTGTCGCCGTTCGGCGGACCGACCTCGTCGGGCATGGTAACGCTGCACTGTCCGCCGGCGCAACTCTATGCGCTCAGCAGTTTCCTGCGCGACCACGGCGCGGAGACGGTGTCGGTCGCGTCGCTGGACTATGTTTTCGATCGCGACAATCCGCTTTTCGCCAAACTCCAGACATTCCTGGGGCAATAGGAATCTAGGATTGCGGCGGTGCAACCGACCGTCGCAGACCCTCCGCTACCTTGGCGACAGCGCGGCGATGACCATATGATGATCAAGGAACATGACGCCGAGCAGTGTGAAGCGATTTTCGGATCGCATCATGCCCGGATGTAACGCGCTGGAAACCGACCGATGACGCCGAGTGCCGATATTTCGAACCTGTCAGGCAGCAGCCGTGCTCCGGCGGCGCAAGGCCTTTCGGGTCAGACGACGTCAAATCAAGGCCTGTCGATCGTCGTGCCCGTTTACAACGAAGCGGCGGGCCTCGCGCTGCTGCACGAACGCCTGTGCGCGCTCGCCGGCACGCTCAGGCAGACATACGGCCTCGCCTGCGAAGTGGTTTATGTCGATGACGGATCGAGCGACACGACGCTGAGCATCGCACGCGGTCTGCCGCCGGCAGCGCTCGACGTGCAGGTGGTCTCGCTGTCACGCAATTTCGGCAAGGAAGCCGCACTCATGGCCGGGCTCGACCATGCCCGCCGCGGCGCCGTGCTGTTCATGGACGGCGACGGCCAGCACGCCCCCGAACTGGTGGAGCAACTGGTCAAGTACTGGATCGTGGATGGCTACGATGTCGTCTATACCGCGAAGGCGCACCGCGACAACGAGTCGGCGCTGCGGCGGCTCGGGGTACGCACCTTCTACACGCTGATCAACTGGGGTGCCCGTCAGAAGATTCCCGAGGACGCCGGCGACTTCCGCCTGCTGTCGCCTCGCGCGGCGGCGGCCCTGCGGCAACTGCCGGAGCGCAACCGCTTCTTCAAGGGACTGGCGACCTGGATCGGCTTCAAGCAGATCCGCGTCGACTACGAACCCGAAGCCCGCGCCCATGGCGTCACCACTTTCAGCCCGGGACGTTTGCTCGGCCTGTCGATCGAAGGCCTGACCTCGTTCTCGGTGGCGCCTTTGCGTGCAGCGAGCCTGCTCGGGTTGCTGCTCGCCTTCGTCGCGTTCCTGTTCGGCCTGTCGATCCTGTGGGAAACCGTTGTCAGCGGCAAATCCGTTCCGGGCTATCCCTCGCTCGTGGTCGGCCTGATGACCATCGGCGGCGTGCAGCTCATCATGATCGGTGTGGTCGGCGAGTACATCGGCAAGATCCTGTCCGAGATCAAGGCGCGCCCGATCTACTTCGTCGCGGAGCATAGCGTGAAGAACGCCGACGCCTCGACCGCCGCCGACAAGACACCGCAGACCGCGGCTGAATGAGCGTGGATTCGCCGCCGCGCCGCATCTGGCTGTGTGCCGACGACTACGGCATGAGTCCCGGCGTCAATCGCGCGATCCGCGAACTGATCGGTATGAAGCGGATCAATGCGACGTCGGTGATGGTGGTCGGCGCCGCTGTCGATCATATCGAGATCGATGGATTGATGCAGGCCGTCGCCGCCAATCCAGATTGCGCCATCGGCCTTCACGCAACGCTCACCGCCCCGTTCCACCCGCTGACCATGCATTTCAAGCCGCTCGACGGCGGCCAGTTTTTGCCGCTCGGGAGGCTGTTGCGCGCAAGCCTGCTGCGCCGACTCGATCCGGAAATCATTCAGGCTGAACTGCTGGCGCAGATCGCCGCCTTCAGACAGATGTTCGGCCGCGCACCGGACTACATCGACGGCCATCAGCATGTGCAGTTGTTTCCGCAGATCCGCGACGCGTTTCTCGCTGCAGTAAAGGATGCCGCCCCCGGCGCGTGGGTGCGTCAGTGCGGCCGCAGCCTGCCGCTGGCGCAGCGGCTCGACAGTCCGAAGGCGCTGCTGCTCGATGTGCTGAGCGAGACGTTTCGCAAAAAAAGCGCGTACCTCGGCATTGCATTCAATCACGGTTTCGCGGGCGCCTATGACATGGTGCGCGGCCGGGACTTCGCCGATGCGATGCAGGGCTTTCTCAACGGCCTGCCGGACGGCGGCCTTGTGATGTGCCATCCCGGATTTGTCGACGAAACGCTTGTCAGCCTCGACAACGTGACGCACCAGCGCGAACGAGAGTTCGCGTTTCTGAGCAGCGCCGACTTCCCGCGCCTGCTGGCCACGAACAACGTCACGCTCGACAAGCCGTCATTCTGAAGAGTGGCGCAGAGCGCCGCGTCTCAAAGGGCGACGGCTATATTCTCATAGTCATCCTTCGAGGCTCGCGCAGCCAAGTTTACGCAGGCTGCATAAATTTGCCTGCGGTGCTCGCACCTCAGGATGACGAATGGTTCAATGCGCGCCTTAAGTCTTTTTGTCGCACCGCGACAACGAGCTTTCCTAAATTTAATTCGCGCCGGGACTTAACCCGACACAATGCAGCCTTACATCATGACGCGCATTCGCATGCCGGATGCTTCAGGAGGATGTTATGACGCCACAGGAACGCCAACTCGTCGACGATCTGTTTGACCGCCTTGCGAGGCTGGAGACGTCGCCACGGGAGCCGGATGCGGATGCCGCGATCGCGCAGGGTTTGCGCCGCGCGCCCAACGCCGTCTACGCGCTTGTGCAGACCGTGCTGGTGCAGGACGAAGCGCTGAAGCGTGCCGATGCCCGTATTCAGGAGCTTGAGGGCACCGCGCAGCAGCAGCAACCCTCCGGCGGGTTTCTCGATTCGATGCGCGAGGCGGTTCTCGGCCCCGGCCAGAGTCGCGGCTCGGTGCCGAACATTCGTCCCGGCGACAGCACGCAGCGTGGTCCGGTCTGGAACAGCGGTCAGGCGCTGGGACAGGCCGACGCGCGCATGGGCGGAGATCCCCGCATGAATGATCCAAGACCTAATGATCCAAGGTCTGGAAATCCGGGCGGCGGACTGTTCGGCGGCGGCAATGCTGGTGGCGGCGGTTCGTTCCTCGGAACGGCGGCGGCAACGGCGGCCGGCGTGATCGGCGGATCGATGCTGATGAACAGCATTCGCGGCATGATGGGCGGCGGCAGCAGCCAGCAGCAGAGTCTCGGCAACACCGCAGAGTCCGGCGGCAGCAAGATGCCGTCGGACAACAGCCAATCCTCGGGCAATCTCGCGCGCGATGCCGGCGTCAACGACGTCGGCAAAAGCGGCAGCGGCGACGGCCAGCGTCAGAGTTCTTATGATCAGGCGCAGGCCGACACCGATCAGGACCAGGATCAAGACCAGGATGACGGCGATTTCGACGACTTCGATGACGGCGACAGTGATTTCGCCTGATTGACGCCGGAACTGAACTCTCAACGTGTCATGGTCGGGCATAGCCGTTCGAAGAACGGCGTCGCTTCCGCTCGCCTATGTCCCGGCCATCTACGTCTTATCTGTTTCTTTGTAAGGCAGACGTGGATGCCCGGGACAAGCCCGGGCATGACGAAGTGAGAGCAATGCGTAACGCTCAGATCACGATGACGCGCGTGCCGACATTCACCCGGCCATAGAGATCGATCACATCCTCGTTGCGCATCCGGATGCAGCCGGACGACACCGCCGTGCCGATGGTCCAAGGCTCGTTGGAGCCGTGAATGCGATACAGCGACGAGCCGAGATACATCGCGCGGGCGCCGAGCGGATTTTCCGGACCACCTTCCATGTGACGCGGCAGATCAGGACGGCGCTTGAGCATTTCCGGCGGCGGCGTCCACGCCGGCCATTCCTTCTTGGCGGAGATCGTCTTCACGCCCGACCATTCAAAACCCGGCTTGCCGACACCGATGCCGTAACGCAGCGCCCTGCCGCCGCCCTGCACCAGATAGAGAAACTTGTTCGGCGTATCGATCACCAGTGTGCCCGGTGCATGCCGACCGCTGTATTCGACGACCTGCTTCTCGAACTTCGGGTCAATCCCCGGACGGACAGGTTCGATCCCCATATCACCCTGACGCATATCCTGACGGTATTGCGGATCCATCGGCGGCAATCCCCCGCGCGACGGCATCTGCTCGTAGCGCGGCGCCTGATAATTCGGATCGCCGGACTGACCGCCGCTGAAAAGGAATTCGATCAACCCGCCGCCCATATTGGATCGCTCTTGATAGGCGACACGAATCGGCATCGGCGGCGTCGAGGGAGGTTGCGCGTAGATCACGCGGGGCTCGCCCGGCATGTCGTCGTCAAATGCGAAAGCCTGCATTGAACCGGCGCCAAAACACATTGCGCCCGCCATGAGCGCGAGGGACATTTTTCTGGTCATCGACGTACTCTGCACTGTTTCGTCGTTGACGCGCGGACAGCGCGCCTGAACACGCTCTATTTAGATTTTAATTCGCGTCGGTTTGGTAAACGAACCCGGGTTTTGGATTCACCACGTCAACAACTGCGGTGTGTTCCTCGCGGTAGCGTTTATTTTCGATGAACGCGCGAACCGCATGGTTAACCGTTGGTATGCAGGGCTTTCTGCGAAGTGACATTCGCTGTTCCGTTCGAAACCTCGCGTTAAAAGTCAGCGGGTACAAACACTTCATCAGGGAGTGGGAAAAACCATGGCCGTACAGCGCAAACGATTTCGTATTGAAAGAATTCAGTCCGGCGATATGCCGGTACTCGACCGCATCGAGGGTGACGCCGCGCCGCATCACAATCAGATCATGGGTGAGCTGCGCGCCATTCGCGCGCAGATGGCGTCTCACCATCCAGGCCCGGTTGCCGAGCAGGACGAGCCGTCGGCGCAGGAACTGACGGAAGCCCAGCAGCTCCTTGGAAGCTATCGCGCGCAAATCGAGCAGTGCGAAAAGCTGAAGGTCGAACTCGATCTGATTCACGACGCCATCAACCGCACCAAGCAGGAAATCGCCGTGCTGCACGGCAAGAGCTTCAGCGGCGACGAGATGTCGAAAGTCACCGGCGAGCTGGGCGCAGTTGTCGGCGGGACCGAGGAAGCCACCCAGCAGATCCTCGAAGCCGCGGAGGCGATCGATCAGGCCGCCAGCGCGCTTGGCAAAGCGATGCCGCCCGATCAGCAGGCTCAGCTCAGTGAAGACATCCAGGAGCGCGTCGTCAGCATCTTCGAGGCCTGCAATTTCCAGGATCTTACCGGCCAGCGCATCAACAAGGTGATGACGACGATGAAGTTCATCGAGCATCACATCAACGTCATGATGGAAATCTGGGGCGGCGTCGATGCGATCAAGCAGCACGCGCCGGCCATCATCGACACCCGCGTCGGCGATGCCCGTCTGCTGAACGGCCCGAAGGCCATGGACGACGAAGGTCATGCCTCGCAGGACGACATCGACGCGATGTTCGGCTGAGCGCCGCGACATTTCAAAACAGGTTCAAAGAGCCCGGAGGCAACCGCTTCCGGGCTCTTTGCTTATGACGGCCGCCGCAGCGCTGCGAAACACACCAGCGCCAGCAGGATGCCTGCAATCGATATCTCAAGCGCGCCCTGATCGGACCAGCGGTCGATCACGTAGGCCAGCGCGAAAGGGGCCAGCGCCTGGAGAATTTGCGCCGGCCGTGAGATTCGCCCCACCACGCGCCCATATCCAACGGCCCCGAACATCGCCAGCGGCAAAGCTCCGCGCGCAATCGTCACCACGCCGTTGGCCGCGCCATACATCAGCGCGAACAGGACTGCGACCCCGATGGAAAATCCTGCCATTGCCAGCAAGATGAAGGCGCAGGCCATCAAGGCCATCGAGGCGCGCGCCACCCAGAGCGGATGCAATCGTCCGCCGGTCATGAAATCGGCAAACCGCGTCGCGACCTGCGCCGGCCCAAACAGCGCACCAATGAGCACGGCGGTCCCGGCATCAAGACCGCCGCGTTGCAGGATTGCAAGCAGGTGCGTGGACGTGCCTGACAGCACGAAGGCGTGGGCGGCAAATCCTGTGGCCATCAGAATGAACGGCCAGCCGCTCGGCGGTATGATTTTGGCCGGGGCGGCTATCGGAGTGCCCGCGACAGGTGGCGGCGGCACATGCACCGCGTGGCGCGGCAGCGCGAATGCATGGAGCGGCGCGACGATGAAAACAAGTACGCCGGCGAAAACGAAATAGGCGCTGCGCCATCCGCCGTGTTCAATCAGTAAATGGGTCACGGGCCATGCCACAGTCGAGGCGAGGCCGCCGGCAAACGTTACCAGCGTGATCGGCCGCCGCGACGCTGTCCCGAAGATGCGGGTCAGGGTGGTGAATGCCGGATCATAGAGGATCGACGCCATCGCGACGCCAAGCAGCATCCAGCCCAGAACATAGAGCCAGTATTGATCCGCGAGCGGCAGGATCAGCAGGCCCAGCGCGCCGATCAGCGCGCCGAAGGCCATCACCAGATTTCCGCCGTGCCGGTCGATCAAGCCGCAAGCCAGCGGGGCACACACACCCGAGACACCCAGCGCGACGGAAAATCCGGCTAGCGCCTGCGCCAGCGACCAGCTATGGGCGGCGGCGATGTGCGTCATGGTGAGCGCGGGCGGATAGAACAGAACGCCCCAGCCCAGCACCTGTGTGATGGAAAGAACAACGACCGCTCGGCTGGGGCCGGAGCTTAGCAACCTCAGCCCGGCCATTGCACTTGCACGTCCCCGACGTCGAAAATCATTCGCCCGCCGGGATCAGGCCCGGCGCCTCAGGCGCGCGGCGCGCAGCGAACATACACCATGGTGCCATAGCGGCTGGAGGCATCCTTGTCGATGAACCGCGTCATCAACACCCGTCCGTCGAACGAGACGATCTCGCGATCCTTGTCCCCGCCGACCGGACCAGCCGGGCCGATATAGTTCTTGCCGCTCTGGCTGCCTTTCAGGCGCAATTCCTGCGGCGTGGCTTCATCCGGCAAATGCATAATGACACCACCGCTGGCACCCTGACCAATGACGTAGGGGTTTTTGCACTGGCCGCGCGCCGCCGTTTCGGTGCGGGCTCGATCTTCCGGCTTGTGGAACGAGGCAAGCCCCCAGCGGCCGACGACTTCATCGGCCCTGATGGTTGCCGGGACTTCGGGCGCCATTGCCGGTTCCTGGACCGTGGCCTGGCCGCCGCCAAAGCCGCCGAAACCTCCGCCGCCGCAGGCGCCGAGAAAACCCGCCAGCAGCGATACAGCCGCTAGCGTGACGATCTTGGAGGCGTTGGTTCGTTCGCTCAATGTGGTCATGGTGTCTCCCGGCAAGAACATGGCTGCCTGCCAAACCGACAGACCCACCGTCACACTGCGTGAGCTGACCCCCGTCAATACGCAGCGTTCCCCTTTATGGTTTCCAGATCATCCTATATTGGCCTCACCAAGGCCTTAAGAGCCTTGCTTGACAGGATCAGCGGCAACCCATATTCCCGCCTCGTCATTAGCACTCTTGGAGCGCGATTGCTAAGGGCAAGGCTTCGTCCCCTCAAGGGGTTAGCTGAGCCCATTATCCACGGCCCGCGCCCTACCGCACGTCAAATCTTACCTAACCAACGCCCAAAGGACATCCGATGGCCAAGACAACTTTTCGCCCGCTGCATGATCGTGTCGTCGTCAAGCGCATCGACGCTGAAGCAAAGACCAAAGGCGGCATCATCATTCCTGACAGTGCAAAAGAGAAGCCCTCGCAGGGCCAGATCGTCGCCGTCGGCCCCGGTGGCCGCGACGAAGCCGGCAAGCTGATCCCGATCGATCTGAAGGCCGGCGATACGGTGCTGTTCGGCAAGTGGTCCGGCACCGAAGTGAAGCTCGACGGTGAGGAACTCCTCATCATGAAAGAGTCCGACATCTTGGGCGTGCTGAAGTAAGCACACCCCCATTCTCACCGGCCGTCATCCTTCGAGGCTCGTGCCTCAGGATGACGGAAACACACATCACCAGGAGACATTCCCATGGCTGCCAAAGACGTTAAATTTTCCGGAGACGCGCGCGACCGCATGCTGCGCGGCGTCGACATTCTCGCCAACGCCGTCAAGGTGACGCTCGGCCCGAAGGGCCGC
>JAUSAX010000051.1 GCA_030652315.1 Afipia sp. | reverse complement strand
GTTGACTTGCAGGGGAGTTAATCGTAGCGTAAGGGTGTGTGACAGCCGGTTCTTGACCGTAGATCGGTTCCATGAATCGAGCCGGGTTTTCAAATGAAAACATGCATTACAATCAAGGAGGGGGGAAACATGAAACGTATTATCGGTAGTATAGCGGTATTAGCGTTTGCGCTGTTTGCGTCCACCGCACCGGCGCAGGAGAAGATCAATATCTCGATCGGCACCGGCGGCACCGGTGGCGTCTACTATCCGATGGGGGGCGGCATGGCCAACGTCCTGTCCAAGTACATACCGGGGATGCAGGCGACGGCGGAGGTGACCGGCGGCTCGGTTGCAAACCTGCAACTGCTCGGTACGGGCAAGTCGGATGTCGGACTTGTGATGGTGGACGCAGCCCTGACTGCCCTCAATGGTGAGGATAAGTTCAAGAGCGGGAAAATCCCGATCCGCACGCTGATGGTCCTTTATACGAATCGCAAGCATGTGGTGTCGATCGAGAGCACCGGGATCAAGAAGATGTCCGATCTCAAGGGAAAACGTGTATCGACGGGTTCGCCGGGCAGCGCCACCGAGGTGATGGCGTTTCGCGTGATCGAAGCGGCCGGTTTTGACAAGGACAAGGACATGAAGCGCGAACGCCTCGGCGTCGCGGAATCCGTCAATGCCATCAAGGATGGCAAGATTGATGCGTTCTTCTGGGTTGGCGGCATTCCCACCGCATCGGTCACGGACCTCGCCGCCACACCTGGCGTCAAGCTCAAGCTGATCGACCACGCCGACGTCGTCGAAAAAATGAACGCCAAGCACGGCAAGCTCTACAGCGCGGGCGTCATCAAGGCCGGGTCGTATCCAGGCTACGACGTCGACAACAAGATGGCCGAGGTCTGGAACATCATCGTCACCGGCGACAAGATGAGCAACGACGACGCCTACAACATCGTCAAGACGCTGGTGGAGAAGAAGGCCGATATCGTCGCCGTGCACAAGGAAGCGGAAAGCTTCTCGCTGGACAACCAGGTGCAGGATCGCTCCCCGGTGCCGTTCCATCCCGGCGCGATGAAATACTTCAAGGAAAAGGGCAAGGGCGGCTAGGCCCAAGCCGAATTACTTCGATGAACCCCGGCTTCGCGCCGGGGTTTTTCGTTGCACTATGGAATGACCTTCGGCGCATCCCGGTCAATCGCGAAATCGTCGAACCACGGCTGATGGTCGCCTGCAATCGACGCGGCGATCATGCGCGAAGCAAGATAGCTGTAGGTAATGCCGTTGCCGCCATAGCCGTACGCCGCGTGAATACGCGGATGACCGGGCACACGTCCGATCAGCGGCAATCCGTCTGTCGTCGTGCCGAACGTTCCTGACCACACGAATTCCGCGACCGGCTCGGCATGCGACCACAGCCCGTTCAGCTTGCGCAGGATGGTCTCCGCCTTCGCCGGCATTAACTCGTCGCGCGCTTCCGGCTCGATCACCCGATTGTCGTCCTCGCCGCCCATGATGATCCGGTTGTCCCGCGTCGTGCGTGCGTAGCTGTAATTCTCGGAGGCTTCCCAGATCAGCGCGCCATCGCGCCAGATTGCGCCGGCCGACTGCGGCGGTGTCGCGACGGCCCAGCTCGACGAAATCTTGTGAAGGTTGGAGGTGAGAAATTCCGGCATCACATAGCCTGTCGCGAGAACGACCTGCTTCGCCTCGATCACACGACCGCTATCGAGCCCGACAACGACCGCCTGTCCGCTGTTGTCGTAATCTTCCGCGCTGGCATCGAATATCTTGGCACCATGCAACGTCGCCATCGCCAGCAGTGCCTGACACAGCAACAGCGGGTCCGCGTCCGCCGAGCCTATCGAATGGATCGCCGCCTCCCGGTAGAGGCCGAACTGTTCCAACAGCGTCAGGTGATCCAGATAATCGCCGGGCAGCCCGGCGCGCATGCGAAGCGCGTGTTCGGCCTGCAACTCGCGCGCACCGACTTTGCCCGCCGCCAGATACAGCGAGCGCTTGTGCCGCATGCCGCAGGCGAGTTGGTGCGTATTCACCAGCTCAGCCAGACCGCTGACCGCGCCGAAGCTGCGGCGATAGATGTTCGCGGCGCGCTCGAATCCATACATGGCGGTGAGATCGCTCAGGGAGCTGTCGATCTCCCACAGCAGCATCGCAGTGCTCGCCGTTGTGCTGCCGAGGCCGGGACGCTGCCGGTCGATGATACAGACCTCATGGCCCTGCGATGCAAGATGTTCGGCCGCCAGCGAGCCGGTGACGCCCGCGCCGACAACAAGGATTTCACAGCGGAAATCCCGGTCGACGGACGGACGGACGGGCTGCACGAGCCGCTGGCTCCACGGCGACGTGCCTCCGCGCAAGTCGTTTTGCCGAACTCTCTCTGGATCGAACATCATTCGCTTCAATCATGGGCTGGAAATAGCACCCCCGTGCCGCAGCCATGATGACGCCAGAACGTGGCAAAAGTTCCGTCGCTAGTGTCCCAAATCCGAAGTTCGCTTCATGCTGCAGCAGCTCCCATAGCGAACTTCGGATTCGAAAGGACACTAGCAAATATGATTCTAGTGTGGCTTTGGTTCGCAAGTCCGCAAACAGAAGGTGCGGCAACAATGATGCGGACTTGCGAACCGCCACACTAGCCATCAGGCCCCCTCGTCCAGCGCCACCAGTTCGCGCTTCTTGCGCAGCGCCGGCAGCAGAGGCGCGATCAGCAGGATCGCAGCCGCCACGAGGCAGACCGCCGAGATCGGACGCTGCACGAATGTCATTAGATCGCCCTGCGACAGGATCAGCGACTTGCGCAGGTTGTTTTCCATCAGCGGTCCGAGCACGAACGCAAGAACCAGCGGGGCCGGCTCGTATCCGAACTTGCGCATCAGGTAGCCGATGATGCCGAATCCGACCATGACATAGACGTCGAAGACGTTGTTGCTGCTGCAATAGACGCCGACAATGGTGAACAGCAGGATCATCGGAAACAGCACGTTGTAGGGCAGCTTCAGCAACTGCACCCACATGCCGATCAGCGGCAGGTTGAGGATCAGCAACATGATGTTGCCGATATACATGCTGGCGATGATGCCCCAGAACAACCCGGGATTCTGGGTGATCAGCAGCGGCCCCGGCTGAAGACCGTGAATGACGAAGGCGCCGAGCAGCAGCGCCATCACGACGTTCGGCGGAATGCCGAGTGTCATCAGCGGAATGAACGCGCCGCCTGCGGCTGCGTTATTGGCGGCTTCCGGTCCCGCAACACCTTCGATGGCGCCCTTGCCGAAACGTTCGGGCGTTTTCGACAATCGCTTTTCCAGTGCATAGGACGCAAAGGACGCGACCACCGCGCCGCCGCCCGGCAGGATGCCGAGAAAAAATCCGAGCAGCGTACCGCGCCCGATGGGCCCGGCGCTGGCCTTCCACTCTTCCTTATTGGGCAGAAGCTGAGTGATCTTGGCATTGATCACATCGCGCTTGATGACCTGCTCAATATTGATGAGGACTTCGGCCACGCCGAACAGGCCCATCACCACCGGCACCAGGCCGATGCCGTCGATCAGCTCGAGACGGCCGAACGTCAGCCGGGGCTGCGCGGTGATGCTGTCGAGGCCGATCAGGCCGAGCACGACGCCGATACACGCCATCAGCAGCGCCTTGGCCATCGATCCCTGGGTGAGGAATGTCAGCACCACGAGGCCGAGCACCATCAGGCTGAAATATTCAGCCGGTCCGAACGCAACCGCGACGTTGGCGAGCGACGGCGCGATGAGCATCAACGCCACCAGCGAGAAGGTGCCCGCGATGAACGAGCCGAGCGCGGAGATGCCGAGCGCCGGACCGGCCCGCCCCTGCTTCGCCATCTGGTGACCGTCGAGACAAGTCACCACCGACGCCGCCTCGCCCGGAATGTTGACGAGGATCGACGTGGTCGATCCGCCATACATCGAGCCGTAGTAAATGCCGGCCATCATGATGATGCCGGACTCGGGCGTGCCGGACAGCGTCACCGGCAGCAGCAGCGACATCGCCGATATCGGGCCGATACCCGGCAGCACGCCCACCAGCGTACCGATGAACACGCCGATGAAACAGTAAAGCAGATTGATCGGCTGAAGCGCGACGCCGAGACCGTGCGAGACGTTGACGAGAACATCCATGAGCTTGCCCGATCAACCGATACCGAAAATGCCCGAAGGCAATTGAATAAGGAGCGCGCGCTTCAGCACCCACCAGACGCCGAGCGGCGCCAGTACCGCGAGCGGAATCGCCAGCGTCCAGCGCACCGGGTCAATGACACGCAACAACAGCAACAGCAGCGGGATCGACGACAGGAGAAAGCCGAGCGGCTCAAAGAGGAATGCGAATAGTGAGAGGCACGCGATGACGACCAGCGGCTTGGTCCAGCGGGTTCCGGCCCACAGCGACCCGACTGACGGCCCTCCTTCCGTAACAGCCGCGACAATGATCGACAGCGCGAACAGGCACATCAGGATGCCCGTATAGAACAACACGAAACCCGATCCGGGATCGTTGATGCTGCCTATCTTGAGCTTGTAGCCCGACCAGATCACGAACATACCGAGCGCGAGCCCGACCAGCCCGCCCCATAGTTCGGAATTGCTCAGCCCGCCTTTTGCACGGCCCGCCTCTGCCATCGCCGATCTCCCCCAAACATCAGGTCAGGGCTCGCGGCAAGCGCGAGCCCTGCATAAAGCGCGCAGACCTTTAGTTGGTCTTTTTGGCGAGCCCGAGCGTATCGATCACCTTGCGTTCGGAGTTGGTGACCTCGGCGACGAACTTCTTGTAATCCTCGGTGTTCTTGTAGTTTGCGACCATGTCGAATTTCGCCAGCGTCGCAATGACTGCCGGGTCTTCGATCGCCTTCTTGAAGGCGTCGTGGAGCTTGGCGACGATCTTCGGGTCCATGCCCTTCGGCCCGGCGATACCGAACGGCGAATCGTACACCATCGAATAGCCAAGTTCGTTGAGCGTCGGCGCATCGGGGAAGTTCGGCGAACGCTTCGACGTCCAAACCATCAGCAGGCGCAACTTGCCGGCATCGACCAGCGGCCGCCAGCCGGTGGAATCCGCCTGCAGCATGGTGTGGTTGCCGAGCACCGCGGCATTGGTTTCCGCGCCGCCCTTGAACGGCACCTGCGTCAGCTTGATGCCGGCCTTGCCCGCGATCTGCTCCATGCCGATATGAAGCGATGTTCCCGCTCCCGGCGTCGCATAGGTCACCTTGCCGGGATTGGCCTTGGCGAAATCGACCACATCCTTCCAGGTCTTGAACTGTGATTCCGCGTTGGTGGTCACGCCGAAGGTGTAGCCGGTCAGATGCACGATGTAGGTGAAATCCTTCTCCGGATTCCACGACACGTCCTGCATCAGCGGAAGACGGAACACCGTGATCGGGATCTGCGAAATGGTGTAGCCGTCCGGCTTCGCCGCCGCCGCCATTGTCGCCGGGCCGACCGTGCCGCCGCCGCCGGCCTTGTTGTCCACCACAACCGGCTGCCCGAGAACTTTCGATGCGCTTTCGGCGATCGCGCGCATCGAGATGTCGGTCGAGCCGCCCGCAGGCCACGGCACGATCAATGTGATCGGCTTGATGGGATACTCCTGCGCCATCGCGACACCGCAAACCGCTGCGAACGCAGCCGCGGCCAATCCGGTCTTCAGTACGGTTCGATAAGTCGTTACGCTTCGATAAGCCATATGATCATTTCTCCCTTGGCGGTTCGTGATGATGTCCGAACCTGTCTTGTTCTATTTTTATGGAGCGATGATCCCCGAAATCGGCGCGAAAGAAAAGCAAGGAGACGCATGAGGATGCAGTTATTGCGACGCATCACGCTGCTGCGTCATTAGGTCCCGAAAATATGCAGTCCCGGACCTATCTCTGGTTCGCTTAGCGAAACAGAACGCCCCGCATTGAGACGCTGCATGCACGCGTTCGGAAAACTGCCGCTTTAGACATCATCAAATCAGGCCCAACGATGCCTGCGGATCGGCTATGGTCATGGAACCATCAGCATCCGGCCGTGACCGGAACGGAGCCCTCAATGCACCGCGTTACCATTACCCTTGACGACGATCTCATGGCGGACCTGGACCGCATGATCGAGCAGCACGGCTATCAGAACCGCTCCGAGGCTATCCGTGATTTCGCCCGGGCCGGGATGCAGCAGGCCGCGCAGGACGCGGGAAAGGCCAGCGGCGAATGTGTCGCGGCGCTGGTCTATGTCTACGATCACGCCGCGCGCGATCTTTCCAGCCGCCTCGTCAACAACTTTCACGACCACCACGATCTGTCGCTGGCGACGCTGCACGTGCATCTGGACAACGACAACTGCATGGAGATTACCGCGCTGAAGGGCCGGACCGCAGACGTGCAGCATCTGGCCGACCACGTCATCGCGGAACGCGGGGTCCGCTATGGCCGCGTGGTGATGATCCCCACCGACCCCGGCGCCAAGCCCTCCGCTGCGCGCAAGCGCCCGGCGCACCGGCACACCTGATCCTCCATTTCCGGAGATGTTTCCGGCGCAAACCTGCGGTATCGATCCATCATGACAAAAGCCAGATCCAATCTTCAAATTGATTCCGCGCGCCTCTGGGGCGATATCCACGAAACTGCGAAATTCGGCGCCACACCGAAAGGCGGCGTGAAGCGCCTCACCCTCGGCGCGGAAGACAAACAGGTGCGCGACTGGTTCCGCACCGCCTGCGAGGCTGCGGGCTGCGAGGTCCGCGTCGATGCGCTCGGCACCATGTTCGCGATCCGGCCCGGCCGCGACATGTCGAAGCCGCCCATTGGGATCGGCTCGCACCTCGACACCCAGCCGACCGGCGGCAAGTATGACGGTATCCTTGGCACGCTGGCCGCGCTTGAAGTGGTCCGCGCCCTGAATGACGCCGGGATCGAGACCGACATTCCGGTTTGCGTCTGCAACTGGACCAACGAAGAAGGCTCACGCTATGCGCCGGCGATGATGGCGTCCGCCGCCTATGCCGGCGACTACACCACCGACGATATTCTCGGCCGCAAGGACGCCGACGGCATCACCGTCGCGGACGCGCTCGATACCATCGGCTATCGCGGCGCGGACGCGGTCGGCAAACAAAAGTTCAGCGCCTTCGTCGAATTGCACATCGAACAGGGGCCGTTGTTGGAGGCCGAGAACAAGACCATTGGCGTGGTCGATCGCGGCCAGGGCATCATCTGGTGCGATGGCACGATTTCAGGTTTTGCCAGCCACGCCGGCACGACGCCGATGCCACTGCGCAAGGACGCGCTGGCGGCATTTTCGGAGGTCGTGCTCGCGGTGGAAAAGATCGCGCGCGATCACGGGCCGAATGCGGTCGGCACCATCGGCGAGATGAAGATCGACAATCCGTCACGCAACGTCATCCCCGGCGATCTCGCTTTCACGGTCGATGTTCGTAGCTCCGAATCGACGATCCTCGACAGCCTGCATAGCGACATACAGGCCGCCGTCGCCGAGATCGCTGCGCGCCGCAAGGTGAGCATCAATGTCCAGCAGATCTGGCGCAAGGAACCCACCGTCTTCAATGCAACGCTGGTCGATGCGGTTGAGGCGGCCACCACGGAGATGGGTTACAGCCATCGCCGCATCACCTCGGGCGCGGGCCACGATGCCTGCAATCTGGCGGGTGTCGTTCCGGCAGCAATGATCTTCGTCCCCTGCAAGGACGGCATCAGCCACAACGAACTGGAAGACGCGACGCAGGCCGACTGCACGGCGGGCGCCAACGTGCTGCTGCATACCGTTCTCGCGCTCGCGGGCGTTGCATCTGCGCCGAATGCGAATAGCTGAGATTGCCTCGCGAGGGAGTGGACATTCCGCGTCGTCCCGGCGAAGGCCGGGACCCATCACCCCTAGCCTCTCAGGAAGACACGTCATACATCCCACCTAATGTCTCGCGACAGGGAGTATGGGTCCCGGCCTTCGCCGGGACGACCTTGATTTTCATTTTCGTCGATTGAAAGCCCGCACAGCATGACTTCCAAAACGGCCATTCCTCCCGTCGCCCCGCGCCGTCCCCACAGCTTCACGCACCACGGCATCACCGTGACCGACGATTATGCGTGGCTGAAGGACGACAACTGGCAGGAGGTGCTGCGCGAACCATCCGTGCTCAAACCGGACATCCGGGCCTATCTCGAAGCTGAAAACACCTATGCAGACACGGTGCTCGGTCACACCGAGCCACTGCAGAAGAAGCTGGTCGCCGAAATGCGCGGTCGCATCAAGGAGGACGACTCCAGCGTCCCCTCGCCCGATGGCCCGTTTGCATATTTTCACAAGTATCGCGAAGGCGGCCAGCACGAGCAGATCGCACGGCAGCCTCGTGACGGCGGCGAGGCGCGTTTCATCATCGACGGCGACGAACTGGCGAAGCAGACCGAGTACTTCAAGTTCGGTGAAGCACGCCACTCCCCCGACCACAGGCTGGAAGCATGGAGCGCTGACGTCCGCGGCTCCGAATACTTCACCATCCGCGTCCGCGACTGGCAAACCGGAATCGACAGCCCCGACCTCGTCGAGGAAACCGACGGCGGTATTGTCTGGGCGGCGGATTCGAAATCGTTCTTCTACGTCAAGCTCGACGACAATCACCGCCCGATGCAGGTGTATCGTCACACACTCGGCACGCCGCAGTCCACCGATGAACTGGTCTACGAGGAAAGTGATTCCGGCTGGTTCACGCATATCCATGAAAGCGCCAGCGGACGCTTCTGCGTGATCGCAGGCGGCGATCATGAAACGTCCGAGCAACGGCTGATCGACCTCAGCGCTCCGGAAACTGCTCCGCGCCTGATCGCAAAGCGCGAGGACGGCGTGCAGTACTCGCTCGCGGATCGCGGCGATCAGCTTTTCATCCTGACCAACGCCGACGACGCCATCGACTTCAAGATCGTCACCGCGCCGCTCGCGTCACCCGCGCGCAAGAACTGGCGCGACCTGATCCCGCATCGCCCCGGCACTTACATCATCGATCTCGAGCTTTACTCCGGCCATCTGGTGCGGATGGAGCGCACCAACGCGCTGCCGTCCATCGTCATCCGCGACCTTGCGACGTTGCAGGAACACGCCATCGCCTTCGACGAAGCTGCCTATTCGCTCGGCACCGTCGGCGGTTACGAGTTCGACACGACGAATATCCGGTTTTCCTATTCGTCGATGACCACGCCGTCGGAAGTGTTCGACTACGACATGGTCAGCCGCGCGCGCACGCTGCGCAAACGGCAGGAAATTCCGTCCGGCCACAATCCCGCCGATTATGTCACCACGCGGATCATAGCGACATCCCACGACGGCGCGCAGGTGCCGGTATCGATCCTGCATCGTAAGGACCTGAAGCGCGACGGCAGCGCGCGGCTGCTGCTGTACGGCTATGGCTCCTACGGCAGTTCGATGCCGGCGTCGTTCTCCACCAACCGGCTGTCATTACTCGATCGTGGTTTCGTCTATGCCATCGCGCATATCCGCGGCGGCGCGGACAAGGGCTGGGGCTGGTATCTCGACGGCAAGCGCGAGAAGAAGACCAACACCTTCGACGACTTCGCCGCCGCCGGCCAGGCGATGATCGACGCGAAATACACTTCCGCGAAAAGGATCGTTGGCCACGGCGGCAGCGCGGGCGGCATGCTGATGGGCGCGGTCGCGAACCGTTCGGGAGAACTGTTTGCGGGCATCGTCGCCGAAGTTCCGTTCGTCGATGTGCTGAACACCATGCTCGACGAGTCATTGCCGCTGACGCCGCCCGAATGGCCCGAATGGGGCAACCCGATTGAAAGCGCGGCCGATTTCAAAACCATCCTGTCGTATTCGCCCTACGACAACGTCGCTGCGAAAGATTATCCTGCGATTCTGGCCATGGGCGGCCTCGCCGATCCGCGCGTGACCTATTGGGAGCCAGCGAAATGGATCGCGCGGCTGCGCCCGGTGATGACGGGCGGCGGCCCGGTGTTACTGCGCACCAATATGGGCGCAGGCCATGGCGGCGCATCGGGTCGTTTCAACCGGCTGGATGAAATCGCGATTGCTTACGCATTTGCGCTGTGGGCGGTGGGGCTGGCGGACGGCGAAAGCTAAAGCTTTCCTCTTACCTTACAGGTAATTTATTCGCCGCCGTCAGCCGCGCATGATGCAGTTTGATTCCGTTGCAGCGCGTCGTGACGCGCTGCTTTTCTGTGCCATACTCAGTTACTGACCCGCTGCCTCTCGTTTCTGGAATGCCCGCATGCGCCGTCTGCCCTTCTATTACGGCTGGATCATTGTCGCCGTAACCTTCATCACCATGGGCATTGGCGTAAACGCCCGCACCTCGTTCTCCCTGTTCTTTTCACCGATCGTCGACGAATTCGGCTGGGATCGAGGCATCACCGCAGGCGCCTTCTCCGTCGGCTTTCTGGTCTCGGCACTGCTCAGTCCGCTGATGGGCAAGCTGATGGACCGCAGCGGTCCGCGCACGGTGATGGAACTTGGCGTGCTACTGATGGGCGCCGGCCTCCTGCTCGCACCGCTGACGACCCAGCCCTGGCATCTCTATGTCACGATTGGATGCCTCGTTGGTGCGGGCAGCATCTGTCTCGGTTACTCCGGCCAGTCGCTGTTTCTGCCGAACTGGTTCGTCCGGCGCCGTGGGCTCGCGGTCGGCCTTGCCTTCGCCGGCGTCGGCATCGGCTCCATCATCATCCTGCCGTGGGTGCAATTCCTGATCGACAGGAGCGGCTGGCGATCCGCGAGCTGGGCGATGGGTATTCTCGTTCTTGTCGCATTGGTCCCGCTCAATCTGCTGCTGCGCAAACGACCTGAAGATATCGGCCTGCAACCGGACGGCGACGCTGCGCCGACGGCGACAACGATCCCGCCTCCATCGAACATCGTCGATCCGGCGTGGGCCGCGACCGACTGGACGCTTGGCCTTGCGGTGCGCACCGCGCGGTTCTGGTGGATTTCGCTGGGCTACTTCTGCGGCCTCTATGTCTGGTACGCCGTGCAGGTCCATCAGACCAAGTATCTCGTCGAGATCGGCTTTAGCTCCACCTCTGCCGCATGGGCGCTGGGCATGGTCAGCCTGATCGGCATCCCGGGACAGATCGCGCTCGGCTATCTCTCGGATCGCATCGGCCGCGAATGGATCTGGACGATTTCCTCATTGGGCTTCGCGATCTGCTTCGCGATGCTGATCGCATTGCAGTTCGCACCGACGCTGCTGCTCGTTTATGTCATGGTCGTCGCGCAAGGCGCGCTCGGCTACGGCTTCACATCCATCATGGGCGCGGTGGTTGCCGAAATCTTCCAGGGCAAGCATTTCGGAACGATCTTCGGCACCATCGGTTTCACCGCACTGGCAGGCGGCGCGGCTGGGCCATGGGTGACCGGCATCCTGCATGACATCTACGGCGACTACACGCTGGCCTTCATCATCGGCATTGCCATGAGCGCGCTGTCCGCTGCCGCGATCTGGCTCGCATCCCCCGGCAAGATCCGCGCCGTTGCAGGCCGCATGGACCGGATCGCAAAGGCGGCTTAAGCGAGCCCGATCTGCGCGCGATACCCGGCGCGCAGCGTATTGATGATCGACGGCGGTGTCAGAAGCCTTGCATCGGTGAGACTCGTGGACGCGCGGCTGTAGCCCGCAAACGACCAGCGCCATACCTCATTGTTTGCGATCAGGTAACTCTCACCTTCGCTGGTCACCATCGCACCGTCCGGCAGCTTGAGCGGGGAAACGCGCAGCGGATGCAGACGCTTCTCGCCGCTATCGAGACGCTCGCTGTGAAGCACGGCGTCCATTTCCGTCGCATAAGGCCTCGCGCGGCTGTTGCCTTCGGCCCATGCGTCACGAAACGCCGCCGCATCTTCCCGGCGGCAGTAGAAGCACGGACGATGCCCCGCCGCGAAGGATGTTGCTTCATCGAGGAAGAACAACTCGGTCCAGCTTCGGCCGCCCATCACCTTGCGCCTGCGCCCGCGAAATTCGCAGACGCAGGTGATCCACGCCTTCGAGGACCAACGCCGGTTCAGCAGCGTCTTCGTCGCCGGATCGTGGATGATGCCGCGATTGCCGGTGAAGCGGCCGCGATGCGCGGTCGCGACAATCTCACCGAACGGCGAAACGCGGTTTTTCAGGGGCATAGCCAATTCATTCTTTCGTCATTGCGAGCGAAGCGAAGCAATCCAGTCTTCAGAATGAAAAAGACTGGATTGCTTCGTCGCTAACGCTCCTCGCAATGACGGCTTATAGCCGAGTGCTGGAGACTCAGTTACCCCAGCACATCCTGATTGATGACGTTCTCGCGGATCGGCTTGCCATCGAGCGCGCTGATGATGTTCCTGGCAGTTTGCAGGCTCATGCGGTCGAGCGCCTCCCGCGTCACGCCCGCCACATGCGGCGCCATGATAACATTATCAAGCTTGAACAGCGGATGATCCGGACGCGGCGGCTCCTGTGCGAACACGTCGATGCCCGCCCCTGCGATCTTGCCCGACGTAAGCGCCACATGGAGTGCGTCTTCATCGACGATGCCACCGCGCGCAGTATTGATGAGATACGCTGTCGGCTTCATCAATTGCAATTGCGCCGTGCTGAACATGTTGACCGTCTCCGGCGCTTTCGGACAATGGATCGAGACGAAATCCGCGCGCGGCAGCGCCGCATTGAGATCGGTCACGTATTCCGCTTCCGCAGCTTCGACCTCCGCGGCAGACTTGAACGGATCGTAGACCAGGACATTCATTTCCATCGCCACCAGTCGCTTCACTGTCCGCGTACCGATGCGGCCGAAGCCAACCACCAGCGCTGTCTTGCCGAGCAGGTCGAACGGGATCGCGCCGAGGCGCTTGGTCCAGTTTCCGCTCTTCACAAGGGCATCGAGTTCAGCCGCGCGCTTCGCCAGCGCCAGCATCATGAACAGCGCGCATTCGGCCACCGATGGCGAGTTCGCGATGCCCGTGGTCATCAGGGGAATTTTCTTGCCGCTCAGCGCCGTCACGTCTACCGCGTCGTAACCGACGCCGATGCGCGCCACCACCATCATCTCGCCGGAGGAAACAATCTCGTTGGCGCCGAAGCCGGTGCCGCCCAGCGCCACGCCGTTGACCGGGGCGTGCTGCTTCAGCATAGCGTTGAAATCCGGGGCGGAGATCGTGTTGGGAAATTCGATGGCCTCGATGTCGCTGCGCTCCCGAAACAGCGCCCAACCGCCCGGCGACATGGTTTCCACAATCAGCAGTTTCTTCTTGTTGGTGGCCATTTCATCCCCTGATGTTTATTGATTGTCGTTCAGCGCGAGGCGCAAGCCGCCCATCATCGCTCTGTTTCGCCTCTTCCCGCAAGCCGGGAAAGGAGCCGAACCGTGCCCTTGCAGCGATCACGTTGCAAAGGCAAACTCGCCGCGCCGCATCGTTCGGATCGGCAGAAAACAACAACAGGAGATCAACCCGTGACCCAGTCCGCGCCCCACCCCGCATCCCTGCTCGAGACGTTGGCCCGCTGGGACACGCCGACGATCTGCAACGCGCTGGAGGTGGTCGCGCCCGAACGCCGCCTGATCGGCTATACGACGAAGCCGCTGGTCTGCCCGTTTCCGGATCTGCCGCCGATGGTCGGCTACGCCCGCACCGCAACAATCCGCGCCACTTCGCCATCGAGTCTGTCGGCCGCCGATCAACGCGCCCAGCGCGTCGCCTATTACGAGTATTGCGGCACGGGTCATGGCCCACGCATCAGCGTGATTCAGGATCTCGACGGCGCAAATATCGGCTTCGGCGCGTTCTGGGGCGAGGTCAACAGCTCGGTGCACAAGGCACTCGGCTGCCTCGGCGTTGTTACCGACGGATCAATCCGCGACATTCCGGCGTGGGCGCCGGGATTTCAGGCGCTGGCCGGAAGCATCGGCCCCTCACACGCGTATGTTCATCTCGCCGGATTCGGCGAGGACATTTGCGTCGCCGGCATGACGGTGCGCTCGGACGATCTGATTCATGCGGACCGTCACGGTGCGGTCGTGATTCCAGCCAATGTTGCGGCGAAGCTCCCTGATGCAGCCAAACTGTGTGAACGCCGCGAAGAGCCGATCCTTGGTATCGCCCGCGATCCCGGCTTCACCGTGGAGAAGCTCAAGGAAGCGCTGGCCAAGGCCGCGGAGATTCACTAACGCGTGAAGATGGCGCAAGCCTTCTCGCAACACGCAATCAACGGAAGGTTTACTCCATGAAAGTCGCGCTCGGCGTCGTCGTTGGATTGGTGATCGGATTTCTCGCCATGACCTACTTCAAGACCGGTCACTTGCCGTTCTAACGTCCTATCGGCAGGCGTCATTCCGGGGCGCGAGTGAAACGAGCGAACCCGGAATCTCCCACACACCTGCCGGACAAATGGATTCCGGGTCTGCGCCAAGAGGCGCATCCCGGACCGGTGAATCAAATTGGATTCCTGATGCCTGTTTCACCTCAATACCGCGCTTCGACCAGCCACGCCGCGCTCGGTCCTGAATTCTACGATGTCGTCGCGGCGGCCACGTTTCCCGATCACATCCTGCGCTATCGCAATCAACGCGCGGCGAAGACTGTCGGGCTTGATACGCTGAGCGACGAAGAATGGATCGCGCATTTCGGGCGCTTTGAACCGCTCACTGAGGGGTTCGAAAACCCGCTGGCGTTGCGCTATCACGGCCACCAGTTCCGCACCTACAATCCGGAACTCGGCGACGGGCGCGGCTTCCTGTTCGCACAACTATACGACGACAAGGGTCGCCTGCTCGATCTCGCCACCAAGGGCAGCGGCAAGACGCCGTGGTCGCGCACCGCGGACGGGCGCCTGACACTCAAGGGCGGCGTGCGTGAGGTGCTGGCGACCTCGATGCTGGAAGCGCTCGGCGTCGATACCTCGAAAACCTTCAGCTTGATCGAGACCGGCGAAGCACTGGAGCGCGGCGACGAGCCC
>JAUSAX010000046.1 GCA_030652315.1 Afipia sp. | reverse complement strand
ACCAACGATCCGATGGAAGCGCACGTGATCGGCTTCGACATGTGGGTGAAGGCTGTCGAGAAGGCCGGCGCGGTTGACGCCGACAAGGTGATCGATGCCCTTCCGGGCATCAAGGCGAAGAACCTCACCGGCGGCGTTTCGGAAATGCTTCCGAACCATCACATCACCAAGCCTGTGTTCATCGGCGAAATCAAAGGCGATGGCCAGTTCGACGTGGTGTGGAAGACGCCTGGCCTCGTCGCAGGCGACGCCTGGTCGAAGGAGCTTGATGGCTCCAAGGACCTGATCGGCGACTGGGTCGGCAAGAAGTGCGGCAACTTCAACACCAAGACCAACAAGTGCGGTGGTCAGGGCTCCTGATCTCGTCCTGAGCTGAACGTCATTGCGAGGAGTGATTGCGACAAAGCAATCAGGTTTCCTTGCTGCGCTGGATTGCTTCGATCCGCTCGCAATGACGAACTCTAGAGTCTCCCAATATCGGAAGGCGGCGGCAGTCGCCGCCTTCCTCTCACCTCTGCCGGGGTTGTCACGTGCTTTCCATTTTTCTTAATCGCATTCGTGCGACGATGATCGCACTGGTGCTCATTCTCGTCTCGGGCGCGCCGGTTCTGGCCGGTCCGTTTGAAGACGCCGTTGCCCAGTTCGCCAACGATTCATTTTCCGATACCGAGGCCGCTGTCGGGGCGCTCGCAACCAGCGGCAATCCGCTCGCGTTTCCGATCATCGACGCGCTTCAGGACGGCCGGCTGCTGGCCGATCCGCAAAGCAAGAAGGTTTTCGTCAAGGACAAGAGCGGCAAGATCACCGATGCCGCGACCGGCGAGGCCGCGACTGCGCCATCGGGCGCAGCCGCCGTGCGCCTCAACAACCGCCTGCGCCGCACCGTCGAGGCTGCGCTCGGCGGACTGACGCTGCTGTCGCCTGATCCCGCCAAGCGTATTCAGGCAGCGCAATCCGTCTTCAAGACCCATGACGCGGCGTTCCTGCCGGTGATCGAAGGCGCGCTGCAGAAGGAAACCAACAGCGGCGCGAAACGGGCGTTTGCCGAAGCCAAGGCCGCTATCATTTTGTTCAAGCCGGACGCCTCCGAGGCGGACAAGCTCGAGGCGATTGCTGTGCTCCGCGACCGTGGCGATCAGGACGCGCTGGCGATCCTCACCGGACTGTCCGCCGACCCGTCGTCCGCGCTTGGACGCGTCTCCGCGTCCGCGATCAGTTCGATCCAGAGCAACCTCGCAATCTGGGCCACCGCGCAGAATGCGTGGTACGGCCTGTCGCTCGGTTCGGTCCTGCTGTTGGCCGCGATTGGTCTTGCCATCACCTTCGGCGTGATGGGCGTTATCAACATGGCGCACGGCGAGATGGTGATGATCGGCGCTTACGTGACCTTCGTGGTGCAGGATCTGATCCGCACCAGTTATCCGGGCCTGTTCGACTACTCGCTGCTGATCGCAGTGCCGCTTGCCTTCCTTGTCGCTGGCATCATTGGCGTCATCATCGAGCGAACCATCATCCGTTTCCTCTACGGCCGTCCGCTGGAGACATTGCTCGCGACATGGGGACTGTCGCTGGTGCTTCAGCAGGCGGTGCGGACCATGTTCGGCCCGACCAATCGCGAGGTCGGCAATCCGTCGTGGATGAGCGGCGCGTTCGAGATCGGCCAGATGACGATCACCTATAACCGGCTCTGGATCGTGGTCTTCACCATTGCCGTGTTCTTTATTCTGCTCGGCATGCTGCGCTTCACGAGTCTTGGGCTTGAGATGCGCGCCGTCACGCAGAACCGCCGCATGGCGGCGTCGATGGGCATCGCGACCTCGCGGGTCGATGCGCTGACCTTCGGCCTTGGCTCCGGCATCGCCGGCATCGCGGGCGTGGCATTGTCACAGATCGACAACGTCAGTCCCAATCTCGGCCAGAGCTACATCATCGACTCGTTCATGGTCGTGGTTTTCGGCGGCGTCGGAAATCTCTGGGGAACGCTGGTCGGCGCGCTGACGCTCGGCATGGCGAACAAGTTCCTCGAGCCTGTGGCGGGTGCGGTGCTCGGCAAGATCGCCATTCTGGTGCTGATCATTCTCTTCATCCAGAAGCGGCCGCGCGGCCTGTTCGCGCTCAAGGGCCGGTCGGTGGAAGCATGACGCCGTATTTCCTCACCCGCTCGCTCAACAAGAGCGCGACAATCTTTCTCCTGATCGTGGCAGCGGTCGGCATTCTCGTGCCGCTGTCGAATCTGTTGCTGCCGGCCTCGTCGCCGTTTCAAGTGCCGACCTATCTGATGGCGCTGTTCGGCAAGTATCTCTGCTACGCGATCCTCGCGCTTTCGATCGATCTGATCTGGGGCTATTGCGGCATTCTCTCGCTGGGGCACGGCGCGTTCTTCGCGCTCGGCGGCTACGCGATGGGCATGTACCTGATGCGGCAGATCGGCTCGCGCGGCGTTTACGGCAACCCGGTGCTGCCGGACTTCATGGTGTTCCTGAACTACAAGGCGCTGCCGTGGTACTGGTACGGCTTCGACATGTTCTGGTTCGCGGCGCTGATGGTGCTGGTGGTGCCGGGGCTACTCGCTTTTTGTTTCGGATGGCTCGCGTTCCGGTCGCGCGTCACCGGTGTGTACCTGTCGATCATCACTCAGGCGATGACCTATGCACTGCTGCTGGCGTTTTTCCGTAACGACTTCGGTTTCGGCGGCAACAACGGCCTGACCGATTTCAAGGATATTCTCGGCTTCAATGTGCAGGCGCAGGGGACGCGCGCGGCGCTGTTTGTCCTGTCATGTCTCGCACTGGCGGTGGCGTTCCTGATCTGCCGCGTCATTGTGACCTCGAAGCTCGGCAAGGTGCTGATCGCGATCCGCGACGCGGAATCCCGCACGCGCTTTCTCGGTTACCGTGTCGAGAACTACAAGCTGTTCGTGTTCACGCTGTCGGCCTGCATGGCCGGTGTCGCCGGCGCGCTGTATGTGCCGCAGGTCGGCATTATCAACCCCGGCGAGTTCGCGCCGGGCAATTCCATCGAGGCGGTGATCTGGGTGGCGGTCGGCGGCCGCGGCACGCTGACCGGCGCAGCGCTCGGCGCCATCGTCGTCAACTATGCCAAGACCGTGTTCACCTCCGGCGTCCTCGCGCCGTACTGGCTGTTCATGCTGGGCGCGCTGTTCATTCTGGTGACGCTGCTGTTGCCCAAGGGCATCGTCGGCACCGTCAAGGAATGGTGGGGCAAGCGGCAGGACCAGCTTGACGCCAATGCCGCAAGTGCTGCGGCCGAAGACGGCGTCACCAAATCAGGTCTCGCCAAACCAGGTCTGGCAGAGTAGGGCAGATGAACGTCATGGACACCCGCGCCACCTCGGC
This sequence comes from Afipia sp., assembly GCA_030652315.1. GTDB lineage: Bacteria > Pseudomonadota > Alphaproteobacteria > Rhizobiales > Xanthobacteraceae > Afipia. The sequence goes on along the minus strand of JAUSAX010000046.1, from coordinate 20,350 downwards.
CATGCTCTACCTCGACGGCGTGCATGTGTCGTTCGACGGATTCCACGCCATCAACAACCTGTCGCTGACCATTGCGCCGGGCGAGATGCGCGCCATCATCGGCCCCAACGGGGCCGGCAAGACCACGATGATGGACATCATCACCGGCAAGACCAAGCCGGACGAAGGCGACGTGCTGTTCGACGGCAAGACGGATCTGACCCGTCTCGATGAGACGCAGATCGCCGAACTTGGCATCGGCCGGAAATTCCAGAAGCCGACAGTGTTCGAAAGCCAGACCATCGAGGACAACCTGCTGCTGGCGCTGAATGTCGATCATCGCGTGCGCGGCACGCTGTTCTGGCGCGAGACGCCGAACGAAAGCGAGCGGATCGACCGGGTTCTGGAGACCATTCGTCTGAAGGATTCACGCGATCGCCTCGCGGGTGCGTTGTCTCACGGCCAGAAGCAATGGCTCGAGATCGGCATGCTGCTGGCGCAGGACCCGAAGCTGCTGCTGGTCGACGAGCCGGTCGCGGGTATGACAGATGTCGAGACACACCAGACTGCTGAATTGCTGAAAGAGATCAACAAGGACAAGACCGTCGTTGTCGTCGAGCACGACATGACGTTTGTGCGTGAACTCGGCGTTCGCGTCACCTGCTTGCACGAAGGCTCGGTTCTCGCGGAAGGCACGCTCGATCAGGTGTCGTCCAATGAGCGCGTCATCGAAGTCTATTTGGGGCGGTAAGAGAGCGAATAGTGGCTGGTGAGTAGCGAGTAGAAAACAGGTGAGACGATGTGTTCTGACATTCTAGCCATTCACCATTCGCCATTCGCTATTCGCGCGACCGGAGGTCGCCCATGCTGAACGTCAACAACATCACGCTCTATTACGGCGCGGCGCAGGCGCTGCGCGGCGTCTCGCTGGCGGCCGAGCCCGGCAAGGTGACCTGTGTGCTGGGGCGCAACGGCGTCGGCAAGACCAGCCTCCTGCGCGCGATGGTCGGGCAGTATCCGATCAAGGATGGATCGATCACCTTCGATGGGGCCGATATCGGAGGCCTGAAGCCTTATGAGCGTGCGCGCAAGGGCATCTCGTTCGTGCCTCAGGGCCGCGAAATCTTTCCGTTGCTCACGGTTGAGGAAAATCTCAAGACCGGATTTGCGCCGCTCAAGCGCGACGACCGCACCAGTCCCGACGATGTGTTCTCGCTGTTTCCCGTGTTGCAGACCATGCTGGGGCGCCGTGGCGGCGACCTCTCCGGCGGGCAGCAACAGCAGCTCGCCATCGGCCGCGCGCTGGTGATGCGGCCGAAGCTGCTGTTGCTGGATGAGCCGACCGAGGGCATTCAGCCCTCCATCATCAAGGACATCGGCCGCGCCATTTCCTATCTGCGCAGCCTCGGCACCATGGCCATTGTGCTGGTCGAACAATATCTCGACTTTGCCTGCGAGCTCGGCGACAATTTTGCCGTCATGGATCGCGGGGCGGTCAAGTTCACCTGCGACCGCAGCAATCTCGATCCCGCCGAGATCAGCCGCCAGATGGCGCTGTGACGGGACCGACTGAACTGATTTGAACCGGCCGGGGCTGATGCAAAGCGAAATCAAATCGTCGTCGGCGGAGACCTTCGCGGCCAACCGGGCGGTTGGCGCGGTCAAGTTCGATGTGCATGTGAAGGACGGCGCGACGCGGCGGCGCGAACTGCATGAAGCGGGCTCCCTGCGCGTGCGATTTCCTTCGCCCGAGCAGCGGGGACTTTCCGCCGTGTTCGTCAACACCGCCGGCGGGGTCGCAGGCGGCGACCGCTTCGACATCGACATCGCGGCGGACGCTGGCGCGCATCTGACCGTGACCACGGCTGCGGCCGAGAAGGTCTATCGCTCCCATGGTCCGGATGCCCAGGTCAATATCGCGCTGCGCGCCGCTGCCGACGCGCGGCTTGCCTGGCTGCCGCAGGAAACCATCCTGTTCGATCAGGCCCGCGTCGCGCGGCGGATCGACATCGATCTGGCGCAGGACGCGTCGCTTCTGCTCTGCGAAATCGTTGTGTTCGGGCGCGCGGCCATGGGCGAGACGATGGCGCGCGGCAGTTTCACGGATCGGTGGCGGCTACGGATCGGCGGCAAGCTCGCCTTTGCCGAAACCATCCGGCTCGATGGCGACATTGCCGCGAAGCTCGCCAGCCGCGCAGTCGCGAATGGTGGCGTCGCCATCGGCACGGCGCTGATCGTCCCGGGCGACGAGGCAATGGTCGAGCGTATCCGCGAAATGTCCGGCGCATTCGGTGCGGAGGTCGGCGTCTCGGCATGGAACGGATTTGCAATGGCGCGTTTCTGCGCACAAGATGCCGCGCGGCTCCGCGCCGATATGATGAAAGTGCTGGGATGTGTGAGCCCTTCGGGCTTGCCCCGACTCTGGCTCAATTAGAAGACTCTGGCGCAACTAGAATATTCTCACTCAATTCGCTCAGGCAAAACCGGGTACTGCACGCATGAATTTGTCTCCCCGTGAAAAGGACAAGCTGCTGGTCTCCATGGCCGCCATCGTCGCGCGGCGGCGTCTCGAACGCGGCGTCAAGCTCAACCACCCGGAAGCAATTGCCATCATCTCCGACTTCATCGTTGAGGGCGCGCGCGACGGTCGCACCGTGGCCGACCTGATGAAGGCTGGCGCGGAAGTCATCACGCGCGAGCAGTGCATGGATGGCATCGCCGAGATGATCCACGACATTCAGGTCGAGGCGACGTTTCCCGACGGGACGAAATTGGTGACGGTGCATGAACCGATACGGTGATTCAAAATCGTCATTCCGGGACGGCGCAAGGCGCCGGACCCGGAATCCAGCCGTGATTGGTTCTAGATTCCGGGCTCGCGCCCAGGAATGACAGAGGAAAACGCAATATGATCCCCGGTGAATTGTTCATCAAGGACGGCGAGATCGAGCTCAACGCCGGCCGCAAGACGGTGACCCTGACGGTGGCGAATACCGGCGACCGGCCCATTCAGGTCGGTTCGCACTATCATTTCTTCGAGACCAATCCGGCGCTGAAGTTCGACCGCAAGAAAGCTCGCGGCATGCGGCTCGATATTGCGGCCGGCACCGCGGTGCGGTTCGAGCCGGGGCAGACGCGCGAGGTCACCCTCGTTGCGGTGGCAGGCAAGCGCACGATTTACGGGTTTCGTGGCGACGTAATGGGGAAATTGTGATGCAGACTTATGTCGGTGGCTGCCAGTGCGGCAAGGTCCGCTACGAGATGTCCGGCGAGATCGGCGAAGTCATCGCGTGCAACTGCTCGCGCTGCGGCAAGCTCGGCACGCTGCTGACATTCGTTCCGGCGGAGAATTTCAAGCTGCTGTCGGGTGAAGATGCGACGACCCTTTATAAATTCAACAAAGGCGTCATTCAGCATCGCTTTTGCGCGACTTGCGGGGTCGAGTCCTTCGCCGATGGCAAGGCGCCGAATGGTGCTGAGATGGTCGCGGTCAATGTCCGTTGTCTCGACGATGTCGATCTGGATTCCCTGAATGTGAAGAAATTCGACGGCAAGAAATACTGAACGAGAAGTACGAAAGATCAGCAATGGCCACCAGAATCTCGCGCTCCGTCTATGCCGACATGTTCGGCCCGACCACCGGCGACCGCGTGCGTCTCGCCGATACGGATTTGATCATCGAGGTCGAGAAGGACTTCACCGTCTACGGCGAGGAAGTGAAGTTCGGCGGCGGCAAGGTGATCCGCGACGGCATGGGTCAAAGCCAGGTCACGAACAGGCAGGGCGCGGCGGACACCGTCATCACCAATGCCCTGATCGTGGACCACTGGGGTATCGTCAAGGCCGACGTCGCCATGAAGGAGGGCATGATCTCGGCCATCGGTAAGGCCGGTAATCCCGACATCCAGCCCGGCGTCACAATCATCATTGGTCCCGGCACCGACATCATCGCGGGCGAGGGCAAGATTCTCACCGCCGGTGGTTTCGATTCGCACATCCATTTCATCTGTCCGCAGCAGATCGAGCACGCACTGATGTCCGGCGTCACCTCGATGCTGGGCGGCGGTACTGGCCCATCGCACGGCACGTTTGCGACCACCTGCACGCCGGGGCCATGGCACATGGGGCGGATGATCCAGTCGTTCGACGCGTTCCCGGTCAATCTCGGCATCTCCGGCAAGGGCAACGCCTCGCGGCCCGCTGCCTTGGTCGAAATGATCAAAGGCGGCGCCTGTGCGCTCAAGCTGCACGAAGACTGGGGCACCACGCCGGCCGCCATCGACAACTGTCTCTCGGTCGCCGACGATTTTGATGTTCAGGTGATGCTGCACTCCGACACGCTGAACGAGTCGGGCTTCGTCGAGGACACCATCAAGGCATTCAAGGGCCGTACCATCCACGCCTTCCACACCGAGGGCGCGGGCGGCGGCCATGCGCCGGACATCATCAAGGTCGCGGGCCTCAAGAACGTGCTGCCGTCATCGACCAATCCGACCCGGCCGTTCACGCGCAACACCATCGATGAACATCTCGACATGCTGATGGTGTGTCATCATCTCGATCCGTCGATTGCGGAAGATCTGGCGTTCGCCGAAAGCCGTATCCGCAAGGAGACCATCGCGGCGGAGGACATCCTTCACGATCTCGGCGCGCTGTCCATGCTGTCGTCGGATTCGCAGGCGATGGGCCGCCTCGGCGAAGTCATCATCCGCACCTGGCAGACCGCCGACAAGATGAAGAAGCAGCGCGGCTCGCTGCCGGAAGACAAGGGCAAGGACAACGACAACTTCCGCGTGAAACGCTACATCGCGAAGTACACCATCAATCCGGCCATCGCGCATGGCGTGTCGAAGCTGATCGGCTCGGTCGAAAAGGGCAAGATGGCTGACCTCGTGCTGTGGTCGCCGGCGTTCTTCGGCGTGAAGCCGGATCTCATCGTCAAGGGCGGCTCCATCGTGGCTGCCCCGATGGGCGATCCGAACGCGTCGATCCCGACGCCACAGCCGGTGCACTACCAGCCGATGTTTGCGGCCTATGGCAAATCGCTGACCGCATCGTCGGTGGTTTTCACCTCGAAGGCGGCGATTGCGGGAGGGCTCGCCAAGAAGCTCGGCATCGACAAGAAGCTGTATGCTGTTTCAAACACCCGCGATCGCATTTCGAAGAAGAGCATGATTCACAACGGCGCGACGCCGAATATTGAGGTCGATCCCGAAACCTACGAGGTACGCGCCGATGGCGAATTGCTGACCTGCGCGCCGGCGGAGGTGCTGCCCATGGCGCAGCGCTATTTCATGTACTAGGGTTCCGGCCCTGACGAGACAACAAAAGCCGGGAGGATACCTTGATCTACGTTGTTGCGACTTTGACCATCAAGCCTGAGACGCGTGCGGACATGATTGCCGCGGCGAAAGCCTGCATCGCCGAGACCCGCAAGGAAGCTGGAAACATCGCTTACGATCTGCACGAGAGCGTGACCGACCCGACTAAGCTGGTGTTCGTCGAACAGTGGGAAAATGCCGAAGCGCTGGTGCCGCATCGCAAGGCCGAACACATGAAGACCTTCGGACGTGTCGTTGTGAATTGCCTCGCCGCACCGCCGAAGATCGAGATCATCACGCCGGCGAATGTGGAAGTCCGATGATCTACGTCGTCGCCACCACCAAGGTGAAGCCCGAACACCGCGCCGGCTATATTGCCGGCGCGAAGGTTTGCATGGCCGAAACCCACAAGGAAAAGGGCTGCATTTCCTACGAGCTTCATGCCAGCGTGAACGATCCCGACGTCTTTGTTTTCGTCGAGCGCTGGGAAACGCGTGACGACCTGACGGCACACAGCCGTGCGCCGCATCTGAAGGCATGGCGCGAACTGTCCGCGCCGATGAAAGCGTCGCCGACCGCGATCGAGATCATCAGCGGCGGCGAAGTGCAGAAGCTATGAGGTCATCACCATGATCCGCGCGACGCAGGTTCGCCCGCAGGTTCGCTGGACCGAGGCCGCCGCCGACACGGTGGTCCTCGGTTTCGACGACCGGCACCGGCGGCGGATGGCGATGACCGGCACGCGCGGGCTGGAATTCCTGCTGGACCTGAAGGAAGCCGTCGCGCTGCGCGGCAGCGATGCGCTGGTGCTGGAAGACGGGCGGCTGATCGAGGTGGTCGCCGCGCCGGAGCCGCTGGTGGAAATTCGCGGCACCGATCCGCATCATCTGGTGCGTGTCGCGTGGCATCTCGGCAACCGGCATCTGCCGACGCAGATCGTCGGCAAGGGCCTTCGCATCCGCCGCGATCACGTGATCGAGGACATGGTGCGCGGCCTCGGCGCGCGCGTGATCGTCATCGAAGCGCCGTTCGATCCGGAAGGCGGCGCCTACGCCGGCGGAGGCCACGCCGCGCATGCTCATCAGGATCACGGGCATGGCGATCACAGTCACGGCGGCCATGACCACCACCACCACGATCATGGCAAACATGATCATGGTCACGCGCATCACGATCATGGTGACGGCAAGTGTGACCACGATCACCACCACGGTCACGCCCATGCTCATGACCACAAATGAGCGCGATCAGGGTGGCCTCGCGTCCGAGGTAGAGGAAACGGCTGCGCTGTTCCGGTTGATGACGTGGCTGTCGCCGTCGTTTCCGGTCGGCTCGTTCTCCTATTCCAGCGGCATCGAATGGGCGGTCGAAGCCGGCGATATCACCGACAGGACAACGCTGCAGGACTGGCTCGCGGCAATGCTGCTGGAGGGTGCGGGTTTCTGCGATGGCACGTTGCTGTGCCATGTCTACCGGGCGGCGTCCGCGATGGACGGGCGGATGTTGAACGATGTCGCGGAGCTCGCCGCGGCGTTCGTGCCATCGCGCGAGCGGCATCTGGAAACCACCGCGCAGGGGCGCGCTTTTGTCGAGATCGCCCGCTCAGCCTGGAACTGCGCGGCGCTCGATCTCCTGGCATCGCACGTCACCGGACCGGTTGCCTATCCCGTCGCCGTCGGCGTACTCGCGGCGGGACATCGCATCCCGCTTGCCCTGACGCTGCACGCCTTTCTGCACGCGACCACGTCGAACTGGATTTCAGCCGGTGTCCGTCTCATTCCGCTGGGACAGACCGACAGCCAGCGCGCGCTGGCTGCACTCGAGTCCGTGATCGTGGCGACAGCGGAAAAATCGTTCGATGCGTCGCTGGATGATCTCGCGAGCGCGACGTTCCGCGCCGATCTCGCCAGTATGCATCATGAAGCGCAATACACCCGGTTGTTTCGATCTTGAGAGAGGTTTCGCCATGAGCACCAGCATGAACGGCCCGCTTCGCGTCGGTATCGGCGGTCCGGTCGGGTCCGGCAAGACCGCCTTGATGGATCTGCTCTGCAAGTCGATGCGCGAGCGTTACGAGATCGCGGCGATCACCAACGACATCTACACCAAGTGGGATGCGGAGTTTCTGGTCCGTTCGGGCTCGCTGACGCCGGATCGCATCGCTGGCGTCGAGACGGGCGGCTGCCCGCATACCGCGATCCGCGAGGACGCCTCGATGAATCTCGCGGCGGTGGCCGACATGCGGGTCAAATTTCCCGATCTCGATCTGGTGCTGATCGAATCCGGAGGCGACAATCTCGCGGCGACCTTCTCGCCGGAACTGGCGGATCTCACCATCTACGTGATCGACGTCGCAGCTGGCGACAAGATTCCCTCCAAGGGAGGTCCAGGGATCACGCGATCCGATCTGCTGGTGATCAACAAGATCGATCTGGCGCCACATGTCGGCGCATCGCTTGAAAAAATGGATACCGATGCGAAGCGGATGCGCGGCGAGCGGCCGTTTGTCATGACCAACCTGAAAAAGAGCGAAGGCCTCGATCACATCATCCGCTTCATCGAGATGAAGGGCGGGCTTCGGGCATCGGTTCCTGAAAAGGCTAACTGACGAACACCCCGCGTTTCTGCACAGCCGGTACGTCATGCTGCATTGATATTGTCAGGAACGCTCGTGTGGCGGGGGTGTTAGCCCTGCATGAAACAGTCACTCTTCGCAGCACCCGGCAGAGACTATAGCGGCGTCTTTCTTGGCGCGATTCTGCTTGGGATCGTCACGGTGGTCCTCGGTCTCGCCATGGCCGTGGCCTGACGGATTGCTTACTGGCGGATTTACCTTGTTGATCGACAGGTATATTTTCCCGTCGCTGGAACCATCTGGCAGCGCCTACATTATTCCATTCGCGACACATTCAGGCCGTGCCGGCCATCGACCCAAGGATCCGGCCGGAACAGAGTATTCATGACGACCAGTTCGGGATCTGCGCACGACCGCCACTTCCGCCGGGCCAGCCTCACTGGCCCGGGTTCATTTTCATCCCTTATCGCTTTCGAGTAAGTGCGTGCTCCGACTTGGCCTCATCATCGGACTGATGGCGATCATCGGAGTGCTTATCTCCGGTCTCGTGGCCATGAAGGTCTACGATCAGGAATTCTCGATCGGCCGGATCGATCTGGCCCGATCGGTCGATACCCATGCCAGCCTGGTCCAGGAGCGCCTGAGCGAGCGTGAGCTGCTGGCCCGGGTCGCGGTCGGGCTGTTTCGGTCGCCATCGATCAACATGGCCAATGCGTTGCAGCCGTTGCGGTCGTCGATCTACGCCTTCAAGACTGATTTCCTTGTCGCAAGCTGGGTGGCTCGCGTTTCGCGCGCCGATTTCGTCCGGGCGCAGAACGAACTGAAACTTGCCGGTTTCCCCAATCCGACAATCCGGAACGTCGACGACGCGCCGCTGAATCCGGCGGCGGTGCCCGATCCGGCGACCGTCGTGATGGATGTCGAACCGCAGAACGACGAGACCAAGGCGTTCGTGGGCCGGATGCTGAACAGCCATCCCGTGATCACGCCCATGCTCAACCGCGCAGCCGAAGAGGGCAGGCCGGTGTCGTCCGATCCTTTTGTGCTGCTGCGTATCGGCGGTCCGATGGGCATCGTGCTGGCATCGCCAGTGCGGACGGATGCCGGCACCAGCACTGCGGGATTTTTGACCATTTCCTACCGGTTGGCGCCCTTGATGCTGGCCAATGACGATCTGTCCCTGTTCTCGGTGGCGCTGCGCGATCCGCGAAATGCCTCGGACAACCTGATCTCGGATGCCGAAGGCAATGTCACGTCCGTTCCGCTGCAGCTTGACGCCGAGAACCCGCCGCTGCTGCGCGTCGTTTCATTCGGCGCGCGGGACTGGACATTGATCTACTACGCCAAGACGAATGTCGCGACGCGGGCCCAGGAACTCGCGGGCATTGTCACGCTGATCGGCGTGGCGCTGACGCTCATTCTCTGCGGCCTGTTCGGATATGTGTCCTATAACAACGTGCGTCTCAGTCGGGAAATCCAGACCCGTATCGATTTCGAACGCCGGCTGACCGCGGTGATCGACGAACTCAATCATCGCGTCAAAAACATTCTGGCGGTCATCCAGTCGATCGTGACGCGGACCATGCGTCACGGTGCGGATATCGACGTCGCGCGCGACCTGCTGATCGGCCGCATTCATGCTATGTCGCATGTCGTGTCGCTGCTCAGCGAGAGCCAGTGGCAGGGCGTCAAGCTCAAGGGCCTGTTCGAACCCCGCGCGATTCCGCATGCCGACCGGATTGCGCTGAGCGGGCCTGACGTCACCGTGAGCGCCCGTGCGGCGCAGAGCCTGTCGCTGCTGTTTTTCGAACTGGCGTCCCATGCCGATGAAGGACTGTCGCTGGTCGGCAAGCATCCGCATATCGTCGCGGAGTGGAGCGTGAGCGAAGAGCCGGATGCCGTTTTCCATTTCCGCTGGGAAGAATTCAACACCAGTGCGGCGACCCGGCGGGCCGACAGCGAGTTCGGAATTGTGCTGCTGGATCGCGTTGCCCCCGAAGCGCTGGGCGGCAGCTCGAAGCGATATTTCACCGATGTCAGCTATGTCTACGAACTGACGGCCCCGATGGCGACGGTGGTGGACGAGACCGAGATGGATCGCACCGAGCGCATCGGTGCGCCGGTTAGAAAGCGCTGATCCGGGCTGATCGAGGAACAAACCTTCCGGCGATGGATTGAGCGGCAGGCGCTGTGTCATGCAAAGGAAAGTTACATGGGACGCTATCTGCTGTTGTGGCTGCTCGGGATTCCCATTCCCGTGCTGATTTTAATCTGGGCCTTTGGCGGCCTGAACTGATCCGGCAAAAAAACGCGGCCACTTGCAGGTGGCCGCGTTTTTCACTTGTGGCCTGTGAGGCCGAGATAGCGGCCTAGCCGCCACCCCCGCCGATCACGGCGCGGATCGTGTTATCCGGTCCGAAGTCCTCGGCGCCATCGACATAGAGCAAGGCGCTCAGCTTCGAACGTGCGCGGTTCACGCGGCTCTTGATGGTGCCGACCGCGCATCCGCAGATGGCGGCGGCATCTTCATAGGAGAAGCCGGAGGCGCCCACCAGGATGAGCGCTTCGCGCTGATCCTGCGGCAGCTTGTCGAGCGCCGTTCGAAACTCCTCGAACTCGAGGTGAGCGGTCTGGGCAGGCTGCGACTTGAGCGTCTTGGCATAGCTGCCATCGGCGTCTTCAACCTCCCGTCGCCGCTTCCGGTAGTCGGAGCGGAAGAGGTTGCGCAGAATCGTGAACAGCCACGCCGGCAGGTTGGATCCCGGCTGGAAGGAATCGATATGCGCAAGGGCGCGCAACAGCGTTTCCTGCACGAGATCGTCCGCGCGGTCGGCATTACCGCTGAGGGAAATAGCGAACGCGCGCAGGCTTGGCACGGTCGCGAGAATGTCGTCGCGAAGTGAGTCCGTGAGAGGCATTAGTCCCTCCCATCTTTTGGTGGGTCTCCAGCGATCTGTGATGCCGCTTCCTGAGAATCAAGCTGGCGGATCAGATCGGCGAAACGGTCCGGCACGCCCTGACGCACGACATCGTCGTACATCGCGCGCAACTGGTGCCCGATACGGGATTGGATTTCGGCGTTGAGGCCACCTTGCTTTCCGGCGCCGGTGGATGCCCTGTTTTGTGGAGGCTTCAAATCTTTCATTGGCCAGATCCGTTGTCGTCCCATGTGCCAGCCAGTAGCTAACTAACTAGAAACACGGGAGTTTTCTGTTCCCTGCGAAGCCTTTCAGCCCCATGATCATGTACTCGTCAACGGGGGGTTGCCTAGAAAGTTCCAGACTGAAGGGAACTTTTCTCCGATTAAAACGTAATTCGTCCGGAAGCGGGGAACCGGCGGTGTCCGGTCGCGTTACGGTCCAAATTGAAATGATGATTGATTGGAGGGGGTATGTCTCGTTCTCAGCTCGTCGCTGAACATCTGCCACTGTTGCGGCGCTATGCCCGCGCGCTGACTGGAAGCCAGGCATCGGGAGATGCCTATGTGGCAGCCATGCTTGAGGCTTTGCTCCAGGACCCCGCGTTGCTGGAGGAAAAGCACGGGCCGCGCGTCGGTCTGTTCCGGCTCTTCACGCAGATATGGAATTCCGTCTCCCTGAATGAGACGACCGACAAGGGCGCCGCGCCGGTTGCATCCGAACAGCGGCTGTCGAACCTGACGGCGCTCGCGCGTCAGGCATTTCTGCTGCTGTCACTTGAGGGCTTCGCGGAAGAAGAGGTCGGCCACATCCTGAATACGGACGTGACACATGTTCGTGATCTGGCGGACACCGCCGGCCGCGAGCTGGCTGCCGAGATCGCAACCGATGTGCTGATCATCGAGGACGAGACCTTCATCGCAATGGATCTCGAAAGCCTGGTCAAGAATCTCGGTCACAACGTGATCGGCGTGGCGCGGACCCATACCGATGCCATCGCGCTGGCGAAGGCGAAAAGACCGGGTCTTATCCTGGCGGACATCCAGCTTGCGGATGGCAGTTCTGGCCTCGATGCCGTGAACGAGTTGCTCAAGTCGTTCGAGGTGCCGGTGGTATTCATCACCGCCTATCCGGAGCGTTTCCTGACCGGCGAACGGCCCGAACCGGCGTTTTTGATTTCGAAGCCCTTCCAGCCGGCCATGGTGTCGGCAGTGGCAAGCCAGGCGCTGTTCTTCCAGCGCAACTCCAAGAGCCGGCCCAGGGCAGCGGCGTCCTGAACACATAGCCATGACAAAAGGCCGGAGCGCGATGATCGCGTTCCGGCTTTTTCGTGCGTTGCAGAAAGACAAAGAAAAAGGGGTGCAGCCGGCATCACCACGGCTACACCCCCGTAAAGCCGGTCGATTAGGGGCAGGGGGATTTGACCGGCTATGGATACGACGCGCACCTCACGACAATGTTCCTGTCCGGATCAGATTTTTCTAGTGCCTTCGCCATAGCGCCGCCGGAACGAAAGCTGCGCGAGGCACGTTGTTACCGCAGAGCCGCGATCATGCGGCATGGCAACGTGTAGAGGCGGCAGATGTCTAACCTGGCTTCTGGAACTCTCGGAGTGGTGGCAGGGATGCTGGCACTGGGTGCCGTGCATCTGGAAGTATCGGCGGGAAACGGCCTGCTCGGTCCGGCTCAGCGCATCGACGCGACGATGATGAGCCCGGCGCGCACTGAAGCTATCGCGCGCACTGAAGCAATCACCGTCAATGTCGATCGTTCGGCGAAGGGCGATCGCGATCCGGCGGTGTCTCCCGCTGGCGGCGGCGTCACGATTTCATTCAAGGTGCCGGGGTCCTCCGATTCCTCGGTGATGGTCCGCATGCCGTCAGGCGATGCCGCGGATGCCTTGCGCAACGCTCCGGTCCCGACGACAGGGACGGGCAAGGGATCGTCCGCAGGCACGCGTCCCGTAGCCTGCGAACCGGTGGTGAGCGTTCTGACGGCGGTGGCCAAACAACTTGCACCGGGCCGCTGCGTGACCTGATCTTTCGCCATGGTCCAACGAAAAGAGCGCCAAACGGCGCTCTTTGTTTTGAAGGGGCTTTGAATCCGCCTATTTTTCTTCGGGTTCATCGTCGGCTGTTTGGCGCCGGCTCGCCATCAGGCCAAGGGCTACGCCGCCAATGGCGACGATGGGAATGATACGCTTCAACCCGATCGTGCGAACGATTTGCAGCCCCGCCGCCAGCACCATCGGGTCGCTCAGAGCAGCCTGCATGGTGGATTTGGCGGCCTCGACCGGCTTCTTGCGGATTTGCCGCTTGCGCACGATGTAGGAGATCGCTGCCAGCATCGTCGCCACGAAGAACACACCGGCGCCTGCGAGGCAGGCCTGCAGCAATCCGTATTTCTGCAGCACAAAAACGAAGGCCGCAGCGCACAGGAACGAAGTTGTGATGAACAGCAACACCGCGACGGCGATTGCTAGAGATGTCAGCCGCAGCGCACTCCCGGTGCTTTCGCGAAAGTCATCCATGAACTTCTGGAACATCGAAAATCCGATCAATATCCGTCAACAAAAGGGCCTGGAGCCCCACCGGCGCTTAACGCCGGTGGGGGCCTGAAAAATTCACGTCACCTGCGCCAGGTCACACCGATCAGAAAGCCGAGCCCGACGGCGAGGCCGACCGCAGCCAGCGGGCGCTGCGTGATGGCGTCTTCGAGCGATTCCTCCAGCGTGCTGGCATAATCCTGCGCGGCGTCCAGCGCCTCGCTGCCGCGCTTGCTTGCGTCGGACATCACCGAGTCCACATTGGCGCGGGCCTGCTTGTAGGTCCGCCTTGCCTGCTTGCTCGCGTCGCCCTTGAAGGCTTCGAGAACATCCGAAATCTGGTCTGCGAGTGCTGAGATATCGTTTTTCACGGCGTCTACATCCTTCTGAAGGCGTTCGTAGGTAACTTTGTCGGTCATGGCTTTCATCGCGTCTTCACCATCGGTGCTAGACATCTAAAACTCCTGATTGGCGCATTGCTCGATGCGAAAACGCGCGGTTCCGATGAAGGTTCCATTGCTGATTAGTCGCCGGGCAGCTTGATGTCCTTGACCGGCATCAAGTGCTCCTTGAGGACCAGGCCGACGATCAGGATCGGCGACGACAAAAAAGCGCCCATCGGCCCCCACAGCCATGTCCAGAAGGCCAGCATGATGAACACCGCGAGCGCATTCAGCGAGAGCCGCCGCCCGATAATCGTCGGCGTGATGAAATGGCCTTCGATAAAGGCCACGATGGCAAAGCCTGTCGCGGCAACCAGTCCCCCGCCAAGGGTCGATGCCGTGACAATGCCAACCGCCGCGAGCACCACGAACGTGACGATGGGACCGATGATCGGAATGTAATTCAGCGTCGCGGCGAGCGCGCCGAGGCCTGCGGGATTCGGCATTCCGGTAGCGGCGCAGATCAGTCCGGTGGCTATACCCAGTCCCATGTTGATCAGGGTCACCGTCAGGAGATAGCTGCCGAGGTTGCTCTCGATCGCGTTCAAGATGCGCAGGGTGCGCAACCGCGAGTCATGATCGTCGGTGAAGTTCAGAACGAGCGCGCGGCGCAGATCAGGCCAGCTTGCGATGAAGAGAACGAGGACCGCGAAGAACAGCAGGATCTCGGTGAATGTCGGAGACAGGAATTCCAGCGTTGGCTGGACCCACTCGATCTTCGGCAGAGGGAATCCGGAGTCCATCGGTGTCCCGCCAAACATACCCTGCACCTGATGCCAGAGTGCGATCGGCCTGTCGAAGACGTGAAATTTGTCCCTGAGCGACGACTGAAGCTCCGGCAGCCGCGTGGTCCATTCCATCACCGGCGCGGAAATCAGCGCGACCATGAAAGCCAATGCTGCGCAGGTCGCCGAGACGATCAGGAGCGCCGAGACCGAACGCGGAATTCCATAACGCTCGAAGAATTTCGCCGCTGGAGACAGCATGGTGCCGATCACAAGCGCCGTGACCGTCGGCAGGAAAAAAGCCCGCGCGACATACAGCACCGCGACCACGCTGATGATGAGCAGCGCGAGCAGCGAAAAGGCAACGATCTCTGATTGTCCAATAGCCGGAGGCTGCTGTTCGTCCTGCGCGTCCGGCGAAGACCTCGCCGGACGAATCCTGTCGCGCACCTCCCGGCGCACGTCCGGCACGTCAGATTCTGCCGAGCAGCAGCAGGATCACCACGATCACCAGGATGGTGCCGACGATCCCCGACGGGCCGTAACCCCAGTTTGAGCTGTGGCCCCAGCTTGGGATGACGCCGAGCAGGATAAGGATCAAAATAATGATCAGAATGGTGCCAAGAGACATGATTGAAGTCCTCGATTTCTGCACCGGCCCCAGCCGGCCTTCGGGACCGCTAACCGTCAGCCGGTCCCAAGGTTCCATTGCCTGGCCGTGAACCGGCGTCGCAGCGACGGGCACAAACTGCTGGCCGCGTGCGGGGCGCCGGAACCAAAAGCCATGACGTCGCGTTCGCTCTGTATCCGCATCACATGATGCCATCGCAGAACCCCGAGGCAGGTCATGACACATTCGGCGCAGGCGAATTCAGTGTCTCGAAATTCCATTTCCCGGATCTTCACCACGTCCGTTCGATCCGCTCGCGGCTTCGCCGTCGCGGCGGTGCTGCTGCCCGTCGGGTTCGCGACGCCCGCGATGTCGCAAACGCTTGGATACGCTGGATATTCAAATGGATACTCGCAGGGCTCGTTCTGGTCGGATCGGCGAGCGCTGCCTTCGCCCGGCGTGACCGAGGATGACAGCGACAGTTCTGCTGTCATTCCCGAGCGGCTGCAACGCAAGGTCGTCTCCTACGGGACGCACGAAGCGCCCGGCACCATCGTGATCGATACCGGCAACACCACGCTCTATTACGTGCTCGGCCAGGGCCGCGCGATCCGCTATGGCGTCGGTGTCGGACGCGAGGGCTTCACATGGTCGGGTGTGCAGACCGTGTCGCGCAAGGCGGCCTGGCCTGACTGGCACCCGCCGGCGGAGATGATCGCGCGCCAGCCTTACCTGCCGCGGTTCGTCGCGGGTGGTCCGGGAAATCCGCTGGGCGCGGTGGCGATGTACCTCGGCTCCAGCGCCTACCGTATTCACGGCACCAACGATCCCTCGACGATCGGCAAGTTCGTTTCCAGCGGCTGTATCCGCCTGACCAATGACGACGTGCAGGATCTGGCCAGCCGCGTCTCCATCGGCACCAGGGTTGTCG
This sequence comes from Afipia sp., assembly GCA_030652315.1. Taxonomy (GTDB): domain Bacteria; phylum Pseudomonadota; class Alphaproteobacteria; order Rhizobiales; family Xanthobacteraceae; genus Afipia. The sequence goes on along the minus strand of JAUSAX010000046.1, from coordinate 4,303 downwards.
TGCTGCCGAAGAGTCGCCGGATCGAAGCCGACGCGGCGAGAGAGCGGGCAGTGCCGCGAGCCAATGCGCTCAAGCCGCTGCGCGTCAGCACGTCACAAAACGTCAAATTGTCCGGATTGTATTGAGTGAAAATTTGAGCAGGCCATGTACCGGATGAACCAGGCTGAAGAGGGCATCATGCGTCAGTTCAAGTTGTACCGCCGATCGACGGCAGTTGCCGTCGTGATGGCGCTTGTCTCAGTTTCGGCCGGTGCTTCATCTGCGCATGCCCGCGACTTTTTCTCCTCGTTCTTCGGCGGCTTCGGAAGCGCGCCTGCGCCGACCGTCTCGATGCCGTTCGCGACCGACTTCGGTGACGCGCCGCCGCCGAACAGGCGGGTCAATATCTATGGCGGCGGATCGACTTCCTACTGCGTTCGGACCTGCGACGGCCGATACTTCCCCGTTGCCGCATCTGAAGGACAGACCAAGGCGGAAGCCTGCAAGAGTTTCTGTCCGGCCACCGAGACGAAAATTTTCTACGGCGGATCGATCGACCATGCATCGAGCGATACCGGGAAATCGTATTCCGATCTTCCGAACGCGTTTCGCTACCGCAAGGAATTGATCTCGGGCTGCACCTGCAATGGTAAAGACCCAACGGGCCTGGCCTCGGTCAAGATCGAAGACGATCCGACCCTGCGCAAGGGCGACATCGTCGCCGGCGAGGACGGTCTGATGATCGCGGGCAGCAGCCGTCGCAGCGCTGCGCTGAATTTCACGCCGGCGCCGAAATCTGTTCGCGCGAAATTCGAACGCCTGCCTGTCGTCGCGGCGCAGTAGTTCGCGGGATGTGATCTCTGTTCCCGGACGGGAACCAAACCTCAATGTGATCGTTGGATTTGCAGGGATACGGGACGAGCTTCTCGCTTCCTGCTTTTTCGATTGCATGAGGGGTTACCATGTCTTTGCTTATCAGCGTCCTGATCACATTCCTCGTCGTTATTCTGGTTCTTTATCTTGTCAATCTGCTGCCGATCGACGGCCGCGCGAAGCAGATCGTCCGCGCCATCGTCATCATCATCGGCATCATCTCGATTCTGAAATATCTCGCGGTGTTCTAGCGCCGGCGGCACAGGTCGCGACGAAGTTCGCGCCCCCAAACAAAAAGCCCCGGCATTGCCGGGGCTTTTCGCTGGTTGTTCGTAGCGGTTACTTCAGCGTTCCGAACCAGTCATCCACGTCCTTGCTGACCTGATCCTTGGCGTAGCCATAGCGCTGCTGGAGCTTGCCTTCGAGCTGCTCGCGGCGGCCCTCGATGACATCGAGATCGTCATCGGTGAGCTTGCCCCATTTTTCCTTCGCAGAACCCTTGAGCTGCTTCCAGTTTCCTTCGACGCGGTTCCAATCCATCGATCATCTCCTCTGTGAATGTGATCGATAACGATGCGATGCCGCGATCGTTCCCCTGCTATGCGGCCTTCACGCTGCCGAGGAACACGCGGACCTCGCTCTGCAATTCGGCGGACTGTTGCGACAGTCGCCCGGCTGCGCCGAGCACTTTCTCTGCCGCGGAGCCGGTATCGGTCGCAGCCTGTCGCACGCCGCCGATGTTGGCGGTGACTTCGGCGGTGCCGGCAGAGGCGAGTTGCACGTTCTGCGCGATTTCCTTGGTCGCGACGGATTGTTCCTCCACCGCAGCAGCGATGGCGGCGGAGATCTTGCTGATGTCGTCAATCGTCGTTCCGATGCCCTGGACCGCAGCGACCGCGTCGCGCGTGGCGATCTGGATCTGGTTCACCAGCGCTGAGATCTCCTCGGTCGCCTGAGCAGTCTGGGTGGCGAGGCTCTTCACTTCGGTTGCAACAACGGCAAACCCGCGTCCCGCGTCACCCGCCCGTGCAGCTTCGATCGTGGCGTTGAGGGCGAGCAGGTTGGTCTGCGATGCAATCGTCTGGATCAGCGTGACCACTTCGCCGATCTTCTGGGCGCCTTCGGCGAGCGCCTGAACGGTCTGGTCGGTGCGCTTGGCGTCAGCCACCGCGGTGTTTGCGATGGTTGCCGATTGGGTGACCTGACGGCTGATTTCACCGATCGACGACGAGAGTTCTTCCGCTGCTGCGGCGACCGATTCGACGTTCAGCGATGCGGTTTCCGCAGCGGAGGCAACGGCGGTCGACTGCTGGTTGGTCTCCTCGGCGGTCGCCGACATCGATTGTGCGGTCATCTGCATGTCGCTCGACGCCGTCGACAGGAGCTGAACGAGATCGCCGACTTTCGTCTCGAACTCCAGGGTCAACCGCTCCATCTGCGCAGCGCGACGTTCCTTGGCGGAGCGTTCGTTGAGCTGTTCGGCTTCCAGCCTTTCGCGCTCGATGCCGTTCTGCTTGAAGATCTGCACCGCGCGGGCCATGTCGCCGATTTCGTCCTGCCGGTCGATGTTCGGCACCTCAGCCTTGTAATCCTGCTCGGCGAGGCGCGTCACGACGGCGCCAAGCTGCGTCAGCGGCGCGACCACGCGGCGGCTGAAAACGAAAAAGAGGATCGAGATGAAGGTGACGGCCGACAAGATGGTCATCATCTCCGCGATGTTACCCATCCAGCGCGCGCGGGACTGCGCGCTTTCCGTTTCCAGCCGGGCGCGGGTGTTCATCTTGGTCTGGAATTCGTCGAGCGGCTGCACGATTACAGCCTTGTTGCGATCGTAGTTCGCGTCGAACATCAGCTTGCGGGCCTGCTCGAGGTCGCCTTTCTGCACGGCGGCCATGGCGGCTTCCTCGATCTTGATGAGGGCATCCGAGTTGGCTTTGGCCTTTTCGATCAGGTCCAGTTCTGCCTTTGGCGCGCCGAGCTGGGTCAGGCGCTGAACGACGCGATCGCGGGTCTTCGTCTGGTTAACCTCGCGCCAGTAGGCGTCGTAATGCTTCTTCTCTCCGAAGATGGTGTAGCGGCGCGCTTCGTTGGTCAGGAGGTCCGAGCCGGCGGCGAGATCGTCGCCCAGCTGCTTGAACTCGGCCTGCCGCGTCACCGCCCGTCGTTCGGATTCAATGCTGGCATCCGCAAGCCAGAGACTGGCGCCGGTGATTGCGGCCAGTCCGATAGCGACCATAGAAGACAGCTTCGTGGCAAGCGATGCACGCATCGATTTCTTCTTCCTTGTTGAAAGCCTGCATTCGCGCAGGAAGGGCGGGATCATCTCAGAGTGGGCAGACGCGGGGCCTGCCACTGAATCGATCTTTCACGACGCGCTGTTAAGATGGCGTAAACCGTAGAACGATTTGGCAATCCGGTGCCGCTCAAGAAAAAACCCCGGCGCAAGCACCGGGGTTTTCATTTTCGTGTCACATGGATTGGCGGGTTAGCCCGCGAGCTTCGCTTCCTTGCGGCGTGCGTGCAGGATGAACTCGGTGTAGCCGTTCGGCTGCTCGCGGCCCTTGAAGATCAGGTCGCTGGCGGCCTGGAAGGCGACGCCGTCGAACTTCGGGGCCATCGGCTTGTAAAGCGCATCGCCGGCGTTCTGCTTATCCACGATCGCGGCCATGCGCTTCAGGGATTCCATCACCTGGTCCTTGGTGACGACGCCCTGATGCAGCCAGTTGGCCAGATGCTGCGCGGAGATCCGCAGCGTGGCGCGGTCTTCCATCAGGCCGACGTCATGAATGTCCGGCACCTTGGAGCAGCCGACGCCCTGGTCGATCCAGCGCACCACGTAGCCGAGAATGCCCTGGCAATTGTTGTCGATCTCCTGCTTGACGTCGTCGGGCGCCCAGTTCGACTGCGACACCGGAATCGTCAGAATGTCCGAGAGCTTCGCCTTCGGGCGGCTCTTCAGTTCCTTCTGCCGCGCGCCGACATCGACCTGATGATAGTGCAGCGCGTGCAGCGTCGCAGCCGTTGGCGAGGGCACCCAGGCGGTGGATGCGCCGGCCTGCGGATGTGCGACCTTTTGAGTCAGCATGTCGGCCATCTTGTCGGGGGCCGCCCACATGCCCTTGCCGACCTGCGCGTGACCCGGCAGGCCGTTGGCCAGACCGGTGTCGACGTTCCAGTCCTCGTAGGCCTTGATCCAGGGCTGCGCCTTCATGTCGTTCTTGCGGATCATCGGACCCGCTTCCATCGACGTATGGATTTCGTCGCCGGTGCGGTCGAGGAAGCCCGTGTTGATGAAGCAGATGCGCTGCGCGGCGTTCTGGATGCAGGCCTGGAGGTTCACCGTGGTGCGGCGCTCCTCGTCCATGATGCCGACCTTCATGGTGTTTTCCGGCAGTCCCAGCATCTTCTCGACCTGCCCGAACAGTTCGCAGGTCAATGCCACCTCGTCGGG
>JAUSAX010000045.1 GCA_030652315.1 Afipia sp. | reverse complement strand
AAAATCGCTCTCTGTGACACCGAATGAGGCCGCAAAGCACGGCCTGATGCTCAACCACGACGGTCAGCGGCGCACTGCGTTCGAAATGTTGGCCTATCCCGAGGTGGAATGGGCCAACATCACGTCAATCTGGCCGCAGCTCAACGCAATTGATCCGAAGATCGCGGTCCATCTGGAGATCGACGCCAAGTACGATGTCTATCTCGCCCGCCAGGCCGCCGATGTGCAGGCATTCCGCCGCGACGAGGGGCTGGTTCTGACCGACGTCGATTACAGCGCCGTTCCCGGTCTTTCGAACGAAGCCCGTCAGAAGCTTGAGACGGTCCGGCCCCGGACCATCGGGCAGGCGGGCCGGATCGAGGCCATGACCCCGGCGGCACTTGCCATTCTGGCGGCCTATCTGCGCCGCGAGGCGCGCCGATCCTCAGCAGCTTCGGCATAGGCGCATCTCATGGCCAAACCGGCCCTCGCTTCCATCCCAGCCTCGGACAAGGCGGCGGCCTTGGCGCTGACTCCTGTTTCACGTGAAACAGAGGCGCGGCTCGACCGCTATGTCAGTCTATTGGTCGAATGGCAGGCCAAGACCAATCTGATTGCGCCCTCCACGCTTCCGCAGCTCTGGACCCGGCACATCTCCGATTCGCTTCAGCTTCTGGATCTGGCGCCGAACGCCCGGCGCTGGCTCGACTTCGGCAGCGGTGGTGGCTTTCCCGGCGTGGTGCTGGCCTGTGCGATGGCCGAGCGTGACGGTGCGACGGTCCAGCTCGTGGAGCGCAATGCCAAGAAGGCTGCGTTTCTTCGGGAGGCGCTGCGGGTGACCGGGGGTGCCGGCTCAGTTGTCCTCGCTGACATCGGGGATTATGTGGATAGTTCGCGGACGCCGGTCGATTGCATCACTGCCCGCGCAGTTGCTCCACTACATATGTTGCTGGGTTTTGCGGCACCGCTGGTGCAGCAAGGCACCAAAGTCTTGTTCCTGAAGGGACAAGATGTAGAGGCTGAATTGACGGAAGCTACTAAATACTGGAAGATAGAGCCTCTTCTTCATCCCAGTCGCACCGGCGGACACGGCTGGATCGTCGAGCTCAATACGATTGAGCGGCGATAACCCGTCCAGCAACAAGAAGGCATGGCCAGGCACATGGTTGGCATCGACGGAGTTTTTCAAGACGAGAGCGGCGCGACAGGCCAACGGGGTCATCCCCGGATTCTGGCGCTCGCCAATCAGAAGGGCGGCGTTGGCAAGACTACGACCGCCATCAATCTCGGAACCGCGCTTGCTGCCATCGGCGAGCGGGTGCTGATCGTCGATCTCGATCCTCAGGGCAACGCCTCGACCGGCCTCGGCATCGACCGGCGCAACCGCAACTGTTCGACCTATGACGTGCTAATCGGCGAGGCCAAGCTGCGCGAGGCGATCATCCCGACTGCGGTCCCTCGCCTGCACATCGCGGCATCGACCATGGATCTGTCGGGTCTTGAACTTGAACTCGGCACCACGCGCGACCGCGCGTTTCGTCTGCGCGATGCGATCGCCGAACTCAACGTCAACGTCGCCCCCGACACCGACTACACCTACGTGCTGGTCGATTGTCCGCCGTCGCTCAATCTCATCACCGTCAACGCCATGGCGGCGTCGCACGCTATTCTCGTGCCGCTGCAGTGTGAATTCTTCGCGCTCGAAGGATTGTCGCAGTTGTTGCAGACCGTCGAGCAGGTGCGCTCGACGCTGAATCCGACGCTGTCGATTCACGGCATCGTGCTGACGATGTTCGACTCGCGCAACAACCTGTCGAACCAGGTCGTCGCCGATGTGCGCCAGTTCATGGGCAGCAAGGTCTACAACACCATGATCCCGCGCAACGTGCGCATTTCCGAAGCGCCGTCTTACGGGAAGCCGGTGCTGGTTTACGATCTCAAATGCGTCGGCAGCGATGCGTATCTGAAACTCGCGACCGAAGTGATTCAGCGCGAGCGCGAACTGCGTTCGCATTAAGTATCCGCCGTCATTGCGAGCGAAGCGAAGCAATCCAGTCTTGCGAAAGTAAAATCTGGATTGCTTCGTCGCAAAAGCTCCTCGCAATGACAAACAGCGACGGTCTTCGGATCGTCGGTCTTAAGATTGTTGATCTGGAGTGCGTGGGTTGAGTGCAAGGGAGACGGCAATGGCCGACGAGCGTTCGCGATTGGGTCGCGGTCTTGCAAGTCTGATTGGCGATGTCGGCGGCGAAGCCGCTCACGTCGATCGTCCGTCGCGCACGCCGCGCCGTGTTCCGATTGAATTCCTGAAGGCCAATCCACGCAACCCGCGCCGCACGTTTTCCGATACCGAGCTCGATGAGTTGTCGGCGTCGATCAAGCAGCACGGCGTGATTCAGCCGATCGTCGTGCGTTCGGTAAAGGGCGCGACGGATCGTTTCGAAATCATCGCGGGTGAGCGGCGCTGGCGCGCGTCGCAGCGCGCCGGTCTGCATGATGTGCCGGTCGTCACCGTCGAGGTGAATGACAGCGACGCGCTCGAGATCGCGATCATCGAGAACGTGCAGCGCTCGGACCTGAACGCAATGGAAGAGGCGCAGGGCTATCACGCGCTCGCCGCCGAATTCAAACGCAGCCAGGAAGATATCGCCAAGATCGTCGGCAAGAGCCGCAGCCATGTCGCGAACATGATGCGTCTGACGAAGCTGCCGGATCAGGTTCAGGCTTACATCGCCGAAGGCAAACTGTCCGCCGGACATGCCCGCGCGCTGATCAATCTGCCGGATGCCGCAGCGGCCGCGAAGCGCATCGTCGAGGAAGGTCTGAACGTGCGTCAGACCGAAGCGCTCGCGCACGAAGAAGGTGTCCCCGAGCGCAAGCCGCAGAAGGCGCGGGGCACAGCGCCCGCGAAAGATCCCGACACCATCGCACTTGAAAAGCGCGTCAGTGATGTGCTCGGCCTGAAGGTGAGTGTCGATCACCGCAATCCCGGTGGCACGGTGCAGATCAAGTACACCGATCTCGATCAGCTCGACGAGATTTTGCGGCGGCTCGAAGCGGGCAAGTAAACCGTCAACGAATTATGCCGTTGCAGTGATTGCTGTGTCGTCCGCGCGAAGACGGGGACCCAGTCTTCCTTGATCCAGAATTCAACCGCTATGTTCTTGAGCTTTGATGTCTATGGGTCCCCGCTTTCGCGGGGACGACATTGGGGATTCGTCAGCCCCGCCGCCGTGCGTTGACCGCAATCGCGAGCAGCGCACGCTGCGCGATGATTTCAGCCAGCGACGATTGTTTGCGCATGTCGAACGCGGCGTCGGCCAGTTGCGCCATCACCCGGGCCATCCGCTCGGTGCTGGTGTTTCGCAGCGCCGTTTCGACCAGCGGCTTGCGCGAAAAATGCAGCCGCGGAAATCCGCCGTCGAGCGCGTCGAGTTCACTGCGGCCTTCCTCGATCGATAGCCGCGCCTTGTGCAGCAGTGCGGCGTGGCGCTGCGCCGACATGATGATCAGACCGGGATAGGTCCCGGCCGCCATTGCCTTGGTGAACATGGTTTCGACGTCGGCGGCACGTCCGGCAAAGGCATTGTCCACGATAGGATCGAGTGCCAGACCCGAGGCGTCGGTGACGATGGCAACCACATCGTCCAGCGTCACTTCGCGTTGGCCATGAGCGTAGAGCGCGACCTTGCGAATTTCGTTACGCGAGGCCTGACGGTCGCCGCCAAGCAGCGAGGTCAATGCCGCGCGCGCGTCGGGCGCGATCGTCAATTTCGAGGCACGCAGTTCATCGTCGATCAGCCTGGCAAGATCGCGTTCGGTGTCGGCATAGCAGGCGATGGCGACGGCGGTCTTGGCTTTCTCGCAGGCTTTCCGCAAGGGAGCATCCGGGCGCAACTCGCCGGCCTCGATCACGATACGGCAATCCTTCGGCTGCATCTCCGCGAGCGTATCGATGCCGCTCGCGAAACTGCGCGATCCTGCCCTGATCCGGATGGCCCGGCGGCCGCCGAACAGCGGCACCGTCATGGCTTCTTCGACAAGGCGCGACGGTTCGGCGGCGAGTTCGTCGCCATCCATGCGCACCAGTGAAAACGGATCATTCGGATCATCGACGGCTGACGCCATCAGCGCGTCGGCGCGTTCACGCACGAGGCCGGTGTCGGGACCATAGAGCAGGATGATCGGCCGCGACGGATCGGGCCGGGCCAGAAACGCGTCGATTTCTTTCCCGCGAAGCGCGACCACAAATTATCCCGAAGCTGATCGTGGATCAGGTGCCGGCAACGAAGAACGATGCGAGGCGCTGGTTGATATTGTCCGCGATGACCTTGGCGGCGCGGTCTTCCGCGTCACGCAGTCCGCGCGAACGAGCGAAGCGCTGCGCCTGTCCCGGAATGTCGTAAGACACGCGCGCGAACGTCGTTCCGGTCAGCACCGTCCTGTCGGTGGCGTTGTCCTTCAGCTCATAGACCACATCGATGCCGTAGTTCTCGATGTCCGGCCGGGCGGTGGTCGGATCGACGATGATCGACAGCCGCGACGTGCTGACGCGCATCAACAGGCGGTGAGTCGGTGGAGCGCCGACGGCGCTGCCGTACATGCTGAACATCAGCGAATTGCGAATCTCGACGCCAAGCCGCGCCTCGCGCGAACCGTTGGGCAGGTTGAGCGGAGGAACCTCGACGCCCTGCAGCTTCTCCCGCAGCGCCGATCCGCCGCTTGCGCTGCGCTCGCCATACATCGGCTGGAAGCACCCGGCCGTCAGGGCCGCAAGGGCGGCCACGGCCACAAGCCGGGCTGCGATGCGCGTATCAAACCACGACATTCACGATCCTCTGCGGAACGATGATGACTTTTCGGGGAGATTTCCCATCCAAGGCCGATTTTACTGCATCGATTGCCAAAACGGCAGCCTCAATTTCCCCGTTCGAAGCATTTCGGGCCACCGTGACATCCGAGCGCTTCTTGCCATTAACCTGCACCGGCAGCGTAATTGTGTCATCGACCAGCAGTTTGGGCTCGATTTCGGGCCATTCCGCCTCGGAAACCAGCCCCGAATGCCCCAGCACCTGCCAGCACTGCTCGGCCAGATGCGGCATCATGGGCGAGATCAGCCGGGCCAGGATATCGAAAGCTTCCCGGGCGGCTGCTGCGACCGCCGGGTTGGTTTCCAGCGATTTCGCCGGCCCATCGACCACGTCCGCCAGCGCCCCCACAAAGGCATAGAGCTTTGCAATCGCCGTGTTGAAGCGCAGCCGCTCGATCGAGGTCGAGATGTCCGCGAGGGTGCGGTGGGCAATGCGGCGCAGCGCCAGCGCCTCCTCCGGGCCGTCGCTGCCCGCAGGTGTGCCCGGCTTCGGCAAATGCGGAGCTGCGGTGTTCACCAGCCGCCAGACCCGTTGCACGAAGCGGCTGGCGCCCTGCACGCCTTCTTCGCTCCAGATCACGTCGCGGTCGGGCGGTGAGTCGGACAGCATGAACCAGCGCGCGGTGTCGGCGCCGTAGGTGCCGATGATGTCGTCCGGATCGACGGTGTTCCGTTTCGACTTCGACATCTTCTCGATCGAGCCGATCTCGACGGATTCTTTCGTCGTCAGCAATGTCGCGCGGCGCTTGTCGCCGACGGTCTCGATGTTGATCTCGGCGGGTGAAGCGAAGGTGCCGTCCTGCTTCCTGTAGGTTTCATGCACCACCATGCCCTGCGTGAACATGCCGGCGAACGGCTCGTCCATGCCGACATGTCCCGTCGCCTTCATCGCGCGGGTGAAGAAGCGCGAATACAAAAGATGCAGGATCGCGTGTTCGACGCCGCCGATATACTGATCGACCGGCATCATGTGGTTGGCCACGGCAGGCGTGGTCGGCGCGTTCTCGTTCCAGGGATCGGTGAAGCGCGCGAAGTACCACGACGAATCGACGAACGTGTCCATCGTGTCGGTTTCGCGCGTGGCCTTGCCGCCGCATTGCGGACAGGTGACGTGCTTCCAGGTCGGATGATGATCGAGCGCGTTGCCCGGCTTGTCGAAGGTCACATCCTCCGGCAGCACCACCGGCAGGTCCTTGTCCGGCACCGGCACCACATCGCACTTCGGGCAATGGATGACGGGGATCGGGCAACCCCAGTAGCGTTGACGCGAAATACCCCAGTCGCGCAGGCGGAAGTTGACTTGCCGCTCGCCGACCGGCCCGTTGCCGTGGGTCGCGCTTTCGAGACGTTTGGCGACATCCTCCTTCGCCGCTTCGATGGTCATGCCATCGAGGAAGCGTGAATTGATCATGCGGCCTTCGCCGTCATAGGCCGTGTCGGAGATGACGAACGTTTTTGGATCCTGGCCTTCGGGACACACGACGGGCGTGTTGCCAAGGTTGTATTTGTTGACGAAGTCGAGGTCGCGCTGATCGTGCGCGGGGCAACCGAAGATCGCGCCGGTGCCGTATTCCATCAGCACGAAGTTTGCGACATAGACCGGCAGTTTCCAGTCCGGATCGAATGGATGGACTGCCTTGATGCCGGTGTCGAAGCCCTGCTTCTCGGCGGTGTCGATGATTTCCTGCGCGGTGCCCAGGCGCCTTGTCTCGGCGATGAACTCGGCGAGCTTTGGATTTTTCAAGGCCGCCGCCTGCGCCAGCGGATGATCGGCCGCGATCGCCATGAACTTGGCGCCGAACAGCGTGTCGGGACGCGTCGTGAAAACCTTGAGTTCGCTTTCGCCGTTCGGTGCGCTTGCAGAATCCAGCGCAAAGCGAATCAGCAGGCCCTCGGACCTGCCGATCCAGTTGCGCTGCATCAGCCGAACCTTGTCGGGCCAGCGGTCGAGCTTATCCAGCGCGTCGAGCAGCTCCTGTGAGTACTTCGTGATCTTGAAGACCCACTGGTTCATCTCGCGCTGTTCGACGACAGCACCGGAGCGCCAGCCGCGCCCGTCGATCACCTGCTCGTTGGCGAGCACGGTCATGTCGACCGGATCCCAGTTGATCTTGCGCTTTTCACGCTCGGCCAATCCGGCCTTCATGAAATCGAGAAACATCTTCTGCTGATGCTTGTAGTAGCTCGGGTCGCAGGTCGCGAATTCGCGCGACCAGTCGAGCGACAGACCCATGGTCTGAAGCTGCTTCTTCATCGCTGCGATGTTTTCGTAGGTCCAGGCCTTTGGCGCGACCTTGCGCTCGATGGCGGCGTTTTCGGCCGGCAGGCCGAAGGCGTCCCAGCCCATCGGATGCAACACATTGAAACCCTTGGCGCGCATGTAGCGCGCGACCACGTCACCCATGGTGTAGTTGCGGACGTGACCCATATGGATGCGCCCCGACGGATAGGGGAACATTTCAAGCACGTAATATTTCGGCCTGGGGTCGTCGTTGCGCGTAGCGAAGATGGCGCGCTCATCCCAGAGTTTCTGCCACCGCGGTTCGGATTCGCGGGCGTTATAGCGTTCGGTCGTCATCGGATAGGTCGTCTGCCAAAGGGGACAAGGAGGCGGCAGACTAGCCACAAAAGACCGCGACGGGTCAACGCTTTAGGCGCAAATATGGCCTCGCGCGACCCTAGCCGGCCAGTGAAACCGGCTGATCGGCGGACCGGATCAGGCCGTGCTCGACCACCGCGTTCCTGCCCCGGCGTTTGGCCGCGTACAGCGCGGCGTCCGCGGCCTCGATCAGGTCATCCTGCGGCTGGGACTCGCTCGGGGCGATGGTCGCGACGCCGACGCTGACGGTGACGGTCTGGCCGGGACTGGTGAGGTGCGGAATCGCGAGGCCTTCCACCGTCGCGCGCACTTGTTCGCCCACCTGCACGGCATGCGCGGGATCGCTGTTGGGCAGCAGCAGGCAGAATTCTTCGCCGCCGTAACGGGCCGCGAAGCCGCCGCATGAATTGGCGATCGCCGCCAGTACCTCGCCGACCCGTCTGAGGCAGGTATCGCCTTCCGGGTGACCGTAGGTGTCGTTGAACAATTTGAAGTGATCGACGTCGATCATCAGCACCGAAAGCCGTCCGCCGGACTGCAGCGCTTTCATCCATTCGAATTCGAGCCGGCTCTGGAAACCGCGACGGTTCGCCAGACCGGACACCAGGTCGTGCGACGCGATGACGGTCAGTCGGTCGTTGGCTGCGGCCATCTCGCGTTCGCGCTCGGACAGTTGCGACGCCATCGCATCGAACGCTTTCGCGAGCGGTACGAATTCTGGCGGCAGCGATGCACTCGATGCCCGCGCGGACAATTCGCCGCGGCCCAGCCGGTTGGCCATGTCGGTCATCATGCGGACGGGCCGCATGATGAGGCGCTCACCGGCAAACCATGCGCCGAGCAATGTAATGAGCCCGACAATGCCAAGCTGGATGTAGGCGTTTATAATATCGCGATTGATTTCGCCCAGCAGAACCGACTGGTTGATGCTGACGATCATGCGCGCGCGCGTGCCGGTAACGCGCGCGAACGACACGGCCTTTCGCTCGCCATCGGCGGATTGGAACGAGATCGATCCGTATTCGCGATCGAGATTGATTTCGCGCAGCGTGACGGCCTCGAACAGCGAGGTGTCCTTGAGTTTTTGCCCGATCAGGTTCGCGCTCTCGGGCGGAGATGCCAGAATCGTTCCTGTTCCGTCGACGAGAACGACTGACACACCGGAGCGCCCGCCGCGGTTGGTCAGAAGTTGCGACATCCATTTCAGATCGATTGCTGCGATCACCACAGACTCCTGCCGGCCATCGACGGCGGAGACGGGATAGGCTGCGATCATTGTCGGAAGAGTCGTAATGCGGCTCGGGATGTAATCGCTGAGGACGAATTCATGAAGCTCTCGCGCCTTGCGGACATAGTCGCGATCACTGAGATCAAATCCGACGATCTCCGTCTTTGTCGAACAATCGATCTTGCCCTCCGGACCGATGATCGAAATGTTTCTGATCCAAGGCAAATCAACACGAAGACTTGCACGCATCACCGCACAGCCGCGGCCCTGATGCGACGCTGCGGCGTAGATATAGGCGGAGGATTTCACGACAGCCTGGACCGTCGAAATGATTTCGCGCTGTGCGTCGGCGGTATGTTTCGCCAGTTCCGACAGCTCGTTTGCGGCCTGTGCCACCTGTTTGGAGCGGGTGTCTTCGAGCACCCGCACGCGGTCCAGCATCAGCGGAACGACCAGAATCAACGCCAGAATCACGAGGCGCGCGCGAATCCCGACGAGCGCCTTGAGTTTTGACGTTTTGCGGCCGAAGCTGGCGATTGACATCGATATTCCCTTGCCCCACGCCAACCCTACAAAAAAGGGTTCAAAGACCCTTTCTTGAATTCGCTAAAAATCGAATGATCCCTAATTTTTAACGCAGGTTTGCATCGATGGCTGTGGATAACGTGCCGCCGCTAACCTCTGATTCACCAAGCGGGCTCGCCGCCGTGGAGCGGGAAATTTCGCGCGCGTGCCGCGATGCTCGCCGTGAGCGGGCCTCGGTAACGCTTGTGGCGGTATCGAAGACATTCGATGGCAATGCCATCGAACCGGTGATTCATGCGGGCCAGCGGGTGTTCGGCGAAAATCGCGTGCAGGAGGCAAAGTCCAAGTGGCCTGACTTGATGGCGAAGCATCAAGGCCTCGCGCTTCACCTGATCGGGCCGCTGCAATCGAACAAGGCCAAGGAGGCCGTGGCGCTGTTCGATGCCATTCACTCCGTGGACCGCGCCAGTTTGTGCGAAGCGCTGGCGAAAGAAATCGTTAAGCAAGACCGGCATCCGGAGTTGTTCGTTCAACTCAACACCGGTGAAGAACCGCAGAAGGCGGGAATCGCGCCGGCCGATGCCGACGCGTTCATCGCAAGCTGCCGCGACGTCTATGGCTTGCGGATCTCCGGGCTGATGTGCATTCCGCCGGTTGAGGATCCACCGGCACCGCACTTCGCGCTCACTGCAAAGATCGCTGCGCGCAACGGACTCAAATTGCTGTCGATGGGCATGAGCGCGGATTTCGAGACCGCGATTCAGCTCGGTGCGACGCATGTTCGCATCGGCTCGGCGATTTTCGGGAAGCGGTAGAGATTCGGCACGAGAGGCGTCATCGTCATTGCGAGGAGCACTTGCGACGACGCAATCCAGTTCCTTTTTGTTGCTCTGGATTGCCTTGCTTCGCTCGCCAATGACGAAAGTCTTACAAGCCTCACCCAATCACGATCCTTGTCTTCGGCCCGATCCGCGCGAGGAGCTGCAACATTGCACCTCGGGTCAGTCCGACGCAGCCTGCAGTTGGCGAAAATTTCTCGCGGGCGAGATGGAGGAAGACCGCACTGCCGCGTCCGGCAATGCGGGGCCGGGTGTTGTGGTCGATCTCGACGATGAAATCGTAAAGGTGATCGTCCCGCGTCAGCCGGTCGCCGTCGTCGCCCGGTACGCGCGTCACGGCCTGATTGTAGTGCCGGTCGGTGGGGTCTTCGGACCAGGCGTCGGTCGGCCTGATGGCCTGGATCGGCAAATGCGTTCGCGGCCGGGGGTGCCGGTCGGCCCGCCACCACAGCCGGACCGGCCGGAAGATGCCGCGCGGGGTGCCGCCGTCGCCTTCGAACTTGTTGGCCTTGATTCCGCCGCGTCCAAGCGCGACCGGTAGGATGTGCGCTCCGGCCACCAGCCAGCCTTGGGTCGGGCGGCCTGCGGCGGCATGGATCGCGATGGCCGCCAGCGGCCGATCACGCAACGGTGTACTATAAGCCCTTGGAAAGCCTCGATTTCCCATAATTGCTTCCGATGACTGCGCACAAACCCAGCTTGCGCTTTCGCCTGCAAATGCTCTATTTCGCCGAGGCTCTTTGAGATATGCCCCTTCGGGATCGCTCTCAAAGTCCTCTTTTACAAGCCAAATTTTAAAGGACTGGATGTAATGGCCAACGCCCGCAAGATCCTGATCGTGGATGACGATACCGATCTGCGCGAAGCTCTGGTGGAGCAATTGTCGCTTCACGAGGAATTCGAGGCATCCGCGGTCGATACCGGTGCGAAAGGTGCACTGGCGGCCAAAAGCAACTCGCCCGATCTGGTGCTGATGGATGTCGGCCTGCCCGATACCGATGGCCGCGAAGTGGTGCGCAGCCTGCGCAAGGGCGGCTTCAAGTCGCCGATCATTATGCTGACCGGGCACGACACCGATTCGGACACCATTCTCGGCCTCGAATCAGGCGCGAACGATTACGTGGCGAAGCCTTTCCGCTTTGCCGTGCTGCTGGCCCGTATCCGCGCGCAGTTGCGCCAGCACGAAGCCAGCGAAGACGCGGTGTTTTCGGTCGGCCCCTACAGCTTCCGCCCCGGTTCGAAAATGCTGACCGGCGCCAACGCCAAGAAAGTCCGGCTGACCGAGAAGGAAACCGCGATCCTGCGCTTTCTCTACCGCGCCGGGCAATTGCCGGTGTCGCGCGAAACCCTGCTCCAGGAGGTCTGGGGCTACAATTCGGGCGTCACCACCCACACGCTGGAAACGCATATCTACCGCCTGCGCCAGAAGGTGGAGAAGGATGCTGCCAACCCCGAAATTCTTGTGACTGAGTCCGGCGGCTATAAGCTGGTGCCATGAGTCGAATCACAGCTCTCTATGGCCATTGAAGATGACATCGCCCTGTTCGCGCGCGTCCCGACATTGAGTTTGTTGGGCGCTGCGGCTTTGCAGGTGCTTGCGATCGGCGCCGAGCAGCGCGACTACGGATTTGGCGAAAAGCTGTTCGTACAGGGCGAGCCGGCTGATTCCGGGTTCATCGTCAGGAGCGGCGCATTTCGTGTCGCGTCCGATGATGGTCAGGAAGCCGTCGCGGGCGAAAACGTCCTGATCGGCGAACTTGCGCTTGTGGTTGCGATGGCGCGGCCTGCGACCGCGATTGCGCTTGAGCCATCATCGGTGCTGCGCATCTCACGCAGTCTGTTCCAGCGCGTGCTTGAAAGCCATCCGGAAGCGGCACGGCGGTTGCGCGATGATTTCGCCGCCCGCTCTACTGCGGCCACCAGCGCAATGACCCGCGTGTCCGAGACGTTGCGATAGTCCTGCCGCAACAGGCCGTGATCAACCGAATTCAAACGTCGAGAACCGCCGTCACCGGCACATGATCCGACGGGCGTTCCCAGCCGCGTGCGTCCTTGGTGATTTTGAAGTCCTGAACGCTATCGCCGAGCGCTTTTGAAACCCAGATGTGGTCGAGCCGGCGGCCCTTGTTGGCGGCGCTCCAGTCGGCTGAGCGGTAACTCCACCACGTGTAGACCTTCTCGGACAGCGGAATCCGCTGCCGGGCGACGTCGATCCAGTCGCCGCAAGCCTGCACGGCGAGCAGCTTGTCGCATTCGGCCGGCGTGTGCGACACGATCTTCAAGAGCTGCTTGTGCGACCACACGTCGTGTTCGTGCGGCGCGACGTTGAGGTCGCCCACAAGGATGTGCCGGTCATTGGCTTTCGGATGGAGTGGTTCACAATCGCGCATCTCATCAAGAAACGAGAGCTTGTGCTCGAATTTCGGATTGAGCGCGGGGTCGGGGATATCGCCGCCAGCGGGTACGTAGAAGTTATGTACGATGAGCGGCTCGGCGATCTGTGCCTTCTGCCCGAACGCCACTGAAATATGCCGTGAATCGATCTTGCCGCAGAACGTCCGCACGTCGCTCGACTCGAACGGAAGTTTCGAGACGATGGCGACACCGTGATAGCCCTTCTGGCCGTTGAGCGCGACGTGCTCGTAGCCAAGTTGCTTGAAGCGCTTCAGCGGAAATGCGTCATCGATGCATTTTGTTTCCTGAAGGCACAGCACATCCGGCCGCACGGCCTCGATGAACTTCGCGACGAGGTCGATGCGCAGGCGCACCGAATTGATATTCCAGGTGGTGAGGGTGAGGCGCATGACAACGGACAATGAGGGCAATCGGACAAGACCGTTAGCCGGTTTTGTCCGCGCGCTCCAGTCCGGCTGCGCTAGTTCTGATTGCTCTGGTAGTTGGTGTAGTCGATCCTGAACATGCCGGGATCGAGTTTCTTGGTGGTGTCGAGGTTATAGACCGCCACGGTGGTGTCGTAACCTTGCGGATCGGTCACGGTCCACTGCTTGAGCTGGTTGTCCTTGGCGCCGATCATCAGCATCAGCCGGCTGGTCCCGACCAGCGGCTGCTTTTCCTCGATGGTCACGCTGATGAACATGTCGTCGGAGGCGACGCCCACAACATTGGTGTCGCGCATCAGGTCGATGCGGTCGGACAGCAGATAGCGCAGCGGCGTCTGCGACAATGGATAGACATCCTGGGTCGCGAGCCTGCGGTCGCGCACGATCACGGATGATCCGTCGGCGACAAGCGCGATCGGCGACGGATCGTCATACTCGAAGCGAATCTTGCCGGGCTTCTGAATGTAGAAATCGCCGGTGGTGCGTTTGCCGTCAGGGCCGACCTGCACGAAGTTGCCGGAGACGTTCTGAAGTGTCGACATGTAGGCGCTGACCTTGCCGGCGAGCGCCTTCTGATTGGCGTCGAACGTCGGCGTGTTGCCGCCGAACAGGTTGCGCAGATCCGGAATGATCGGTGTCGGCGGGGTGGCGGCGGACGGACCCGGAATCACCGGTGACGGCAGCGCCTGTTTCGGGACATCCGCACGGGGCTTCGGCGCAGGCTTTGGAACGGGAACGGCCTGGGCCGAGGCCGTCGACATCATGAGCGCTGCGGCGAGGGCCGTCGCCACTGCCGCGGCGGGCCATTTCACGGCGAGAAAACCACGCGCGGAGAGCGGGTTGCGGCAGAACGGCTGATTGCGATGGAATTTTCTCAACGGACCGTCCTGTCGGATGTCTTGTGATCTTTCCGCTGGGGCCTAGCCCCAAGCTATGGCGATTTCGCGGCTGCGAACGGCGTGGTTCTAGCCAAATCGTTCATCCTCCTCGGCCACCAGAATCTCACGCTTGCCGGCGTGGTTGGGCTGTCCGACGATGCCTTCCAGTTCCATCCGTTCCATCAGGGTGGCGGCGCGGTTGTAGCCGATCTGGAGCCGGCGCTGGATGTAGCTGGTCGAGGCCTTGCGGTCGCGCTTCACGATCGCCACCGCCTGCGAGAACAGGTCGCCTTCGCCGCCATTGGCGCCCATGCTGGTGCCGTCGAACACGGCGTTGCCGTCCTCGTCGGTTTCCTCTTCCGCCGTGACGGCTTCGAGGTATTCCGGTTGACCCTGCGACTTCAGATGGCGGACGATCTTTTCGACTTCCTCGTCCGACACGAACGGGCCGTGGACGCGGCTGATGCGTCCGCCGCCGGCCATGTAAAGCATGTCGCCCTGGCCGAGCAGCTGCTCGGCGCCCATCTCGCCCAGGATGGTGCGGCTGTCGATCTTCGAGGTCACCTGGAAGGAGATGCGGGTCGGGAAGTTCGCCTTGATGGTGCCGGTGATGACATCGACCGACGGGCGCTGCGTGGCGAGGATCACATGCAGTCCGGCGGCGCGCGCCATCTGCGCAAGACGCTGCACCGCGCCTTCGATGTCCTTGCCGGCGACCATCATCAGGTCGGCCATTTCATCCACGATGATGACGATGAAGGGCAACGGCTCGAGCTCGAGCTTCTCTTCCTCGTAGATCGCCTTGCCGGATTCCTTGTCGAAGCCGGTGTGAACGGTGCGGGTCAGTTCTTCGCCCTTGGCCTTGGCTTCGGCAACGCGGGCATTGTAGCCGTCGATGTTGCGCACGCCGAGCTTCGACATGTTCTTGTAGCGCTGCTCCATCTCGCGCACGGCCCATTTCAGCGCGACGACGGCCTTCTTCGGATCGGTGACGACCGGCGTCAGCAGATGCGGGATGCCGTCATACACCGAGAGTTCGAGCATCTTCGGATCGACCATGATCAGGCGGCACTGATCCGGCCGCAGGCGATACACCAGCGACAGGATCATGGTGTTGATGGCGACCGATTTACCGGAGCCGGTGGTGCCCGCGATGAGCAAGTGAGGCATGCGCGCGAGATCGACGATGGTCGAGACGCCGCCGATGGTTTTGCCGAGGCACAGCGGCAGCTTGGCGGACGATTCATTGCCTTCCTTGGCGACCAGCAATTCGCGCAGATAAACCTTCTCGCGATGCTGGTTCGGCAATTCGATGCCGATGGCGTTGCGGCCGGGCACGACGGCGACGCGGGCCGATACCGCGCTCATCGAGCGGGCGATGTCGTCGGCAAGACCGATCACGCGCGAGGACTTGATGCCGGGCGCCGGCTCAAGCTCGTACAGCGTGACGACGGGGCCCGGATGCGCATTGGTGATTTCACCGCGCACGCCGAAATCCTGCAACACGCCTTCCAGCGCGCGTGAGTTGGCTTCCAGTTCGTCCTTGCTCAGGGGCTGGCGATCCGTTGATTTCGGTGCGGCCAGCACGGAGATCGGCGGCAACACGAAAGAGCCCTTGCGGTTCGAAGCCTTTGGCTCGGCGCGCTTGCGCGGTGCACGGGCGACGGGCTCTTCCTCTTCTTCTTCCTCCTCGTCCTCTTCTTCCTCTTCGTATTCGTCTTGCGGCACCAGCGACGGAGCGCGGCGCTCGCCGCCAAGATTCGGCTCCATGCGCTCGAACGACGACCGCGTGCGGTGGGAGTCCGTCCGTCCGACCATCATTGCGAAAAGTGCCGAGGCCATGCGGACAACGCGTGCCTTCGCGCTCATTACGGCATGGACCAGCCATCCCAGCGAAATCGAGCGGCGGTCGTCCTCTTCGAAATCATCCTCTTCGATCATCGGCGGCCGGGTGCGTTCGACGATCTTTTCCTTTGCACCTGCGCCGCAGGCGAAGACGAAGCTTCCGATCATCGCCGCGAACAGGATGACACCCAGCACGGTGCGATAGATCACGCCCGGCGGGCCGAACACGACGGCGGGAAAGCGCACCAGCGCATCGCCAACGACGCCACCGAGCCCGGTCGGCAGCGGCCACGCGCCGCTGCGCGGGAGGCAGCTGGCAAATCCGGCGGCAATCACCGCGCACAGAATCCAGCAGGCGATGCGCAAGGCTTCGCGGTCGAAGAGACGATGCGTCACCAGCCGCCAGCCCCACACTGCGATCGGCAGGATCAGCATGATCGCGCCGAGGCCGAAGATCTGCATCAGCATGTCAGAGCCGATGGCGCCGGGCCGTCCCATCAGGTTGCGGATGGTGCCGGAGGTTGCGTGGCTGAGGCTGGGATCCTGCACCGACCACGTCATGAGGGCGGCGGCAACGACGCACGACAGGGCGATGACGCCGAGGCCGGTGAGTTCGCGCAGACGGCGCCCCAGCATTTCGCGCAAAGGGTCCGAGATCTGGCCGACGATGGGGATGACGCGTTCGATCGCTGGCATATTTCTAGCCCCGAGCTTCATTCAAGACGTCGACCATACGGTGCAACGCCTCAGCCGTTGTTTCACTGTCCTGCACCATGGCGACGCGGATGTATCCCGCGCCGGGATTGCTGCCATCGGCCTGTGGCCGTGCCAGGTAGCTTCCGGGAATGACGCGCACGCCGCCGTCTCTGAAAAGCTTCACGGTCGCGGCTTCATCGCCGCCATGCTCAGAGACGTCGAGCCAGATGCAGAATCCGCCGGCGGGCCGCCGATAATCGAAACGGTTGCCGAGAATCTGGTCCGCGAGATCGAACTTGATCCGGTAGAGCCTGCGATTTTCATCGACATGGGCTTCATCACCGTAAGCGGCGACGGCGACATGCTGCAATGGCACCGGCACCTGAGGAGCCGCGACGTTGCGCAGCTCATGAAAGCGCGCGAGGAATTTCCTGTCGCCGGCGACAAAACCGACGCGCATGCCCGGCAGGTTCGAGCGCTTCGACAGCGACTGGAACGCAACCACATTGGCGAAATCATTTCCGGCGGCGGCCAGCATGCTGCCCGGTGCTTCGCCTGTGTAGATTTCGGAATAGCATTCGTCGCTGAGCACGATGAAGCCGTGACGGTCGGCGAGCTGCTTCACGCGATCGAAGTAAGCGCGCGATGCGACCGAGCCCTGCGGATTGGCCGGTGACGCAAGATAAAATGCAACGGTGCGATCGAGGGTCTCGGCGCTCAGCGAATCCAGATCGGGCAGAAAGCCGTTGTCGCGGGTCGTCGGCAGAAACACCGCCTCGCATCCGGCAGCGCGCGCGCCTGCTGCGTAGGCTGGATAAAACGGATTGGGCATCAGGATCGCGGGCGGACCCTTGCGCGGGCCGACGTAACGGGCCGCGGCGATCGCCGCGAAAAACAAGCCTTCGCGGCTGCCGTTGAGCACCAGAATCTCGGTTTCCGGATCGACCGCCTTGGGGAGGTCGAAGCGCTTGGTCGCCCAAGCGGCGGCGGCCTGCCGGAATGGCTCGATACCCTTTGCGATCGGGTAGCGGCCGAATTCGTTGATGTGTTTGGCCAGCACCGGCCCGACAAAGCCCGGCACTGGATGCTGCGGCTCCCCAATCGACATGTTTATCAATGGCTTACCCGGCTTATAGGGACTCAGCAGATCGGTCAGCCGG
Organism: Afipia sp.; assembly: GCA_030652315.1. Classification (GTDB taxonomy): domain Bacteria; phylum Pseudomonadota; class Alphaproteobacteria; order Rhizobiales; family Xanthobacteraceae; genus Afipia. Next base: position 61,998 of record JAUSAX010000045.1, on the reverse strand, counting down.
GCAAAGGGGGAGCGCTCGCCGGCCTGGGCGCCATCCTGGGCGCCGGCGGCGGGAGCCGAGCGGGAAGAAGCGGTTATGGCCATACGAGAAACGCCAGCACTTTAGGGTCCGTCGATCCCTCGGAATTGATCCCAAGGATCGCGCAGGATTGGATCACATCACCATAGGTGGGGCGAGGTTAAGACGCGATTAACCATCGCTGCGCGGGTGGATTTTCGGCGCATTTAGCTGAGGTTGCGGACGGCATTTTCGTTTTCCTGATGGGACAAAAAGTAAGGGCCCCAGCTTGCGCTGGGGCCCTCCGACGGGTGAGGCATTGCCGGGTTTGTGCCCCACCCGTTGTCCTTATTCAGGCTTGAGCATGATCTTTTCGGAAAACCGGGATCCACTTTTCCGGATCATGCTCGTTACATGTTGTACGCACGCTCGGTGTGGTCGGTGATGTCGAGGCCTTCGCGCTCCGCATCGACCGAAACACGCAGGCCCACGATCACGTCGACGACCTTGAACAGGATCGCCGAACCGATGCCCGAGAACAGCAGCGTGGTGCCGACGCCCCAGAACTGAGACGTCATCTGCGCCACGAGGTCGTACTCGCCGACCTTGCCGGCGACGTAGTCCATCACGCCGGTGCCGCCGAGGGCGGGGTTGACCAGGATGCCGGTGCCCAGAGCGCCGACGATGCCGCCGACGCAGTGGATGCCGAACACATCGAGCGAGTCGTCATAGCCGAGCGCGTTCTTCACCACGGTGCAGAAGAACAGGCAGACGACGCCGACGATGAGGCCGAGCACGATCGCGCCCATCGGACCGGAGAAACCGGCCGCCGGTGTGACCGCAACGAGACCCGCGACTGCGCCGGACAATGCGCCGAGCAGCGAGGGGTGACCCTTGATTATCCATTCCGCGAACATCCACGACAGAGCCGCCGCTGCGGTTGCAACGAAGGTGTTGGTCATGGCGAGCGCAGCGCCGCCCGAGGCTTCGAGGTTCGATCCGGCGTTGAAGCCGAACCAGCCCACCCACAGAAGGGCTGCGCCGATCATGGTCATGGTCAGCGAGTGCGGAGCCATCAGCTCCTTGCCGTAGCCGGTGCGCTTGCCGATCAGCAGAGCGCCGACCAGACCCGCGATGCCGGCGTTGATGTGCACAACCGTGCCACCTGCGAAGTCGAGCGCGCCCTTCTTGAAGATGAAGCCGCCGTCAGCCAGCACCTCGTCGAGTTTCGCCTGTGCTGCAGTCTTTGCTGCACCGTCAGCCGCTGCCGCAAGTGCCTTGGCTGCATCGGTGATCGCATCCGGACCGGCCCAGTACCAAACCATGTGGGCCATCGGGAAATAAATCAGCGTCACCCAGAGAGGGACGAACAGCGCGACCGCCGCGAACTTCGTGCGTTCTGCGAAAGCGCCGACGATGAGCGCCGGGGTGATCGCAGCGAAGGTGAGCTGGAAGCAGAAGTACACCAGTTCGGAAATGTTGACATCGACACTGAACGTCGCCGCCGCCGATTCCAGAGTGATGCCGGACATGAAGGCTTTAGAGAAGCCGCCGATGTAATCCGAGCCGCCGGTGAAGGCGAGGCTGTAGCCGTACACCGCCCAGATAATGGTGACGATGCAGACGGTGTAGAAAACCTGAGCCAGCACCGAGAGCATGTTCTTGGAGCGGACGAGCCCGCCGTAGAACAGCGCGAGGCCGGGAATGGTCATCAGTAGAACGAGAATCGCCGATGTCATGACCCAGGCGTTATCGCCCTTGTTGATCGTCGGCGCTGCGTAGGCGGCTGTTGTGGCGAAGAGGCCGACTGCGAGAGCTGCCAATCCCGCGCTGGTGGGACGCTTGAACGTCATTTGTTTGTACTCCTGGTAAGATGAGGTTTGCGCGAAATCAAAGCGCCGCGTCATCGGCTTCGCCCGTGCGGATGCGCACCGCATGGTCGAGATTGATGACGAAGATTTTGCCGTCGCCGATCTGGCCGGTCTTTGCAGCACCGGTGATCGCTTCGATGGTTTTGTCGACTTGGGCCGAGGCGACAGCGACCTCGATCTTGATCTTGGGCAGGAAGCTCACAGCGTACTCAGCGCCGCGGTAGATTTCCGTATGGCCCTTCTGGCGGCCGTAGCCCTTCACTTCCGTCACCGTGAGACCGTGAACGCCGATGGCGGTCAGGGCGTCGCGGACCTCTTCCAGCTTGAATGGCTTGATGATGGCCATAACAATTTTCATGGATTCTTCCCCGCTTGGGCCCGGTCGTACGGACCGGGCGATCTCGACTGAGGGTCACCGCGCGAAGACAGATCACTCCACGGGCACAGCCAAGTCCCATAGAATCAAATGCCGTGCCAACACCGCCAAAATCGCTAACGGTTTATGAATACGGGGGTTTTCGGCTTCGAGGGGGGTGCGCGGGAAAGAGGCGGTTTTGCCACGCCTAAAAGAGCGACAGGATTGCCAAAAACATAGGCAGGTCAGACTGTCGACACATTCGTGCCCACCGGAGCAGCAAAAGGGATCTGCGCCCCGAAAGGGGCCGCAGATCCTGACCGATTGAGGCGTTTTATTGGAGGGCTTCGCCGTGCTGGGTAATGTCCAGCCCCTCGACCTCGTGCTCGTGCGAAACCCGCAGGCCTGCCAGCATGTCGACGACCTTGAGCAGGATAAAGGTCACCCCGCCAGTCCAGGCAAACACCACTGCCACGCCATAGGCCTGGGTCAGCAGCAATTTGGGATTGCCCTCGATCAATCCGGCGGTCCCGCCGATGGCGGCGGTGGCGAAAATTCCGGTCATCAGGGTGCCCAGCACCCCGCCGATGCCGTGAATGCCGAACACGTCGAGCGTGTCGTCGTAATTGAAGCGGTGCTTGAGGCTGGTGCAGGCCCAGAAACAAACAGCGCCGGCGATGACGCCGATCACGATGCCATGCCATGGCTCCACGAAGCCGGAGGCGGGCGTGATGGTGCCGAGACCAGCCACGGCTCCCGAGATCATGCCGAGGACCGACGGCTTGCGCCGCGTGATCCATTCGATCGCGCACCATGTCAGCGCGCCGGCGCAAGCGGCGAGATGCGTTGTGAGGATTGCCATCACCGCGCGTGAGTTGGCCTGCAAGGCCGAGCCGCCGTTGAAGCCGAACCAGCCGACCCACAGCATTCCGGTGCCGATCACCGCAAGCGACAAATTATACGGCGACAGATTCTCCGTGCCGTAGCCCCGGCGGCGTCCCATCACGACGGCGGCGACGAGGCCGGCAGTGCCGGCGCTGAGATGCACAACGAGGCCGCCGGCAAAATCCAGCACGCCCGCTTGTGCGAGGAAGCCACCGCCCCACACCCAGTGCGCCAGCGGGATGTACACGAATGTGAACCAGCCGATGCAGAACAGCACGTAGGATGAAAACCGCATGCGGTCCGCGACCGCTCCGGCCACCAGCGCAACCGTGATCACCGCGAAGGTCATCTGGTAAATGATGAACAGCGCTTCCGGAATCGTCTTGGCGGCGGCGTTGACGCCGTCCATTGTCATCCCGGACAGCAGGAAGCGCTCCAGCGTGCCAAGCCAGGCGCCGTCGCCGACGAACACCAGGCTGTAGCCGTAGATCACCCACAGAATTGAAATCAGCGCCACCGCCATCAGGCTTTGCGCCATCGTCGCCAGCACGTTCTTCTTGCGCACCATGCCGGCATAAAACAGCGCCAGACCCGGGATCGTCATCATCAGCACGAGCGCGGTCGCCGTGATCATCCACGCGGTGTCGGCGGCGTCGATTTTTACAGGTTCAGCAAGTGCGGGTGTGACGGATGCAAGGCTGGTCAGCAGAAAAGCCGTCGCGAGGCGCGCGGCGGCATGCGGCAATCTCAACATGGACTTTCCCCCGGCTACGATAATCTCCCGGCGTCTTGCATGCGCCGTTGCAGTCGCTTGGTGATGCTGTGCGAGAGTTTGGTTCAGTGAGTCTGAATCGAACGCTCGCTTACTTCCTGTTTGAGCAAGATTCCGAAACGTGAAAACCAGCTTTCGGAAATCATGTTCGTAATCAGAGCGCGTCGTTGTCGGTTTCGCCTGTCCGGATGCGGACGGCGTTCTCGATAGGCGTGACGAAAACCTTGCCGTCGCCGATCTGTCCGGTACGTGCACCGGCGGTGATGACCTGTACGGCCTGGTCGGCGAGATCGCTCCCGACTGCGATTTCGATCCGCAGTTTAGGCAGGAAATTCACGATGTATTCGGCGCCACGGTAGATTTCGGTGTGGCCCTTCTGGCGGCCAAAACCCTTCACCTCGGTGACGGTCATGCCGTGAACCCCGATCGCGGTCAGGGCCAGACGGACCTCTTCAAGTTTGAAGGGTTTGATGATGGCGGTGATAAGCTTCATGGTCGCTCTTCATCCCTTAAATCAGTGCGGAAGCGTCAGGAGTCTTTACGCGCGCCTGCGGAAATCCGCTACCTTTTTGGGCAAAGGGGCAGAAAAATATGCAGGCTGGCCCGAAAACCGTTGCGGCCACGCGCGGTCAGTTTGTAGCATCGGCGCTCTCGGGGGCTGAGACCGATTGCGATTTGCTCTGATGCTGCAAGACAGTCTTGCGGCCGGTCCGGCACTCCATTTTCCGAAAGAAAAGGAATTATCATGCCGGGCCGATCTTGGTTTGTTGCCGCCGGGGATAAGCAGGACGGCCCATACTCCGAGGACGAATTTCGCGACCTGATCACGCGAGGAAACATCCGGCCCGACACCTATGTGTGGGCCGACGGGATGCAGGACTGGCAATATGCCGGAGACATTCCGGGTCTGCTGTCACCTGGCCGCGCACCGCCTTCGATTCCGCGACCGGGCGCATCCGCGCCGTCCGCCAACGGTGATCAGTCAGGCGGATCGCTTTCGATCGAGATCAGCATCTGGGAGATGCTCGGCCGCGCGCTGATTTTCCTGATCGGATTCCTGCTGATCATTCCGGCACCCTGGGTTGCGGCAAGTTTCTACGGCTGGATCATCTCGCGCATCCATGTGCCGCAACGCGGCTACCTCGGCTTCACCGGAAAGCCGCTCGACATCTGGTACGTGTTCATCGGGCTGGCGCTGATGACATATGTCGGTGGGGTCACCGACATTCCTTACCTGAGCTACCTGCTTTTTCCGCTTCAGGCGTATTTGTCGTGGCTCACGGTGCGGTGGGTTGTGGCCAACATCACAGCGGAAGGCCAGCCGCTTCAGCTCAGCTTCGACGGCAGCCCGTGGGTCTATATCAGCTGGTATCTTTTGCTGGCGCTGTCGTTCATCACCATCATCGGCTGGGCCTGGGTTCTGACGGCGTGGATGCGATGGACGTGCAGCAACATCGCAGGCACACGGCGCGCCATTTCATTTAACGCGACCGGACTGGAGATGCTGTGGCGAACGCTGGTCTTCTCCATCGGCTCGGTGCTGATTATTCCGATTCCGTGGGTGATGGGCTGGTACACCCGCTGGTACGTGTCGCAGTTTTCCGCATCGGAACGGCTGGCGTAAAGCAAGCCGGAATATGGCAGCCGTCATTGCGAGGAGCGTCAGCGACGAAGCAATCCAGTCTCTGTCTTGTCGCTCTGTGTTGCTTCGCTTCGCTCGCAATGACGTCGAAGGCGAACGGACCGAAGTAGAGCTTATGCCGGCGGCTTTTCCTTGCGCTCGCGCACAGAGCCTTCCTGCGCAACGGACGCGACCAGCGTGCCGTCCTGCTTGAAGATCATGCCGCGCGTCAGACCGCGCCCGCCCTGCGCGCTCGGCGAGTCCTGGCTGTAGAGCAGCCATTCGTCGGCGCGGAACGGGCGGTGAAACCACATCGCATGGTCAAGACTCGCGGGCATCATGCGCTGATCGAACAAGGTGCGCCCGTAACGCGCCATCACCGCATCGAGCAACGAGAAGTCCGACGCGTAAGCCAGCGCGCACATGTGCAGCGCCGGATCGTCCGGCAGTTTGGCGACGGTGCGAATCCAGACATGGATGCGGCCGTCCTCGATCTTCTGGCCGAAGTAACGGCCGAGTTCGACCGGGCGCAGTTCGATCGGCCGGTCGGATTCGTAGTAGCGCCGGATGAAATCCGGCATTTCCTTGAAGATCGGCTGTTTGGAAACTTCCTCCGCGGTTAGCTTCTCCGGCGGCGGAACGTCCGGCATTTTGTCTTGATGGTTGAACGAACCTTCTTCCTCGGCATGGAACGACACCATGATCGAGAAGATGGCGTGGCCGTGCTGAATCGCGGTGACACGCCGCGTCGAGTAGCTCTTGCCGTCGCGCAGCCGCTCGACTTCATAGACGATCGGAATCTGCGGATCGCCGGGAAGGATGAAATAGCAATGCAGCGAATGCGGCAGCCGGCCTTCGACAGTGCGGCATGCCGCTACCATCGCCTGACCGATCACCTGACCGCCGAATACGCGTTGCCAGCGCGTCTTGGGGCTGACGCCGCGGAACATGTTCACTTCGAGCTGTTCGATATCGAGGATCGATAACAGATCAATGAGACTTTTCGACATTCACGATGTTCCGATCTTCGATGCGAAGAGACGACGGAGCGGTTTCCGGTGACCCGCAAACCCTGATAAACAGCGCAGGCCCATCTTCCAGACCCATTCCTGAGGCATATTTCCCTTATGCTTGGGTCTGAAGCAAGGGCGGTCGAGACAGGAATTGCCGGGGTATCATGTCGTCACAGCGAAGCATCGTGATCGGAGGGGGCGCATTCGCCGGTTTGGGACTGGCGCTGGCGCTGCGGCAGGGCCTTGGTCCCGAAATTCCGATCGTCGTGGCCGATCCGGCCTTCGCGATGAAGCCGAGCCGCGATCCGCGGGCGTCTGCGATCGTCGCTGCCTGCCGCCGGCTGTTCGAGGTGGTCGGTGTCTGGGATCAGGTGGCCGACAGCGCCCAGCCGATCCTCGACATGGTGGTGACCGACTCGCGGCTTGAGGACGTGACGCGCCCCATCTTTTTAACCTTCGGCGGCGAGGTCGAGCCCGGCGAGCCGTTCGCGCACATGGTCGAGAATCGTCACCTGATCAACGCGCTGATGACGCGCGCGGAATCCGAAGGCATCGAGCTTAACGCGGTTGCGGTCTCTGCCTATGAATCGAATCCGGAGGGCACGCGCGTCACCTTGAGCGACGGCCGCGAGATCAATGCCAGCCTGCTGGTGGCGGCCGATGGCGCGCGTTCGAAGCTGCGCGAACGCGCCGGCATCGCGACCCATGGCTGGGACTACGATCAGTCCGGCATCGTTGTCACCGTCGGTCATGAGCGCGATCATGGTGGCCGCGCCGAAGAACACTTTCTGCCCGCGGGTCCGTTCGCGATCCTGCCGCTCAAGAACAACCGGTCCTCGCTGGTCTGGACCGAGAGCCGGCGCGAAGCCACGCGCATCATCGAGCTGCCCGACACTGAATTTCAGAGCGAACTGGAGACACGGTTCGGGCTTCATCTCGGCGAGGTGAAAGCGCTCGACAAACCGCGCGCATTTCCGCTCGGTTATTTCGTCGCGCGCTCCTTCATCGCGGAACGGCTCGCGCTGGTCGGTGACGCCGCGCACGTGATTCATCCCATTGCAGGGCAAGGGCTCAACATGGGCCTGAAGGATGCGGCGGCGCTGGCGGAGGTGATCGTCGATGCGGCGCGGCTCGGTATCGATCCCGGGCAGACCGATGTGCTGGAGCGCTACCAGCGCTGGCGGCGGTTCGACACCGTGGCGATGGGCGTCGCCACCAATTCACTGAACATGCTGTTCTCGAACAAGTCGACGCTGCTGCGCACGGTGCGCGATATCGGTCTCGGAGTGGTGGATCGTGTGCCGCCGCTGAAAAGCGCGTTCATTCGGCAGGCGGCGGGTTTGTCCGGCGAAGTGCCGCGGCTGCTGCGCGGCGAGGCGCTCTAGTTCCGTCATTGCGAGGAGCGTAAGCGACGAAGCAATCCAGTCCTTTGTTGCGCAAGACGAAGCTGGATTGCTTCGCTTCGCTCGCAATGACGATGCAAAGTCAGTTTGCTTTCGCCAGTTGCTCGCCCATCAGGCGATGCAGCAGATTGATCGCCTTGAGCGGCCGCACCATCACCTTGAAATGCGTGATCATGCGTCCGTCATCGCTGAAAGTGATGATATCGACGCCGTTGATTCTGACGCCCTCGATCTCGTTCTCGAACTCCAGGACCGCGCCGGTGTCGTTGCGCCATTCGCCGAGATATTTGAAGCCGGGGCCGCCAAGCACCGTTCCCGCGCTGGCCAGATACTTGAACGTGATCTCGCGTCCGCGCTGCGGCGTATGGACGACGGGACTTTCGAAGACGGCGTCGGGGTGGAGCAGGTCCCACAGCGCCTTCTCATCATGAGACTTGATAAAATCATGCCAGCGTTCGAGGGCGAAGGGTCGCATCGGGCGTCTCCGGTGTTTGTGTCCGACGACGAGGTGTCGCGCCAGCAGGGGGAATGGCGATCAGGTCTTAATCAATGCGCCGCGCTTCTTCCGGCAGCATGATCGGGATGCCGTCGCGGATCGGATAGGCAAGCTTGGCCGACCGCGAGATCAGTTCTTGCCGTGCGCTGTCGAACTCCAGCGGCCCTTTGGTCTGCGGGCACACCAGAATTTCCAGAAGTTTCGGATCGACGCCGTTTTCGGGTCGTTCGGACGGCGAGGTCGTCATAGGTCAGCTCCACAGCGGTATTTAGTTTGGCCCGTTGTATCACACCCGCGGCAACCCGGATCAACAGACTGTGCGGTTGCGTTGTCGCAGTCATCAGGCCGGGGCGTTGGCGATCCTGATCAATTCAGCGAGAATCCCTTCCTGACGTGGCCTCGGCAAAGGCTTGTCCGAGAGGGTGAAGCCGAGAAAAGCCCAGTAGAGAATCTGAGAACGCGCCTGCGCCACCGCAGGGGAATATCCCTGTGCCACAAACTGACCCTCCATGTAGGACAGCCTGCGCTTGTCGATGGCCTGCACCGCTGCACGGGCGGCGGAATCGACGGTGGCCCAGGTGCGCACCGCAATTTCCAGTGTGAGTCTGCTTCCGCCGAACGCTCGGCGCAGCAGCACATTTATGGGAATCTCGCCCTCCGGCGATCGTTCGAGACTGGCGATGATCTGCTCGGTCGTGACCTCCCGCCAGCGCTTGAGCAGGGCGGAATGGAACGCGCCGACATCCGCGAAATGCCAATAGAAGCTGCCGCGCGAGACGCCCATGGCCTTCGCCAGCGGCTCGGCTTTCAACGCCGTGAACCCGCTTTCGGTCAGCGTTTTCAGGCCCTGATCGAGCCAGTCGGTGGCGGAGAGCTGGTCGGGTTTCGCGCCGTTCTTCACCGGGAACTCCTTCGTCAGCAGTACCATACACAACTGTATTGACATGCGCCAGCGCCGGGCGCATTGTTTCCATACAGTCATGTATGGTGCCCGTCGGGAGGAACGTAGATGCGCGATTTGCTGTTACAGGTCTCTGGATGCCTCGCCATCGTCGTGGCGCTGATTCACGGCACGCTGGGCGAAACAAGAATATTCGCGCAAGGCAATAGCAGGATCACCATTGAGCCAGCGCAGGTGCGAACCTTGCTGCGCCTCGTCTGGCAGACCGGCACAGTGGCGTGGATCGGCGGAGGAGTTCTGTTGCTGACAGCGCCGCAGATGGGATCGGACGCCGCGCGCCACTGGATCGTTGTCACAATGGCCGTGGTATTTGCCTTCGCAGCCGCGGCCAATGCCTGGGCCAAGCGCGGCCGTCATTTCGGATGGATGCTGCTGAGCGTGGTGGTCGTGCTGGCGATCGCCGGATACTAGATTCGGATAACACTCGTTACTGCAGCGGCGGGTCGCCGGACGTCTGTTTCTTGGCGAGATCCATTTCAGTCACGGCGATCAGGATTTCGGCGCGGGTCTTGAGGTTCGGCGCTTCCAGCAGCGCCTGCTTCTCCGCCGGGCCATAGGGCGACATCATCGCGAGTGCATTGACCAGCGCTTCATTGGGCGCGCTTTCGATGCCGTCCCAATCCACCTTGAGCTGATTGGCCTTCAGAAACTGCGTCAGCGCGGTCAGCAGCGCCTTGCGATCGACTTCTTCCTCGCCCTTGCGCGCGATGAAATCGTCAAGGAACGCGCTGAAGTCCACATTACACTGGCGGTACGGCGTCAGCACCGTCTGCTCCTTGAGAACCTTGAAGCGGGCGACGCCGGTCAGTTCGAGGATGTAGCGGCCATCGCCGGATTCGGCGAGCTGGGTGACGCGGCCGACGCAGCCGACCTTGAACAAAGCCGGCCGCTCGTTGCTTTGGGAATGGGTCACGTCAGGCTGGATCATTCCGATCAGGCGGTGTCCGTCGCGAAATGCGTCGTCCACCATCTGAAGGTAGCGCGGCTCGAAAATATTGAGCGGCATCTGGCCGCGCGGCAGCAGCAACGCTCCGGGCAACGGAAACACCGGAATGACTTTCGGCAGATCGGCGGGCCCACGATATTCAGCGTTGATCGGCATCCGCTTTCCTCAACTCAGGCGTAAGAAGCTCGGTCAGGAGCTTCAGGAGAAAAGGATAGTCGACAGACGTTTGCGGCCGTCCACGGTCGCGTCGTCGTCCGGCCCCCACGCCTCGAAAAACTGCACGAGCTTCTTGCGCGCGCCGTCGTCGTCCCATTTGCGGTCGCGCTTGACGATGTCCAGCAGATGACCGGCCGCCTCGGCGCGTTTACCGCTGGCGTTGAGCGCGACGGCGAGATCGAAGCGCGCCTGATGGTCGAGCGGATCGGCGGCGACCTTCTGCTCTAGTTCGGTCACCGGGCCGACGGCCTTCGCCTGTTCCGCGAGATCGAGCATTGTCTGCACTGCGGAAATCGCTGCATCGCTGCGCTTGGACTCCGGCACCATCGCCAGCGTCTGCTTGGCCTGCTCCAGCGCGCCCGCGGAGACGTAGCATCGCGCAAGCCCGGCGAGCGCGGCCAGATTGGTAGGATCGACCCCGAGCACCTCGGCATAGATCGACGCGGCGGTTGCCGGATCGCCCGCCGCCATCGCGGCTTCGGCTTCATTCAGAATCAGGGCGACATCGTCTTCCGGCGCGGGCATCCCGGCGGTCAGCTTGTCGATGAAGGCGGTGACCTGGCTTTCAGGCACCGCGCCCATGAAGCCATCGGCCGGCTGACCGTTGACGAAGGCGATGACGGCGGGGATCGACTGGATGCCCATCTGTCCCGGAATGGCGGGATGCTCGTCGATGTTCATTTTGACCAGCTTGACCTTGCCCTTCGCGGCGCGGACGGCCTTTTCGATGACCGGCGTCAGCTGTTTGCAGGGGCCACACCACGGCGCCCAGAAGTCGATCAGCACCGGCTGGCGCTTCGATTCCTCGATGACGTCCTTCACGAAGGTCTGGGTCGTGGTGTCCTTGATCAGATCCGGCGGCGTCGCTGCCGCGGGTCCGGTGCCTTGCTCGACTATCGTCACGTGATCCTCGCCTGCCGCGTTATTTGGTGGAGTTGAGCCGCTTCTAGCACGCCTCGGGCCTTTTCCGGCAGCTTCGATCCGCCGCAGAGGAAATGGCCGATATGCAAGAAGGCGCGATTTCCGTGCGGCCTCGGGTGGCCGTCAGGGCGAAAATGGCGCAAAGCTACAGATGGAGGTCTTTTGGGGGATTTTCAATCGTGCCAAGGAGCGTCATGAGCGGCAAAGGCCCATGAAAACATCGATTTGGCCCGAAACAGCCGGAACCGGCCTGCAGATTAAAGGTTTAGCCCTGTTGCATTGCATGGCCGCTTTTGGCATAGGTTTGCCCGGCGGCGCGCGTTGCGCCCCGCCAATTCTCTGTGATGCGGGTGTAGCTCAGGGGTAGAGCACGACCTTGCCAAGGTCGGGGTCGAGGGTTCGAATCCCTTCGCCCGCTCCAGAAATTCTTGGCCGATCAGCGATCTTCGGATCGTTCGTCGAATGACAAGCCGCCGCAAGGCGGCTTTGTCGTTTTGCGCTGTGAGGCAGCTACTGGCTCAGGCCAGTTGCGATTCGTAGGCCTTCAGGTGCGTGTAGACGATACGCAGCAGCGGCACGCTGAGCGCACCCTTCTTGTTGGTTTCGGCGCGGCGAATCAGGTCGCCGATAATCTGGTCGGCCTCGATGCGCGCATTGCTGCGGATGTCGCGCAGCATCGATGCGGTAAGCGGCGACCCCGGCGTGAACAGCAGACCCGCCGTGCGCTCCAGGAATTCCGGCCGCGGCGCGTGACCGGCGGCTTCGGCGATCGAGGCGATCTCCGAGCGAAGCGCGCGAATGAACTGCTCGCCGCCGGGGGCGCCGGTGATATGACCCGCGGGTGCCCGCATCAGCGATGTCGCTCCCGCCAGCGTGGCGAGAAATACCCACTTCTCGTACATCTCCTGCATGATCACGTCGCTGGCGCGGGCGTCGAACATCGCGCCCTGCAGCGCCGCTTCAATGCGCTTGGCGCGATCCCCCTTGGACGTTCCGCGTTCGCCGAACGACATCGAATGCATCGGCGCGAGATGATGGATGACGCCTTCGGCGTCGAGCATCGAGGCGACCTGGCATTGCCCGCCCATCACGCGATCGATGCCGAACTTCGCATCAAGCACCTCAAGATGCTTCATGCCGTTGAGGAACGGAATGATCGCGGTGTCGGGGCCGACGGCGGCGGCGAAGGACGCGATCGCATCCTCGAGATCGTAGGCCTTGCAGCTCAGGATGATGACGTCGAACGGCGCGGTGATCTTGTCCGCCACAAGAGTCGGCGGATTCTTGAGCGTAATCTCGCCGACCGGGCTTTTGATGATCAGGCCGTTCTTCGCCAGCAGCTCGGCACGCTTCGACCGCACCAGAAAGGTGACGTCGCGCCCCGCCTGCAGCAATCTGCCGCCGAAATATCCGCCGGTCGCGCCGGCGCCGATGACCAGAATGCGCATCATCAAAATCCACTTCTTTCAGGGTTTCAGGGCGATCCCGAAAAACGTGAAGCGGTTTCCGGATCAGGCGGCGGGTGAGGCGCGCGATCCTTGCTCAAACCATCATCCGGGCGCAAGGCAAGGTTGAACCGTTGCTGCGCCCGGCTGTTATGCGCGGCGCGACTACCACTTCTCGCCGAACGGACGAATCTCCATCTCGAACGTCCAGGCGCTGCGCGGCTGCTGGTACAGCAGCCAGTAGGACTCCGCGACCGACGACGGCGGCATCAGCAGATCGAGATTGTCGAGCGCTTCCTTGCCCCACATCTGCTCGCGGCGTTCGCGCACCCAGGCTGTATCCACGCCGGAATCGATGATCAGATGGGCGACGTGGATGTTCTTCGGGCCGAGTTCACGCGCGGTCGCCTGTGCCACGGCGCGCAGGCCGAATTTGGCGCTGGCGAAAGCCGCGTAACCTGAGCCGCCGCGCAGGCTGGCGGTGGCTCCGGTGAAGAAGATGTTGCCCTTGCCGCGCGGCAGCATCAGGCGCGCCGCCTCGCGTCCCGCGAGGAAGCCGGAATAGCAGGCCATCTCCCAGACCTTGCGAAACACGCGCTCGGTGGTGTCGAGGATCGGGAAGTTGACGTTGGCGCCGATGTTGAAAATGCACACTTCGAGCGGTGCGTGTTTGTCGGCGTCGCCGAGAAAGGAAACGATCTCGTCCTCCTTGCGGGCATCGAGCGAGCGGGCGTGGATTTCTCCACCCGCCGCTTCGATTTCCTTCACCAGCGGTGCGAGCTTGTCGCCGTTGCGGCGGCCTGCGAACACCGTAAAGCCTTCGGAAGCAAATTTTTTCGCGATCTCGCCGCCGATGTAGTCGCCGGCGCCGATCACCGCCACGGTTGCATTTCTCTTGGCCAAGGTCCGTCTCCTGTGAGGTCGTTGGGGGATCGGAAGCGCGGCAGAGCTTGGCTCCGCCGCGCTTTAGAGGATCAGGTTATCACTTCGCGTCGTCGTTGATCAGTCCGCCGAAAAGATCCCACGCCTTGCCGTTCCAGCGCTGCAGATGAAGCTGGGTGTACATCTTGTTGTTGGTGGGGCTGGTGTTGACGACGATACCGGGTAGCGACATCGGCAAGGCAAGGCCTTTGATGTTGCGCGTCTGCTTGAGAATGTTCTCGCGCGACAGATCGTTGCCGCATTGCTTCAGCACGGCCTCGAGCGCGACGCCCTGATGCAGGCCGGTGAAATAGTTGCTCTCAGCCAGGTCGGCGCCCGGCATATATTTCTCCATGAAGGCCCGGTACTGCTTGACACCAGCATCGTTCGCCCATTTCGGATCGTCCACGTCCTTGCGATAAGTCGCAGTCACGACGCCTGTCGAAATATCGAGCCCGGCCGGCGTCAGCACCGACGCGATCGAACTTGCAATGAGGTTGGTGATGAGCAGCGGCTTCCATCCGGATTCATGGGTTTTGCGGATCGCCTGTGCCGCGAATTTCGGTGTGCCTGCGAACAACAGCACGGTCGCGCCGGTGCTCTTCAGGGATACGATCTGAGAATCGATGGTGGGCTGGCTGACTTCATAGCTACTGGTCACCACCTTGGTATCGAATGCTTCCTTCAACTCGGACTTGAAGCCCGCGATGAAGTCCTTCCCGAGATCGTCGTTCTGATAAAGAATCGCGATCTTGGCGTCGGGCATTTCCTTGGCGAGGTAACGGGCATACGCGCGCGACTCGGTGTCGTAGCTCGGGAGCCCGGTGGTGATCATCGGGTATTCCTTGTAGTCCGTAAACCGCGTTGCGCCCGTCACGATGAAAGCCTGCGGAACTTTCTTCGAGGCGAGATATTTTGCGATGGCGAGATTGCTGGGCGTGCCGAGCGTCGAGAACATGAACGCGACTTCGTCGGATTCGACCAGCTTGCGGGTATGCTCGACGGCTTTCGGTGGGCTGTAGGAGTCATCCAGCGCGATCAGGTTGATCTTGCGGCCATTTACGCCGCCCTTGTCGTTGATGAGATTGACGTAGGCGATCAGCGATTTCCCGACCGCGCCCAGCGCCGACGCCGGGCCGCTGAACGGAAACACCGCTCCGATCTTGATCTCGTTCGCCGTCACGCCCGGCGCATCCCCTGCCGCTGCCGCCGCGGACACTCCAGCGAGCAACAAAGCTGCCACGGTGGCCTTGAGTGCTGTTCTCCTCAGCATCGTTTGTCTCCATTTGTTTGGGTTTTGCGGTTGCCGGATCGCACAGCGCCCAGGCCCGTTGCTTCGAGCAATAGAGTTCTAATATAGAACTGTCAACGCTCGCAAGTCACAGACAATTTCTATTGCGCCGCACAATACAAGGACTTCACGCGCAAGCTCGCTCAAGATATGGTGGATGCCAAATCGGAATTGATTAGCGTTCGCTGGGCGGGACTTCACGCCCGGGGATGACGGCGCGGAGATACGATATGAAGTGGGAGACCCTCGACGAAGAAGCCTGTTCGGTGGCGCGCACGGTGTCGGTGATCGGCGACCGCTGGACACTTCTCATCCTGCGCGATTGTTTCCGCCGGATCCGGCGGTTCGATGAATTTCAGTCGCGCCTCGGCATCACGCGGCATTTGCTGGCCGAGCGTCTCAAGAAACTTGTGCGTCAGGGCGTGCTGCGCCGGGTCGCCTATCAGGAACGTCCGAAGCGTTACGAATACATTCTGACCCAGAAGGGTCTCGATCTGCATCCGATCATGATGTCGATCGTCCACTGGGGGGACCTGCACATGGCGGATGAGCGCGGACGGCCGGTGCTTCATCAGCACAAGACCTGCGGCCACCATTTCGATCCGGTGATGACGTGCTCGGTGTGCCACGAGCCATTGGCCGCCAAGCAAGTCCATGTGCATCCGGGGCCGGGCGCGGACAGGTCAAAGGTCGTTCTGCCTTCGCTCGAACAGCAGGCTCTCGACTGATTTCGGCGGCCGTTGCGGCGGCCACAGGAGAGGCGCAGGCCCGATTCCGCCGGCTGCGGCCTCTCGACTTTTGGCGGCGCGGCTGGCACCAGTGAGACGTCCATCGACGTTGCACAGGAGCGGTCGCCATGCTCACCGTCCATCATCTCAACAATTCCCGGTCGCAGCGTGTGCTCTGGCTGCTGGAAGAACTCGGCGTTCCTTACGAGATCGTGCGCTATCAGCGGCAGCCGTCGATGCTGGCGCCGAAAGAACTGCGCGCCATACATCCGCTGGGCAAGTCGCCGGTCATCACCGACAACGGCAACACCATCGCGGAGTCGGGCGCCATCGTTGAGTACATCATCGACACCTACGGCAACGGCCGCCTGATCCCGCCGCCGAACACGCCGGAGCGGCTGCGTTACACCTACTGGCTGCACTATGCCGAAGGTTCGGCGATGCCGCTGCTGGTTCAGAAGCTGCTGTTCACGCTGGCGCCGAAGCGTGCGCCGGCGCTGATGCGGCCGCTGCTCATGCCGGTGTTCGGCAAGATGCTGACGACACTGGTCAACCCGCAGCTCAAGCAGCACATCGCGTTCTGGGAAGGCGAGCTCGGCAAGAGCGAATGGTTCGCGGGCAACGATCTCACCGCCGCCGACATCCAGATGAGTTTTCCGCTGGAAGCCGCATCCGCCCGCGCCGGTCTTGATGAAAGCTCGCCGAAAGCCTGGGCTTTTCTTCAGCGGATTCACGCGCGCCCGGCGTATCAGCGCGCGCTGGAAAAGGGCGGGCCGTATCAGGTCGGGCGATAATTCACCGGCTTCGATTGCTCTAGTATCCGGAGGCTTCCGCTCCGCGTGTGCGGGGATCGGCGGCGCCAAGCAAACCATCGGGCGTCACCGCGATGGAATTGGCCGAAGTTTGCCCGAGCGGCGCGATGATGCGATGACCGCGTTCGCGCAGCGCGGTCAGTGTCGCTTCGGAAAATCCACGCTCGACACGAACCTCGTCCGGTCGCCATTGATGATGAAGCCGTGGTGCCGACACCGCCGCGGCAACATTCATGTCGAAGTCGATGGCATTGATGACAACCTGAGCCACCGCCGAGATAATGCGGCTGCCGCCGGGTGAGCCTGTCACCAGAACGGCCTTGCCGTCCTTCAGAACGATGGTCGGCGACATCGAGGACAGCGGCCGTTTGCCGGGGCCAGGCAGGTTGGCCTCGAAGCCGACAAGGCCGTAAGCGTTCGATGCGCCGGGGGCTGCGGTGAAATCGTCCATCTCGTTGTTGAGCAGCACGCCGGTGCCGTCCGCGACGAGGCCGAGGCCGTAGCTGAAGTTCAGCGTGTAGGTGTTGCTGACGGCGTTGCCGGATGAATCGACCACCGAGTAATGGGTGGTGTTGCTGCCTTCGCGCGGAGAAGCCGCCAGCGTTGTCTCGCTCCAGGGTGTCGCCTTGGTTATGTCGATGGTGGCGCGTTGCTTCGCGGCATACTCTTTTGCGAGGAGTTGCTGCATCGGCGCGTTGACGAAGGCCGGATCGCCGAGATAGCGCGCGCGATCGCCATAGGCGCGCTTCATCGCTTCAATCGACACATGGAGCGCGTCCACTGAGCCCGCGCCCATCTCGCGCAGCTTGTAGCCTTCGAGAATGTTCAGCGTTTCGATCAGCACGGTGCCGCCCGAGGACGGCAGCGGCATGGCGACAATATCGAAGCCGCGATAGGTGCCGCGCAGCGGCGTGCGGACGACAGCCTGATAGGTTTTGAGATCGTCGCGGGTGATGATGCCGCCCGCAGCCTGGATTCCGGCCGCGAGCTTTTCAGCGACCACGCCGTCGTAGAAGCCGCTCACGCCTTGCGCGGAAATCGCCTCCAGCGTGGTGGCAAGGTCGCTCTGAATCAAACGGTCGCCGGGCTGCAGCGACGTGCCGTCAGCACGCGAGAAAATCTTCGTGCTCGATGGCCATTTCGCCAGCCGCCGGTGCCAGTCCGGCAGCGTGTCCGCGGTGTCGTCGGCGATCACGAAGCCGTCGCGTGCGAGCGCAATCGCAGGCGTGATCAGGTCCGCGAGCTTGAATTTCCCCGAGCCGTATTTTTCCAGCGCCAGCGCCAGTCCGGCGACCGTGCCGGGCACGCCGATGCCGAGCGCCTGGTCGCGGGATTTCTTTGTGTCGGGTTTGCCGTCGTCACCGAGAAACATGTCGCGCGTGGCGGCGGCCGGTGCACTTTCGCGATAGTCGATGGTGACGGCTTCATTGCTCGCCGCCATATGGATCACCATGAATCCGCCGCCGCCGAGATTGCCGGCGCGCGGATAGGTCACGGCCATCGCGAATCCGGTGGCGACCGCCGCATCAATCGCATTGCCGCCACGCGCCAGAATGTCGCGGCCGATCTCCGCAGCGACCCGCTCCTGCGCGACGACCATGCCGTTCTTCGCCGCGACCGGACGAACCGTATCGAGCGCAGGCGGCGCAAAGTATCCATGCCGCGAATCCTGCGCGAAGGCCGGAGCGACCAGCAGAGTGATCGCGACAAGCGCGAAGGCGCGGCGGGTGATTGACAGGGCCACAAGCTTCTCCGGTAAACCGCGTCTACGGAAAAACGCGATAGCAATTGAACTGCCGCACTATATGGTTTCGCGGCAACCAGGGACAACATCCGCGTTGATTCGGCAGGAATTTCGATCATGTCTCAAGCTGTTCCGGCGCATGACAGTCACGCAAACGTGTCGGCGCCGACCTATCCGCCGCGCTCGGCTGTTTTTGGCTGGATTCTGTTCGACTGGGCGGCGCAGCCATATTTCAGCCTGATCACGACGTTCGTGTTCGCGCCTTATTTCGCGACCCATGTGGCGGCGAATCCCGCCAGCGGACAGGCGATGTGGGGATTCGCCACCGCAGCGGCAGGGCTTGTGATCGCCATCATGTCGCCGGTGCTGGGCGCGATCGCCGATGCCGGCGGACGCCGCAAGCCGTGGATCGCTGCGTTCGGTGCGCTGTTCGTGATCGGCGCATCGATCATGTGGATCGGCAAGCCGGGCGATTCCTCCGTCATCCTGCCATTGCTGATCGCGTTCTGCATCGCGACCATCGGCATCGAATTCGCCACCGTGTTCAACAATGCAATGATGCCGACGCTGGTGCCGCCGGAGCGGATCGGACGGCTATCGGGAACGGGCTGGGCCACCGGATATGTCGGTGGCATTCTCAGTCTCGTTCTTGTGCTCGGCTTTCTCGCGGCGAGCGGCGACACCGGCCGCACGCTGTTCGGTCTCACACCGCTGTTCGGCCTCGATCCTGCAACTCACGAAGGCGACCGCATCACCGGGCCGCTGAGCGGACTCTGGTTCATCATCTTTGTGCTGCCGATGTTTCTGTTCACGCCCGATCGCGCCGCCAAGACGCCAGCGCTTGGCGCGGTGCGTGAAGGCCTGCGCGAGTTGCGCGAAACGCTGTCGACCCTGCCGGGCAAGCCGGTGATGCTGACGTTTCTGATCGCCAACATGGTCTACATGGACGCGCTGGTGGCGCTGTTCGCGTTCGGCGGCATCTATGCCGCAGGCACCTTCGGCTGGCAGACCCTTCAGATCGGCACCTTCGGAATCCTGCTGGCGTTTTCCGGCGCCATCGGTGCGTGGCTCGGCGGCAAGCTCGATGACCGGCTTGGTCCGAAGACCGTGATCGCGGGCAGCATGTCCATTCTGCTGCTCGCTTGCGCGGTGATCCTGTCGATCGACCGCGACACGCTGTTCTTCGTGTTCAAGGTGGCGCCGCCAGTGCCGGGCAAATTGTTCGGCTCGCCGGCCGAGCAGGCCTATCTGGCGCTCGGTGTCCTGATCGGGATGGCTGCGGGACCGATGCAGGCTGCGTCGCGCACGCTGCTCATTCGCCTCGCACCGAAGGATCGCATCACGCAGTTCTTCGGGCTGTTCGCGCTGTCGGGGAAAGTGACCTCATTCATGGCGCCGCTGGTGGTCAGCATCGTGACCGCCGTGACCATGAGCCAGAAGGCCGGCATGGCCGTGCTGGTGGTGTTCTTCTCGGCGGGCCTTCTGCTGCTGTCGCGCGTCCGGGCGTGAGGCCACTCGCGTCATTCCGGACAGCCCGCGAAGCGGACTGATCCGGAATCTCGAAGAGTTCTGCCGAGAAAGATTCCGGGTTCGCTCGTTGCACTCGCGCCCCGGAATGACGTGTGTGGCGATCAGTGCTTGAAATGCCGCGTGCCAGTGAACACCATGGCGATGCCATGAGCATCGGCCGCCTCGATCACCTCGTTGTCGCGCATCGAGCCGCCGGGCTGAACGACTGCCGTTGCACCTGCCTCGATCGCCACCAGCAAGCCGTCCGCGAACGGGAAGAACGCATCGGACGCAACCACCGAACCCTTGGTCATCGGCGCAGCCAGTCCCAGCTCCTTCGCGGCGTCCTCGGCCTTGCGCGCGGCGATGCGCGCCGAATCGACCCGGCTCATCTGTCCGGCGCCGATGCCGACAGTGGCGAGATCCTTCGCATAGATGATGGTGTTGGACTTCACGTGCTTGGCGACGCGGAATGCAAAGCGCAGATCGTTCAACTCGGCGTCGGTCGGCGCACGCCTGGTGACGGTCTTGAAGGTCATGTCGTCGACCACGGCGTTGTCGCGCGTCTGCACCAGAAGACCACCGGCCACCGTCTTTGTCATAAGACCCGCTGCGCGCGGATCGGGCAGACCGCCGGCCAGCAGCAGGCGCAGGTTCTTGCGCTTGCCGATGATGGCGATGGCTTCTTCGGTCGCGTCGGGCGCGATAATGACTTCGGTGAAGATTCCCGCAACGGCATTCGCCGCGTCGGCATCGAGCGTGCGGTTGAACGCAATGATCCCGCCGTAGGCCGATGTCGAGTCACAGGCGAGCGCCTTGCGGTAGGCGCTGGCGAGATCCGCGCCCTCGGCGACGCCGCACGGATTGGCGTGCTTGACGATGACGCAGGCGGCGGTGCGTTTCGCATCGAACTCCGCAATGCACTCATACGCCGCATCGGTGTCGTTGATGTTGTTGTAGGACAGTTCTTTGCCCTGCAGCTGGCGCGCGGTGGCGACACCGGGACGGCGATCGGGAGTCTTGTAGAACGACGCGCCCTGATGCGGGTTCTCGCCGTAGCGCAGCGCCTGGATCAGCTTGCCGCCGAACGCGCGGAAGTCGGGCGCATCGATTTTCAACTGATCGGCGAACCAGTTGGAGATCGCGGCGTCATAGGCCGCGGTCCGCGCGTAGGCCTTTTGTGCGAGCCGCTTGCGCAGCGCCAGCGTGGTCGCGCCCTTGTTCGCCGCCAGTTCGTCCAGCACCGCCTGATAGTCGGACGCCTCGACCACGACGGCGACGTCGTGATGGTTTTTCGCAGCGGCGCGAATCATCGCCGGGCCGCCGATGTCGATGTTCTCGATGCAGTCGTCCTCGGATGCACCTTTGTCGACGGTGGCTTCGAACGGATAGAGATTGACCACTAGAAGGTCGATCGGTGCGATGCCGTGATCCTTCATGCTGCGCGCGTGATCGGCGTTGTCCCGGATCGCCAGCAGTCCGCCGTGCACGTTCGGATGCAGCGTCTTGACCCGTCCGTCCATCATCTCGGGGAAACCTGTCAGGTCCGACACGTCGCGCACCTTGAGTCCGGCCTCGGCAATGGCCTTGGCGGTGCCTCCGGTGGAGACCAGCTCAATGCCGCTGTTTGAAAGCGCGCGAGCGAATTCGATCAGGCCGGATTTGTCGGAAACGGAAAGAAGTGCGCGCGTAACGCGGCGCGGGTGGTCAGCCATAAGGTGCGTCCTGGTTCGGATAGGTGTTGTCCGCCGGGTAGCATGGTTTGCTTCCCGGCAAAACGGGCCAGCTTCGCAAAGTCCACGTTATTTTAGGCCAGAAAAAACGGAAGGAGTTTCAGCCGCTTAAAGCGGCAATTCCGGCTCGCGACGGGCGTCGCGGCGGGCATTGGTCACGGTCGCTGACGCAGACGAGCGGGTGAAGCTCCAGCGGACGCTCGGCGAGTCCTTCCGCTGCTGCCGGATCACGATCTGGGCGGTCCGGCGCGGCCCGTCGGAGCCCGCCAGAAATACGCTGTCCTCGAGGTCGACCTTGTCGTTGAGCGCCTCGAACGTCCAGACGTCGCGGTTGGGCAGCACCAGCATCACGCCGCGCGCGTCGGTGAGGCGGCTGGCCTTCACCGACGGATGCAGATGAAACCGCAGCACATAATCGTCGGGCTTGCTGCGCGACGAGGCGCCGGATGCGTTCAGCAAGGTATCTTCGCCGTCGAGCCGGCTGCCGTCGGCAGACAGCGTCAGACTGCGCTGATGCACGACGCCGAACTGGCGCGCATAGGCGTCGTGGGTTGCGGTTAGTTGAACGCCATCGTTGGCTGCCTCGCGAAACACGCCGACATTGGACGGTCCGCTGACGATGGGCGCGCCCTGCAGCATCCGCTTCATCGCCGGAAGCTCGATGAACTGACACGATGACGTGTCGTGACAGATCAGGGTCGAATGCGCCGCCGTCGAGCGCGCGAAGGTACGCCAGTTGTCGCGGCCGGTTGAGGGAATTCCGCAATTGACCACGATGCGGCTGATGCCGGACGATAGTTCGAACGACAGGCAGCCCGCATGGGCGTCGCGGCTCACCGCCGGCGGTGGCGGTGCGCCGGTATCCATGATGACGGCGGTGGTGCCGGCGTCGAGGCGCTGGAAGCCCGAATGCGGCATGTTCGACATCGGGATGCCGTGGGTGTCGTCATAGGCCAGCAGTGTCGCGAGCAGGCCCGACGGAGCGCTGCTCATGCCGTTGAACAGCGCGAAGCTGCCGTCGCCGTGACGGAAGAACCGCAGCATCGGCATCATGCGGTCGATCGCGTTTAACAGCGCGGGCGGCGGCGCGATGTTGCGGGCCGTGAAGGTCTGGCGCAGCGGCAGAAGATCGGGCAGCAGTTCGATCAGCGCGCCCGGATTGCGCGAAATATGCCCGCCGTCGGGAAGCAGCTGCCGTTGCAACTCGTCGGAGAGTTTGCGCGACGCGGTGCGAATATGCTTGGCCTGATTGGCCAGACACAGCGACGCATAACACAGCGCGATTAGCACCTGCAGGCGCGGCACGCCGTCGGGGATGTCCACCATGGTGTAGCGCAGGTAACGAATCTCGCGGGTCAGGCTGCGTAGGAATCGCCGGTAGAATTTTCCATCGGCGTCGTTCAGCACTAAGGGCGCCTGCGACAGCAGCGAGATCACGCGCCGCGCCAGCACATCGGCACGCCATCCGGTGCCGCGCTTGCGGATCGGTTTTGAAATCCAGTCGTCGATCAGCGAGCGCGCGTTGGCGCGGGTGATGGCCGAATCCGCCGCGCGCAGATGGCGCAGCCAGCCGAAGCCGAGCAGGTTGGCTTCCCAGTCTTCCGACGGCGGATCGAGCTCGAAAATCGACCTGCCGTGGGAGGTGACGATCTTGCCGGCGAAAACGAAACGCCCGGCATAGATCTCCGACGCGCGCGTGGCGTCGACGGTGCGAAGATCGTTCGGCGCAATCAGCAGCCGGTCGGTGCGGCCCGGCCAGAAACGCGACAGCGCAACCGACTGTCCGCTGGCGCGTGCGAGTACGTTCCGCGCGGCGCGGCCAAGCAGAAGAGACGAGATGCGTCGTCGGTAAGCGACCGCCACGTGCGCCCTGTCCTGGATCACGCTGGCGGAATCGGATAGTCCCCCGCCGCCGAACGTGATCGTTCCCCATTTAAACCGGAGCATTCCTCCCCCTAAACCCACGCGGGCGCTAACGCGCCGCACTGTGAGGGAATCTCCGCGCACTGTTGTAATCCGAAAAATGCCCGCAGGCACCCCCAAGGACCTCGATCAAGCACATCTAAAGGGCATTCATTGACGCACGCATGAGGGACGCGGCGGTTGACCGCTCGCCGCGAATCACCTGCGCGTGAAGTCAGGACTTGATGAGGCGCGCCGCGTAAAAGCCGTCGAGGCCGCCCAGGCGCGAATCACCATGGGCGAGATGCGAGGGCAGGGTGCGGATATCGCCGTCGGGCGTGAGAATTTCGTCCAGCCCGGCCACCTCATCCCGGCCGACCGGCGCGCGCCGCAGGCCTGATTCGGCGGCAAGGACGCTTGCAACAGCTTGCTCGCCTTCCTCCGGTTCCAGCGAGCAGGTGCAATAGACCAGGGTGCCGCCGGGTTTCAGCAACGTGACGGCCTTCTGCAGCAGGCGCTTTTGCACGGCGGCGAGCGCACCGATGTCCGATTCCTGTTTCAGCCAGGCCACGTCGGGATGCCGACGGATCGTGCCGGTCGCGGCGCACGGTGCATCGATCAGTACGCCATCGAGCAATTCGCCAGGCGGCTGCCATTCGGTGGCGTCGGCGACGGCGGTATCGGCCTCAAGCGACAGCCGCGCCAGATTTTCGCGCAGCCGCGCGATCCGATTCGGCGAGCGATCGACCGCCGTTACCCGTGCGCCGGCGTGGACGAGTTGCGCGGTCTTGCCGCCGGGCGCCGCGCACAGATCGACGATGGTCTTGCCTTTGATGTCACCGAACAGCCGGGCCGGCATCGCGGCGGCTGCATCCTGCACCCACCACTCGCCTTCGTTGAAACCGGGAAGCATGGTCACCGATCCATGCAGCAGCGTCCGCACCGTGCCGGTCGCAAGTGCTTCGCCATGCAGGCGCGTCGCCCAGCTGTCCGGATCGGATTTGACGGTCAGGTCCAGCGCGGGTTCGACGCTGATGGCGGCGGCCATCGCGCGTGCGGTGTATTCTCCGTAGGCCGCGATCCAGCGCGCCGTCAGCCACGGCGGCAGATCGAGCATCTGCGACTTGACCTCATCGATCAGCGGGTGGCCTTCGCGCGCGCAGCGCCGCAGCACCGCGTTGACGAGGCCGGCGTATTTCGCGGCCCGGCGATCCGCCTGCACAAGGCGCACCGACAGATCGACCGCGGCGTGATCGGGAACCTCCATCCACAGAATTTGCGCAGCGCCGATCAGCAGCGCGCTTTGCGCGCGCGGCGCGTCGCTTGGAATCCCGCGATCGAGCAGCCGCGACAGCACATGGCCGAGCGTGCCTAACCGCCGCAGGATGGTCGCGACCAGCCTGCGCATCAGCGCGCGATCGCGATCCGCAAGCGTCTTCAATCCGGGATGAGCGCCAACACCGTCGAGTTGATCGTCCAGCATGCGGTGCTTGTGCAGCAC
Organism: Afipia sp.; assembly: GCA_030652315.1. Classification (GTDB taxonomy): domain Bacteria; phylum Pseudomonadota; class Alphaproteobacteria; order Rhizobiales; family Xanthobacteraceae; genus Afipia. Next base: position 36,955 of record JAUSAX010000045.1, on the reverse strand, counting down.
GCCGTCGAGAATATCGGCCGCGATCCTGCGCGCTGCGAGGCCAGGCACCTCGGTGGGCGGGACAAATCTCGAGGGCTTCATGCGGCAAAAAACATTCGCTGGGGGGACAGGCGCGACGGACGTCGCAATGAGGTGACTACGTGGCACGGGAATATGCCAAATGTAAGAATTGCGTCGTGTCTGAATCGTCTTGTCTAAAACATCTCGGGAAATGTAAGCCGCTTCACATACAACCACCCGGCTGCGTGATACGGCGTGGACCACGGGCCTTGATCGCGGGCCCGGTCTATCTAGATTTGAATTTCGGTTCTGACCACCCGGGAGTGTCAGCCATGAACCATGACCCGTCTCATTCCAACCCTGTCGATGCCGTTGCCGTGCGCAAACCGCTGTCGCCGCAGGCGCAGCGGGCACTGGCTGAAGCCGAAGCTCGGCGAAACGCCGCGCAGGACAATGCCAAGGGCGCGAAAGAGGTTCAGGGGCCCAAGGGGCTGGAGCCGACCCGCTACGGAGACTGGGAACACAAGGGACTGTGTTCCGACTTCTAGCCTTACGTACGACTACGGATAATCATGATTGCCCTTGCCGGCGGGGTTGTTTGGTCCTAACCTAGGTATATGTTCCTAGATCGGCATTTTAACGGCATGTCACGGCTTCCGGCCCACGGCTCACCGTCTTGGGTACTGGGCCTGATTTTCGTAGCCGGCATAGCGGCTGGAACGGTGATCCCGGGGCGCGACCGCTTGCCATGGAACGGACCGTCCGCCGCGCCCTCGATCTCGTCTGCGACAAATCCGGCGTCGCCTGCCGGTCCTGCGCCATGGAGCCGCGACGGCCATGCGGGCGTGCGCCATTCGGTTGAAGTGGTGCGCGTGATCGACGGCGACACGTTCGAGGCGCGGGTTCATCTGTGGCCGGGCCTTGAGATGATGACGCGGGTGCGGCTTCGCGGCATCGATGCACCCGAGATGAAGGGCGCGTGCGCCGAAGAATTCCGGATGGCGGAAGCATCGGGCGAGGCGCTACGTGCCTTGCTCGCGGGCGGCGATGTCGCGATTTTCAACATCGGTCCCGACAAATATAACGGGCGGGTGGTCGCGGACGCCGCCACGCGGCGAACGCCGAGCGTTGCAACAGCATTACTCGCATCGGGCCACGTGCGGCCGTATCAGGGCGGCAGGCGCAGCGGTTGGTGTACAGCGGCGATGCGGTGAATTCCGTCATTCCGGACGGGCCGCGTAGCGGGCCGATCCGGAATCCCGATCTGATGAAAGGCAGCCTCGCCGCAGCGAGATTCCGGGTTCGCGAGTTTCACTCGCGCCCCGGAATGACGAATATACTTTCGTGCTTGGCGCGATACTCTCAGCGCGAGGTGACGATCACCGGCGTGCCGACATCAACGCGTTCGAACAGGTCGGTGATGTCCTGATTGTACATCCGTACGCAGCCATAGGAGACATAGCCGCCGACGGAGTTGGGACGATTGGTGCCGTGAATGGCGTATTCGCCGCCTTCGAGCGTCATCGCGGCGACGCCCATCGGATTGGACGGTGAGCCGCCGGGAATCACGTCGGGAATGTTCGGGTTGTCGCGCTTCACGTCCGCAGGCGGCGACCATGCCGGCTGGCGGTATTTTCCGTCGATGCGGGTCGTGCCGGACCATTGCTTGCCGGCCTTGCCGACGCCGACCGGGTAGCGCAACGCGCGGCCTTCACCGAGCACGAGATACAGTTTGCGCTCGTTGGTCTTCACCACGATGGTGCCCGGCGGATAGCCGTTGGGAGAAGCAACTTCGGATGGCGCAGCCAGTGCTGCCGAACCGGAAAATCCAATCGCCATTGTGGCCGCCAGCGCCATCGTCAGTTTACGCAGCATCATTGTCTCCAGTCTCCATCGCGAGGTACACGCCGCGAAACCTGTCGTCTTATGTTCGTGCACCCGCCAGCTTACGGCAGAGGCCTCAACAGCCCCTTAGCTTCGGATGCAAAAGGCCGATGGCGTGCGCCTTAGAAAGAAAATTCCGGCGGCAAAGTAAATGCCCGGAAAACAACACCCCGGCCCAAACGGCACCGCGGTGGGTGACATTTCCGTGAGGGTCGTGCTTCGCAATCAGCTGAGCGTGAACGCCTCATGCACGGCCGACTGCACCGCGCCGCCGGTGACGGCGCCGCCGCCCGCGACATAGATCCAGTCGCCGATGGTTACCGCGCCCACGGCGTGACGCGGCGTCGGCATCGGCGCGTGGCTTTGCCAGCGGTCCGATACGGGATCGTAGCTTTCCATCTGGCCGAACACCTTGCCTTGCGTGATCTGTCCGTTGCGGATCACGCCGGATTCGCCGCCCATCGCGAACAGCCGGTCGCGGTACACCACGAGTCCGTGGCCCGAACGGTTGGTGGGCAGCGGTGCACGCATCTCCCAGGTGTCGCTGTCCGGCACGTACACATGATGCAGTTCGGTGTTGTATTCGAAGGTGTTGAAGCGCCCGCCGATGATGTGAATGATTCCGTTGTGCGCGACGCAGCCGACATGGTCGCGTGCGCCGGGCAGCGCTTTCAGTGTCGTCCATTTGTCGGTCTTCGGATCGTAGACCTCGTGCCATCCGACGCTCGCGCGCTCCATCGTTGGTTCTGAGGCACCACCGATCAGATGAACGCGGCCGTTCAATACTACCGCAGCGCCTGCACCACGCGGACGCGGCAATGGCGCGATCTTGTCCCAGCGGTTGGCGGCGACGTCATAGGCATAGGCATTGTGATCGGGATTGCGGTTCTGTTCGATGAAGCCGCCAAGCGCGTAGACACGTCCCGCATCCGCCGCGACGGCAACATGGTTGGCCCCGCGCGGCAACGGCGCGCCGTCGAACCAGACGTCCCTGGCGGGATCGTAGATGTGATGATAGGTGCGATCGACGCGGCCTTCTCCGTAGCCGCCGACGATATGCGCGCGCCCCGCCCATTCAGTCGCCCAAGCCATCTCGCTGCGGGGCAACGGCAATGCCGCGCGGGTGACCCAGCGGCCCGGCGCACCCTGCGGCGCCGGACTTTCGGTAACACGCTGCGCCTTCTCGTCCGGCGAGATGTGATGCGGCGCGTTGGTTCGAAGACCGGTAAAAGGTTCGATGGACGGCGGAGCCTGCGGCAGCGGCGCATGTTGATGCTGGGCGTGCTGTGCGCGCGCCGCTGTTGCACCAAGCGCGAGCGACGCGGCGCTTGTGAGGAAGATTCTGCGATCCATGCCGGTACTCCTGTGCGCTTTGAGGATTCCAGATTATCACGGCCCGCGCGCAGCGGGCGTGACATCAGGCGGGGTAAAAACTGCCGCACCCGGCAAGTCCGCGCCGGTAACAAGTCGGGCACGCCAAGAGGGCTGCAGAAAAATCTCTTTGATTTCAGGGGGTGACGCCATGGCTGCGGCTGGCATGCGGTTTGCGTGGCAGCGAAGCTGAAACACGGTATGAGGTGTCAGCATGCGGATCGATGCCGGATCTTATCTTTATCAGAACGGCCAGACGGCTTCGGCGACAGCTGCGTCGTCGAACTCTCTCGCCACCGCACCGGTCGAGCCCGCCGCTGCCCACGCGCTGTCATCGGGCATCATCAAGACTGATTTCACCGGCATGACGCGCCAGCAGTTATCGGACTGGATGAATGACCAGATCCGCAGCGGTGCGATGTCGCTCGATGAGAGTACAGCATTTCTTGGCATGACTCTGAGGATCGATGCGCAGACCATGCAGCCGGTCGATATGGCGAGCGACACGATGCCGGTCGATTTTGTTGACAAGGCGAAGCAGGGCATTGCCGGCGCATTGTCGCGCGGCGATCGGGATGGTGCGGCGCAGCTGCAAGCCGCGCTGGCCACGATGCAGCGCTATCAAGGTCAGGTGACAGGCGTCGATATCCGCGCGTGAACAACTGTCCCGTCCTGCGGGCAATTGATCCTTGTTGCGCTGTTACTTGCTTTTGCTCTTCGGCGTCTTCGACTTCGGCTTCACCGCTTTAGGCTCGTTTTCCTTCGGCGGTTTCGGACACGCGCCGACGTAGTCCAGCTGAACCCTGGCCTTCTGGCGCTCGCAATCATTTGCGTAGGTTTTGCCGTTGCAGCCGCAAACCGGTCGGTAAATCTGCATGCAGAAGGCCGGCGCTTTGTCGCATTGGCCCGCCGCGTCGGCGGTCTTGCATTGACCACCTGTCGTCTTCTGGCACCAAAGGGCCGAATTGCAGGTGATGTTGGCTGCGCCGCCGCAGGCTTCGCCGAGATTTGCCGCCTCGGATTTGTTCAAACTGATCGCCACGCCAAGCATGGCGATCAGTATCGCAACAATCAGACCATTGAAGCGCGCTCGCATGGATACCCCCAGGCAGCAACCCGCAGTCCGAATACCTCAGGCGGTCTTCTTGTTCTGCCGGTTGTGCACGAGATCGTCAACGACCATTGGATCGGCCAGCGTCGAGGTGTCGCCGAGCGAGCCGGATTCGTCTTCCGCGATCTTGCGCAGGATGCGGCGCATGATCTTGCCCGAGCGGGTTTTCGGCAGGCCGGGCGCGAACTGAATGAGATCCGGCGAGGCGATCGGACCGATGTCCTTGCGCACCCACGCCACCAGCTCCTTGCGCAGGGTCTCGGTCGGCTCGACACCCTTCATCAGCGTCACGTAGGCGTAGATGCCTTGACCCTTGATGTCGTGCGGGTAGCCGACCACGGCGGCTTCCGACACCGCGTCATGCGCCACCAGCGAGCTTTCGACTTCCGCCGTGCCCATGCGATGCCCCGACACGTTGATGACGTCATCGACGCGGCCGGTGATCCAGTAGTAGCCGTCGGCGTCGCGGCGGCAGCCGTCGCCGGTGAAGTACTTGTTCTTGTAGGTCGCGAAGTAGGTCTGCTCGAACCGCGCATGGTCGCCGTAAACCGTGCGCATCTGGCCGGGCCACGATTTGGCGATGCAGAGGTTGCCCTGCGCCTCGCCGTCGAGAACCTTGCCGTCGGCATCGACGATTTCCGGCACCACGCCGAAGAACGGCTTGGTCGCCGAACCCGGCTTCTGCGCGATCGCGCCCGGCAGCGGGGTAATCAGGATGCCGCCGGTCTCGGTCTGCCACCAGGTATCGACGATCGGGCCGCGGCCGTCGCCGACCACGCGGTGATACCATTCCCAGGCTTCCGGATTGATCGGTTCGCCGACCGAGCCGAGCAGGCGAAGCGACGCGCGCGAGGTCTTCTTCACCGGATCGTCACCGGACTGCATCAGCGCGCGGATCGCGGTGGGTGCGGTGTAGAAGATGTTGACCTTGTGCTTGTCGACAACGTTCCAGAACCGCGAGTTGTCCGGATAATTCGGGACGCCTTCGAACATCAGCGTGGTCGCGCCGTTGGCGAGCGGCCCGTAGAGAATGTAGCTGTGGCCGGTAACCCAGCCGACGTCGGCGGTGCACCAGTAGATGTCGCCGTCGTGATAATCGAACACATACTGATGCGTCATCGACGCGAAGGCGAGGTAGCCGCCGGTGGTGTGCAGCACGCCCTTGGGCTGGCCGGTCGAACCCGACGTGTAGAGAATGAACAGCGGATCTTCCGCGTTCATCGGCTCGACGGGACATTCGCTCGTGACCATGGCGGCGGCTTCGTGGTGCCAGACATCGCGCACCGGGTTCATGTCGATCGCGCCGCCGGTGCGGCGCACGACAATGACATGATCGACGTTGGCGGTGCCGACCTTGGCGATGGCCGCATCGACGTTGGCTTTCAGCGGCACTTTCTTGCCGCCGCGCAGGCCCTCATCGGCGGTGATGATCACCTTTGATTTGCAGTCGGTGATGCGCTGCGCCAGCGAGTCGGGCGAGAAGCCGCCGAACACGACGGAATGGATGGCGCCGATCCGCGCGCAGGCCAGCATGGCGTAGGCCGCTTCCGGAATCATCGGCAGATAGATGGTGACGCGGTCGCCCTTGGCGACGTTCCGCAGCCGCAGGATGTTCGCCATCCTGCAGACTTCGTCGTGCAACTCGCGATAGGTGATCTTTTTCGATTCGGACGGATCGTCACCTTCCCAGATGATCGCGGTCTGGTCGCCGCGCGTGTCGAGATGGCGGTCGATGCAATTCCATGCGGCGTTCAGCTCGCCGTCCTCGAACCATTTGATCGAGATATTGCCCGGCGCGAACGAGACGTTCTCGACCTTGGTGAAGGGCTTGATCCAGTCGAGGCGGCGGGAGGCTTCATCGGCCCAGAAGCCGTTGGGGTCCTTGACCGAACGCGCGTACATCTCGCGGTATTTGGCGTCGTCGATAAAGGCGCGCTTCGCCCACTCCGCGGATACGTCGTAAATTTTCTCGGACATGACTTCCTCTCTCCCTTCACGCAGATCGTCCGCGGCGCAACATGCGCGCGGGCTTGTTCTTGTTTTTTACATTATGCGCTTTTGCATACATCAGCGACAAGCCACGGCAACTAGGACTTTTGTCGGGCCCTACCTTTCCAAGGCAGCAGTCCAGCCCGGCTGATGCGCCATTTGTATGAGCGGCAACAGGCCCCACACCGCGGTTTGCTTGATTTCGGCATCCTCGAGGTCGCGGGTGACCGGCACGCTGTAGTCGGCGATCTGGCGCAGTTTGTCGCGGGGCAGGTAACTGCGCCCCGGATCGCCGATCAGGACGGCCGCGCCGCGCGCCGCGTGGCCGTGAAGGAAATCGAACGCCCGCAGCGCGGTGTCGCGCTCATAGAAAATATCGCCGGCCAGGATGACATCCCAGCGGTCCGGATGCTCTCCAGCAAGCAGATCGCTCTCGCATGTCGTCAGCGCAACGCCGTTCTGCGCGGCGTTCAATGCCGCGGCCGCACAGGCAAACGCATCGATGTCCGCGACGGTGACGGAGGCCGCGCCGGCCTTCATGGCGGCTATGCCGACCAGGCCCGATCCGCTGGCGAGATCGAGCACCGTCTTGCCGTGTACCAAAGATGCATTGTCGAGAATATGACGTGCCAGCGCCTGACCGCCGGCCCAGGCAAAGGCCCAGAACGGCGGCGGCAGTCCAGCCTCGCCGATTTCCTCTTCGGTCTTTTGCCACAACGGCACGGCCTCGTCGGCCACGAACAGCGAAATCTCCGGCGTCAGCGGTACCGCGCGCAGCCGGGTGTTGGCGCGGATGAACGCGTCCTTGTCGGTAATGACGCGCGCTTGAAAATCCATCTGCAGTTCCGCTGTCTTCTTCCCTCTCCCCTTGTGGGAGAGGGTGGCGATGTTGAGCGAAGCGAAGCGGAGCCGGGTGAGGGGGTTAAGCCACATGCGAGACGTACCCCTCACCCGGTTTCTCGCTACGCTCGAAACCACCCTCTCCCACAAGGGGAGAGGGGAAGAAAGGCGAACGCCTTCACAGAGGGATGCCTAGATCCCGCCCATCTTGCAGATGAGCTTCCATGCATCCGCGGTGACAGACTGCACCGACAGCCGCGAGTACTTCACCAGGTCCATCTCGGCGAGCTTGGCTTCGCCCTTGATGGTCTCAAGCGTGACCGGCTTCTTCAATGGCTTGTCGGCAGCGATGTCGACGCAGACGAATTTGCCGGTCTTGTCGGTCGGATCGGGATAGTGCTCGCGGATGATCTCGACAATGCCGACGATCTCCTTGCCTTCATTGGAATGATAGTAAAAGGCGCGGTCGCCCTTTTTCATCTTCATCATGTTGAGCTTGGCGGTGTGGTTGCGCACACCGGTCCAGGCTTCGCCCTTGGCGCCTTTCGCGATCTGCTGTTCCCACGACCAGGTGGAGGGTTCTGATTTTACAAGCCAGTAGTTCATCGTTTTGCCCTGTTCTCTCCCTGTGTCATCACCGGCATAGCCGTTCGAAGAACGGCGTCGCTTCCGCTAGCCTATGTCCCGGTGATCCCGATCAGGAGAGCAAAGTGCCAGCTCCGTCGAGATGGCCGGGACAAGCCCGGCCATGACAGTTGATAGGTCATCCTTCGGCCCGGAACGGCCGCGTCAGCAGCGTCTCGATCGCCTCATCGATGGTCAGTGCGCCGCTAAGAATCGCCGCCACCGCAGTGGCCACCGGCATTTCAATATTCTTTTCAGCGGCAAGTTCAATCAATACGGGTGCGGTGAATTCGCCTTCGACGAGCTTGCCGTGCGCCGGCGCTTCGCCGCGCCCGAGCGCAATGCCGTGGGAAAAGTTGCGCGACTGAGGACTCGAACAGGACAGCAACAGATCGCCGAGTCCTGACAGTCCGGCGATGGTCTCTGCTTTTGCGCCGCAGGCGAGACCGAGCCGCATCAGTTCCGCGAAGCCGCGCGTGGTCAGTGCCGCCAGCGCCGACGCGCCGAGCTTTTTGCCGGCGACGATGCCTGCTGCAATCGCCAGCACGTTCTTGGCCGCGCCGCCGATCTCGACGCCGCGCACATCGGTCGAGTGATAGGGACGGAACGTCGCCGAGCCGAGCGCATGAACCAGCGCTTTCGCGAGCGCCTCATCGGCAGTCGCGAGCGTGACCGCGGTCGGCAGTCCGCGCGCGACGTCGACATCGAAGCTCGGTCCCGAAAGGATCGCGGGCACCACGTGTGGAGCAACCTCCGCGACGATCTGCGTCATGAACTGATGCGTGCCGCGCTCGATGCCCTTGGCGCAGACGATGACGGGCGTTCTGGACGCAAGATATGGCGCAAGCGCGATCGCCGCCTGTCGCAGACTTTGCGCGGGCGTCACCAGCAGCACGGCATCGGCCTTGCCGGCCCGAGCCAGATCGCTGGTGACGGAGATCGTCTTCGCGAGCTGGATGCCGGGCAGTTTCGGATTTTCGCGCGTCTGCGAAATCTCTTCCGCCATGGTGCTGTCGCGTGCATAAAGAACGACATGGCGTCCGGCGCGCGCCGCGGCATTGGCCAGCGCCGTGCCCCATGCGCCTGCGCCGACAATGGAAATGCTCTGGTGTACGATCATGCCTGATTTCTGAAGGGCATGATCTGATCCGAAAACCGGTGTCCACTTTTCGGGATCATGCCCTAGTGCCTCGCACGCGTGTTGGCGAATTTTGCCGGCGTCGATGCGGTTTCATCGAGCCGCCAGCGCGCACGCGGTGCGGTCTCCATGTCGTCGACCATCTTCAGCGCCAGGCGTTCCGCACCGGCCCACGCGATCATCGCGCCGTTGTCTGTGCACAGCGCCGGCGGCGGGATGATCAGCATCGTCTGTGCGCGGCCTGCGATGTCCTGCAACGCACCGCGAATCGCGAGATTGGAGGCGACGCCGCCGGCGGCGACCAGCGCGCGCGGCGGACCGAACTGTTCCTCAAACAGCCGCAGTCCGACGCGAATCCGGTCCGCGGTGAGATCCAGCACCGCGGCCTGAAATCCGGCACAGAGATCGGCGACGTCCTGCGGCTCGAACGGCATCAGGCGCGTGGCTTCGTTGCGCACTGCCGTCTTCAATCCGGACAGCGAGAAATTCGCATCGGGCCGCCCCATCATGGGGCGCGGAAACACGAAACGCTCGGGATTGCCGTGCGCGGCGGCGCGCTCGACCTGCGGCCCACCGGGATAGGGCAGGTCCAGCATCTTCGCGACCTTGTCGAACGCCTCGCCCATCGCATCGTCGAGTGTGGTGCCGAGCCGGACATATTTTCCGACGCCGAGCACGGCGACGATCTGGGTGTGACCGCCGGACGCGAGGAACAGACAATAAGGAAACGCCAGCGCCACGGTGAGGCGCGGCGTCAGCGCGTGCGCTTCCAGATGATTGACCGCGATCAGCGGCGTGTCGTGCACCAGCGCGATGGCTTTCGCGGTGGTGAGACCGACGATGACGCCACCGATCAGCCCGGGACCGGCCGCCGCCGCCACGCCGCTCAGCTCGCCGAATCCGACGCCGGCTTCCTTCATCGCGGCACGGACGATACCGTCGAGCATGTCGACATGGGCGCGCGCCGCGATCTCGGGCACGACGCCGCCGAACGGCGCATGCTCGTCGATCTGGGATCGCACGATGTTGGACAGAATCCGTCCCGACCCGTCGCGCTGCCGCTCGACCACGGCGGCCGCGGTTTCGTCGCAGGTGGTCTCGATTCCCAGCACCAGTGTCGGCTTGCTTGCCAATTTCAGTCCTTGCGTTCGCCGCCAATCCGGCGTTTCCCTTGACCCGGTGCGGGCCAAAGCGTCATCCGCCAATCGGGCGTCATTGAAGGGGTTCATAACGTGAAATCGTCAGGCGGGCTATCCTTGCTTGAGATGCGTGGGGTTTCATAAATGGCCATTCTTGTGACGCGCCCGGCGCCCGACAACGAGAAAACGGCTGCGGCCCTGCGGGAGCGGGGTTATGGCGTGTTGTTGTCGCCGATGCTGCGGTTCGAGGCGGCCGCGTTCGATGACGAGGGCGAGACCGCGTTTGATGCGGTCGTGCTGAGCAGTGCCAATGCGGTCCGCGCCATCGAACATCATCCCGTTCGCCCGCGGCTGATCCTCCTGCCGGTGTTCGCGGTGGGCGGATATACCGCGCAGGTCGCGCGCGACGCAGGTTTTACCAACATCACGATTGCGGACGGCGATGCCGTATCATTGCGCGACCGGGTGATCGAAAGCGCAGCCGCAGGCAAACTTAAAAAGAAAGCCACGCTGTGTTATCTCGCGGGCGCGGACCTTGCGCGGGATCTCGGCGGAGAGCTTGGCGCGCGCGGCTTCACGGTGGTGACGCGCACGGCGTACCGGATGATTCCGGTGGCGGGCTTTTCCAATGCCGTCAGCGATGCGTTTCGCGCAGGCAGCATCGAGGCGGTGCTGCATTACTCCCGCCGCAGCGCGCGGGCCTATCTCGATGCCGCACGAGCGGATGGCGTGGAGATTTCTGCCTTGGCTTTGCCGCAATGCTGCATCTCCGAGACAGTGGCGGGCGTTCTGCGCGAGGCCGGGGCGATGCAGGTGGCGGCGGCGCGCACGCCGGACGAAAATGCCATATTCGATGTGGTGGACCGGACGGTCAAAGCGTCGCCCGGTTAATGCGTGAGTCACAATCCGAGCGTCAGGGCGTGAGCGGCGTTCGCAGAATCTGCTAGAGTTCGCCCCGGTGCGACAGGAGTGAGTTCCCGATGGACGACGACAAGCAAGACAAGGCCGCTATCCCGCAGAACGGGGATGCCGCCAAGCGGCCACCGCCGACCATCGAACTGACCGCCTCGAATGTTTCCGACGGCGCGCCCGCGTCCGATGCGCCTGAGCCCGAGGCCTCCGCTTCGGATCATGCGGAGCCATCTCCCGCAGCGGAACCATCTCCCGCAGCAGAGGCTCCCTCGCGAACCTCGTCGATATTTATCGCAGCCCTGACCGGAGCGGCCGCTGCGGCGCTGGTGCTCGGCGCGGCGAAACTCGCGGATTGGCCCGGCGCGCCGGTGCAGCCGGTGGCGGACGTTGTCAGCAAGAACGATGTCGATGCGCTCGGCGTGCGGATCGCGAAAATCGAAACCGACGCGGCGAAGCCCGTTCCCGCGCCTCGGCCGATTCCCGATCCCGCCATCGTGACGCGGCTCGATGCGGTCGAGAAATCGCTGACCTCGCTCCGCAATGATGTCGCCGCCGCACGCGGACAGAGCGAGAAGGTTGTGGCGGCGCTCAACGAGATCAAATCGGCGCCACCGCAAGCGGTAATTTCGCAAGTTCCCCCGACGGTGGATACATCGGCGCTCGAGGAGCGCCTCGGCAAGATCGAGCGCGCGACTGCAGCGCTGAGCGCTGCGGCTGCCGCACCGCCGCCCGTGCCGCCGGCTCCCTTGGAAGATCCGAATGTGCGCCGCATGGCGTCGGCGACGGCGCTCGATTCCGCCGTGCGTCAGGGTGAGCCTTATGCTGCCGCGCTTGCGGCGGCGCGATCCGCCGGCGGTGATACCGATGTGCTGAAGCCGCTCGACGCCTTTGCCGCAACCGGCGTTCCCACGGCGGGTGCGCTGAGCCGCGAACTGCTGACATTGCTGCCGAAGCTTACGCCGAAGACGGAAACGCAACCCGCGCCGTCCGGCATGGTCGAGCGCCTGCAGCAAAGCGCGGCCAAGCTGGTGCGCATTCAGCGCACCGATGCCGCCGCCAGCGGCAACGCCGCTATTCTTTCGCGCGTCACGTCCGCTGCGCAGCGCGACGATGTCGCTGAAGCAAAGCGAGAATTGATGCAGTTGCCGGCATCCGATCGCGCGCCGGCGCAGGCATGGATCGCGAAGGCGGATGCGCGCGAGGCTGCTCTGGCAGCGTCGCGGCAATTCGCGTCGGATACGATGGCCGCGCTTTCCAAACCGGCGCGATAGGAAATTTCATGATCCGGATCGTCCTGTTTCTTTTTCTGGTCGGTGTCGTCGCGCTCGGTGCTGCCGTGATTGCCGATCAGACCGGCGATGTTACTTTGTCCTGGAGCGTGTGGCGCATCGATACCTCGCTGCCGATGCTGGTGCTGGCGCTGGCGCTGATCGTCCTCGCGGCGATGCTGGTCTGGGCCATCATCCGCAGTTTCCTGCGTACACCCGAGCGTCTGCGCCGCCTGCGACGTGAGCGCCGTCAGGCAAAGGGGCGGAACGCAATCACGCAAGGCCTGCTTGCGATCGGCACCGGCGATCATTTCGCCGCGCGCCGTCATGCCGATGTCGCCAAACGTCTGGCGCATCAGGATCCGCTGGCGATGCTGCTGCATGCTCAATCCGCGCAGCTCGACGGTGACCGCGAGGGTGCACAGCGCGCGTTTCACGCCATGGCGGAACGCAAGGATACGCGGCTGCTCGGTCTGCGCGGACTGTTCGTCGAGGCGCAGCGCCGCGACGATCCCTACACGGCGGTGGCGCTGGCCGAAGAAGCGTTGAAGACCGCGCCGGCGGCGGCCTGGGCGTCGCATGCGGTGCTCGGCTTTCGTTGCAGCAAGGGCGACTGGGACGGCGCGCTGACAATTCTCGAAAACAATCTGGCCGCAGGGCTGATCGATCCCGCCCCCTACAAGCGCCAGCGCGGCGTATTGCTCACCGCGCGCGCGCTCGATCTCGAAACGTCGGATCGCGACCGCGCGCGGACCAGCGTGATGGAGGCGGTGAAGCTCGCGCCGACGCTGGTGCCCGCCGCGACGCTCGCCGCAAAGTTTCTCAGCGAGTCCAACCAGACCCGCCGCGCCATGCAGGTTGTTGAAGCGGCATGGGTCGCGCAGCCGCACCCTGACCTTGCGGATGCCTATGCCCATGTGCGCCTCGGCGATTCCGCGCTGAACCGGCTGGGGCGTGTCGAGAAGCTCGCGGCCAAGGTGCCGGGCCATATCGAAGGCGGACTCGCGGTGGCGCGTGCCGCCATCGATGCCGGGGAGTTTGCCCGCGCCCGCGAGGCGCTGGCACCCTTCACCGACGCGCCGACGCAGCGGGTCGCCATTCTGATGGCCGAGCTTGAGCGCGCCGAGCATGGCGACGGCGGCAACGCGCGAAGCTGGATGCTGCGCGCGGTCCGCGCGGCGCTGGATCCGGCTTGGACCGCCGACGGCTATGTCTCGGAGCGCTGGCGGCCGGTGTCGCCGGTGACCGGACGTCTCGATGCGTTTCAGTGGCTGACGCCGGTCGCGGCTCTCCCTCCCGAGAAAGCGCCGGTGCTCGAGGCCGAGATCGCAAACGAACCCGCCTTGCCGCCGCCTTTTGAGGCGAGTCCGGTGACATCGTTGGCGCCACCCGTGGCGTTGCAGGACAACGAGCCGGTGCCGGTTCCTGAGGCCGCGCCGGCCGCGCCGCCGGCTCCGGTCACTCCGGCTCCCGCTACCCCGGCGACTGCGTCGGTGGCCGCCAATGTTCCGCCGCCGGTGTTTCGTCCGCGGCGCGACATCGAAAAGGCCGATGCCTCGCGGATTCCGGCGGTGATTCCCATCGTCCGGGCGCCGGATGATCCGGGCGTCGCCGACGAGGTGGTCCATGAGGAATTCGACGATCCGGTCCGGCCGGAACCGGCGCAGGCCGGCGGCTGGAAGGGCTTTTTGTCCCGTCTTGTCAGTTGATTAGGAACTAGCTGGCATTTTCAGCGCCGAATCTGATCGACGGGCCAGAAAAGCGCCTCGCGGCCGCAGCCGATGTTGCAAAGCGGGGCTCCGGCCAGTATCAGGTGCGGATACCGATCTCGCGTTTCGCCGCCTTAGCTCAGCTGGTAGAGCACCTCATTCGTAATGAGGGGGTCGTAGGTTCGAATCCTATAGGCGGCACCACTCCTCTCGGCATCTCGAGAATGGCCTGAGCAGGACATGACGGGATCCGGGTCATCAAAGCATTTATGCAGACGGGCAGGTTGGCATTTCAGCGGCGTTGCTCGCGGCGTGCCGGTGACTTGCCGGTTGCGAACAGGTCGCCTGCCTCGATCTATCGTCAATTCGAACGTTGAGATGCAGGCTCTCACGGAATTTGGCACACGCCGCAACAACCACGCGCAAGGGGAACAACAATGACTGATAGAGAAAAGATTCTGGCCGCCCTTCGCGAAAAGCCCCTGAAAATTTTCGACGTGATGAAGCGCGTGAACATCAAAAATCAGGAGGACTGCCAGGCGCTGCTCCTGAAGATGCGCGACGAGGGCCTGGTGCGCTTCGATATTCACAAGGGCATTTGGCTCATCGGCTGACTCGCGACGCCGTCGAGGAAGCAGCCTTTCCGAAACATAACCCAGCGGGTCCTTTGATGAAGTTTCTTCAAGCCTCAATCATGATGGTCGCACTGATCGGAACGACGCAAAGCTTTGCGAAGGTCGAGCAATGCCGCTTCATTGATTCAAAGCCGGACCGGGAAGCCTGCTACGATCGTCAGGCCAAGGCGCTCGCGGCAAAGAAAGCGGAAGCTGCCGCGAAGCCAAGGACCACGGATCCGATCGAGCAAATGAAGCAGGACGATGAAGCGCTGTCGCTCCGGCTGAAGAACATCTGCCGGGGCTGCTGAAGGCTCGCAAAATCTAGTCGCAAGCCGGGCAATCATCGGAAAGCCGATCCAGGGCCTTGTCTACCGCATCTCGGGATTGTCCCGCTGTCATTCCAGGAAACGGCGCATGCTCAGCGAGCGCGTGCGCATAGTCGATCGCTGCGTGATTAAAACGCAACCGCATGTAGCCGTGCTCGGGACAAGCCGCGATGAGATTGGCGCGCAACAGAGTATCCGTCGCCCAGTTTTCGATTTGAACTGCCTTGCGGCTTAATCCAGCGCCCATCGCGATATCTCCTGCGGGAGAATCGTTGGGCCCCTGAAAGGTTCCGCGTGCTCGATTAAAGGGCGGCTCCGCTTACGAGAATCTCGTTCGCGTTCTTTTCGCTGCATCATAAATTTCGATCTGCAGCATTTTATACTTGGTCAGCAGCGCAGCTGCGGCGTCCTTGGCGGACGCCTCGTCGGCGTATTGCGTTTTGAAGTGACCATCGACCACAAGCGTGAAGCCCTCGGCGGGTGGAACGTCGGCGCGTTGGATCTTGCGGGGCTCTTCGTCGGGGAGTGTGAGTGGTTTCTTCATGTCCGCCTGTGCTTCGTTGTTTGGGATAGCCTAGTGTCCTGAATCCGAAGTTCGCTTCATTTTGCAGTTCGTCCTCAAGCGAACTTCGGATTCAGGATACTAGCGATCATAGATTCTAGTGTGGTTTTGGTTCGCAAGTCCGCAATCGAGCGCGCCGTAACAACGATGCGGACTTGCGAACCACCACACTAGCACGGCAGAACCTGCATGCTTGGCTAAATTCGATGATGGAACGGCTCCTGAACTGATTAAATTCAGGGGAACCTTGAGGTCGCAGGTTCGAATCCGGCGCTACCAAGCTTTAGGCAGCGCGGAACGTGCTGAACTGAAAACTCTGCTGGCTGCCCCACGGAGTTTTGTGGAGATGAGAGATCGTCCCGAGAAGCCGGAATTCCGCGCCGAGCGTGTCGGCCAGAGTCTCGCCGCTATAGCGAACGACAGCCAGCCCGCTGCAGCGTTCCGGGCCGTCAAGCGCGAAGGTACCGAGAATGACATGCCCGCCGGGTCTCACCGCGCGGCGTAGCCTGCCCACGTAAGCTGCGCGGTCGGTGTCTTCTGTGAGAAAATGAAAGGCGGCGCGGTCGTGCCAGATGTCAAACGTCTGCGCGGGCTCCCAACGCGTCACATCGGCGGCGATCCATTGCACGGTCTCGGAATGAGCCCCCAGTCTTGCGCGCGCGGTTGACAGGGCCGCTTCCGACAAGTCCAGAACGGTCACGTGCTGAAAACCGTCGTGCACCAAGGTATCGACGAGGCGGGACGCACCGCCGCCGATGTCGATGATGCGGGTGTCGGAGTTCGCGCCCGCCGCGCGAAGCAGCTCCATCGACGGCTCCGCGCTCTCCTGAAACCAGCTTACCTCGCGCTCGCCCTTGGTGGTGTAGACCTGCTCCCAATGGGTGTGACGGCTGGTATCGTTCATCGCGTTGTCTTCCTCAGCAAGGCAATACAGATGGCACTCGTTCCCGCCCGGGACAACAGGCAGAAGAAGCCCGGTTGTTCGGAGCAGGGCTTGCAGCGGCCGGTCGTTCGGCAGGATGCGGACCGCGTCATGCGGCGCCAGCGCCATTGCGCTTGTTGTCAGCCTGTGCCGAAATGGCGGCATTAAAACAAGCGCGGTCAGGCAGTCGCAACCATCCGGCGTCATGAGCGCGCATTCAGGGAGGACGACCATGCGTTTCGTTGCTGCCGCCCTCGCGGCGCTTTGCCTTGTCTTTCAGACTGTCTCGCCCGGCCACGCCCAGGACGCCTGGCCGTCGCGCAATGTCACCATCATTGTGCCGTTCTCAGCCGGCGGCACTGCCGACCTGTTCGCGCGGCTGCTGGCCAGCCACATGCAGCTGACGTTCGGCCAGTCCTTCGTTGTTGAAAATCGCGGCGGCGCGGGCGGCAACATTGGCGCGGCTGCCGTCGCCAAGGCCCCCAACGACGGTTACACGCTGCTGCTCGGCACCGTCAGCACCCATGCCATCAACCCGACGCTGTATTCGAACCTGGCCTTCGATGCGGTGAAGGATTTCCAGCCGGTTTCGTTGATCGCGCGGCTGCCCAACATGCTGGTCGTGAAAAACTCCATGCCGGTGAAAAACGTCGCCGAGTTCGTCGCCTACGCGAAGGCCAATCCCGACAAGCTGAATTACGGATCGTCCGGCGTCGGCACATCGATCCATCTGGCGGCGGAGCTGTTCAAGATCGCGACCGGCACCAGGATGACTCATGTGCCGTATCGCTCGTCCAACGAGATCATGCAGAACCTGACCGGCGGTCATATCGATCTCGCCTTCGACAACATCACGCTGGCGTGGCCGCAGGCGAAAGCCGGCACGGTGCGCGCGCTCGGGGTCACGAGCCCACAGCGCTCCCCGACCGCGCCGGAAGTGCCGCCGATCGCAGACACGCTGAAGGGCTTCGACGCAACCTCGTGGCACGGGCTGTTCGCGCCGGCCGGGACGCCGCGGCCGATTGTCGAGAAAATGGCGGCGGAGATGAAGCGGATCCTCGAAATGCCGGAGACAGTGACCAAGCTCACGGATATCGGCGCGGTGCCGTCACCGATGACGCCGGATCAGTTCACGGCCTTTATCGCGGGCGAACGCGCGAAGTGGGCCGAGGTGGTCAAGGCGTCGGGCGCGACGGCGAATTGAGTACATCTGAATTGAAGCGCGTTCTCTCCGCTCATTCCCGCGCACGCGGGAATCCAGACCTCACAAGCCTGGGTCCCCGCATTCGCGGGGACGAGCGGGAGTGACGACGCTCACGATTGATTGTGCCCGGAACGCGCCATAGTTCGGGCTGATGATGATCTACCGACAGTTAGGTGACACATGAGCATTGCCGAGATCCTTGACGCACCGATGGCGCGGGCACCTTTGGTCCCGCCGCGGCCGCCGCTCGCGCCGGACGACCTGTCCGCGCTCGGCCGGCTATCCCTGATCCGGCGCAACGCCATCGCGAGCTGGGGCCAGCGCGCCTATGAGGACGACATCATCCGGGGGCGCTTCTTCGGACGCAGCAGCTTCATTCTCAACACGCCGGACGCAATCCGGCATGTGCTCGTTGACAACTACGAGAACTACACCCGCACCCCGGCCGGCATCCGGGTGCTGCGGCCGATCCTCGGCGAAGGGCTTTTGCTGGCGGAAGGCAAGGCATGGAAAAATCAGCGCCGCACCCTGGCGCCCGCTTTTGCGCCGCGCGCCATTCCGCTCCTCGTTCCGCACATGCTGGCGGCGACGGATGATGCGATCGGCGCGTTGCGCAATGAATGCGGCAAGCCGGTCGACCTGCGCGAAGCCATGCAGCGGCTCGCGCTCGATATCGCCGGGCGCACGATGTTTTCGTTCGAACTGGAGAAGCACGGCGCCGCGCTGCGCGGCTTCGTCAACGACTACGGCGAGCATCTGGCGCAACCGCGTTTCCTCGATCTGTTGCTGCCGCTGGGCTGGCCCAGCCCAAGCGATTTTTCGCGCGCATTATTCCGGCGGCGATGGACGCGCTTCATGCGCGGGCTGATCACCGAGCGCCGCGCCATGGGGACAAGCGGCGATGCGCCGCGCGACCTGTTCGACCTGATGGTGGCGGCGCGCGATCCCGAAACCAATGAAGCGTTTTCCGACGAACAGCTCGGCGATCAGGTGTCGACCATGATCCTCGCGGGCCACGAGACCACGGCGACCGCGTTGTTCTGGTCGCTTTATCTGCTGGCGCTTGACCCGGCGACGCAGGACGAACTGGCCGCAGAGGCGAAGAACGCGGTCGCCGGCGGCGCGCTCGATGTCACCCGGCTGACCTTCACCCGTGCGGTGCTCGACGAGACCATGCGGCTTTATCCGCCTGCATTCCTGATCGTGCGCGCCGCTGCCGGTCCCGATACGGTGGCTGGCGCGACCATCGCCAGCAGGGACGTGGTGTTGATCTCGCCGTGGCTGCTGCACCGGCATGAAAAGCTTTGGGATCAGCCCAACGCCTTCCGCCCGTCCCGCTTCCTGCCCGGCAACCCGCCGCCGGACCGTTTCGCCTATCTGCCGTTCGGCGTCGGGCCACGGGTTTGCATCGGCGCGCAGTTCGCGCTGACCGAGGCCACGCTGGCGCTGGCGAAGCTGGTGGCTGCCTTCAGGATAGAGTTGCTCGACCGCGCGCCGGTGACGCCGGTCGGCGTGGTGACAACGCAGCCGGACCGCTCGCCGATGTTTCGGATCGTGTCGCGCGGCTGATCGTCGGCGCTATCGAACGCGTGTTGCAGCGCGATGAAACAGACGCGACATGAACACCTCGCGCGCTGTCTTATTCCAAAGTCTTATGCCGAAGCGTCTTGTGCCGCGTCGAAGAGTCGCAATGATCGGATCATTCTTGCCAAATCTCTGCGCAGGCCTTTGTCTTGCGCCCAACCAATAAAGCCAGGCCACCAAGGACCCGGCTCATCAGGGGAGAACGCCATGACGAAACGACAGAAAGACAAGACTTCCAGCGAGAAGACCTCCAGCCGCCGCAACTTCCTGAAAGTTGCCGCGGCAGGTGCTGCGGCGACCGTCGCGTCGCCGGCTCTCGCCCAAACCGGTCCGACCAGCATGCGCTTCCAGAGCACATGGCCGGCGAAGGACATCTTCCACGAATACGCGCTCGACTACGCCAAGAAGGTCAACGACATGACCGGCGGCGATCTCAAGATCGAAGTGCTGCCCGCAGGCGCTGTGGTCCCGGCCTTCCAGCTGCTTGAGGCGGTGTCCAAGGGAACGCTCGACGGCGGCCACGGCGTGCTCGCCTATCACTACGGCAAGCAGAACGCCTTGGCGTTGTGGGGTTCGGGTCCGGGCTATGCGATGGACGCGAACATGCTGCTGGCCTGGCACAAGTATGGCGGCGGCAAGCAACTGCTCGAGAAGCTTTACAGTTCGATCGGCGCCAACGTCGTCTCGTTCCCGTATGGCCCGATGCCGACCCAGCCGCTCGGCTGGTTCAAGAAGCCGGTGACCAAGGCCGACGACCTCAAGGGCCTCAAGTTCCGCACCGTCGGCATCTCGATCGACGTGTTCAGCGGCATGGGCGCCGCAGTGAACGCGCTGCCCGGCGGTGAAATCGTCGCGGCGCTGGATCGCGGCCTGCTCGACGCGGCAGAGTTCAACAACGCTTCGTCCGATCGCGTGCTCGGCTTCCCCGACGTGTCCAAGGTCTGCATGCTGCAGAGCTATCACCAGAACGCCGAGCAGTTCGAGATCATGTTCAACAAGGACAAGTACAACGCGCTGCCGGCGAAGATCAGGGCGATCCTCGACAATGCTGCGGAAGCAGCGGGTCAGGACATGGCCTGGAAGGCGATCGATCGCTATTCCAAGGACTACGAGGAGATGCAGTCCAAGGACAAGGTGAAGTTCTACAAGACCCCGGATTCGGTGTTGCAGAAGCAGCTCGAGATCTACGATCAGGTCGCCGAGAAGAAGTCGGCGGAAAATCCGCTGTTCAAGGAGATCGTTGCATCCCAGATGGCCTTCGCCAAGCGGGCGACCCAGTGGGAGCAGGATACGGTCGTGAGCCGGCGTATGGCCTACAACCATTACTTCGGTCCGAACGCCAAGAAGAAGACCTGACGTAATTATCAGCACGAACCAGGCATCATCCGGGATAGCAATCCCGGATGATGCTTGTATTGTTTGATCATCGGCCTGACGGTCCGATCCCAATTATCATTGGCGCTTACGCTCATGAACGCTCAGCGTTTTCTTTATGCCATCGACGGCATCAGCACGTTCTTTGGAAAGGCCGCGGCCTGGCTGATCATCGGCCTGATGGCGCTGGTCTGTGCCGAGGTCTTCAAGCGCTACCTCCTGAACATGCCCACGGCCTGGATCTTCGATGCATCCAACATGATGTACGGGACGCTGTTCATGCTGGGCGGCGCCTACACGCTGGCGCAGAACGGCCACGTGCGCGGTGACTTCCTCTACAGTTCCATGCCCCCGCGCAGGCAGGCTTCGCTCGATATTGTCTTGTACCTCGTGTTCTTCCTGCCCGGCATTGCCGCTCTGGTTTACGCGGGCTGGGGCTACGCGGTCGACTCCTGGCGCATCAACGAGCACTCCAACGTCACCGCTGATGGCCCGCCGGTCTGGCAATTCAAGTTCATGATTCCGCTGGCCGGCGCGCTGCTGCTGTTGCAAGGCGCTGCCGAAATCGCGCGCTGCGTCATTTGCCTGAAAACCGGCGCTTGGCCGGAGCGCCTGAAGGACGTTTCCGAAATCGACGTCGTCGAGGAGCAGCTTGCGCAGAGCGAGTATGTCGACGATGACGCGCGCAAGCTTGCGATCGAACAAGCACAGAGTATCGAGGAAAGCGCGCGTCAGCGCGGCCTGGGCGGAGACGTGTTGAAATGAGCGATCCCGCACTCGGTCTGTTGATGCTCGGCCTGATCGTGGTCGTCATCATCATGGGCTTTCCCACGGCGTTCACGCTGATGGGCCTCGGCATGTTCTTCGGTCTGTTCGCCTATCACCGGGCGGGCGAATCGTGGGCCGACAACCACATCTTCGATCTGATGGTCCAGCGCACCTACGGCGCGATGACCAACGACGTCCTGATATCCATTCCGCTGTTCGTGCTCATGGGTTACGTCATGGAGCGCGGCGCGCTGGTCGACAAGATGTTCTACTCGATCCAGCTCGCGTTCCGGCGCGTTCCCGCGTCGCTCGCGGTGGCGACGCTGATCGTCTGCACCTTCTGGGGCATCGCCTCGGGTCTGGTCGGCGCGGTCGTTGTGCTGATGGGCGTCATCGCCTTCAATCCGATGCTGAAGGCCGGTTATGACGTGAAGCTCGCGGCTGGCGTCATCACCGCCGGCGGAACGCTCGGCATTTTGATCCCGCCATCGGTGATGATCATCGTCTACGCAGCCGTCGCCGGTCAGTCGGTGGTGAAGCTTTACGCCGCGACGATGTTTCCCGGCTTCTTCCTGGCGCTGCTGTATCTGATCTACATCATCGGCTGGGCGCTGCTGAATCCGAAGATCGCGCCGAAATTGCCCGAGAGCGAAACGCGCGTGCCGGTGCGGCCGTGGGTGAGTGAACTGCAAAAATCCTACTCGGACAAGATGCTGCCGGCGCTGCTGGCCGCTGCACTCGCGCCCGGAAAGGCGCTCAAGATCACCGCGGAGGACGTTCGCGTCAGTTACGGGTTGCTGCTGAAAAATCTCGGTTTCGCGCTGGTGCCGCTGGTGATGACGCTGGCAACCCTGTGGGGTGCATGGTGGTACATTGTGATCCATCAGCAGCCCGATGCGCCAGCGTCTTCGGCCGCCATCAGCCAGCAGCTTGGCGCGCCGTCACAATCGTCTACGGCAGAGCCTGCGGAAGAAAAACTGCAGGAGCTCGGCGGCGCGTCCTCGGACGAGCAGAAAAGCGAGCCGGAAACCCTGCAGGAAATGGGCAGCGCCGAGTTGCGCGGCCAGGGCACGGCAGCACCGGCGGAAGCGGGGCCGCCGCCGCAGTTCTATACGTACTTCGCATTCACCTGCGCGATCTTCGGGCTGATCCTGTTCTACTACTACTGGACCATGGGCGCGGAGCAGTTCGAGGTGTTGCGGCTGCTGATTTCGTCGGTGATGCCGCTCGGCATCCTGACGGTGGTGGTGCTGGCCGTGATTCTGCTCGGCATCACGACCGCGACGGAATCCGCGGCGGTCGGTGCGGCGGGTGCATTCCTGCTCGCGTTCCAGGCGCGGACCCTCGACTGGAAGCGCACCAAGGAAGCGGTGTTTCTCACCGCGAAAACCACCTCGATGGTGTGCTGGCTGTTCGTGGGTTCGGCGCTGTTCTCGGCGGTGTTCGCGATTCTCGGTGGACAGGCGCTGCTGGAAAGCTGGGTGCTGTCGCTCAACCTGACGCCGGTTCAGTTCATGATCCTGTCGCAGGTGATCATCTTCATCCTCGGCTGGCCGCTGGAATGGACCGAGATTATCGTGATCTTCGTGCCGATCTTCCTGCCGATGCTGAAACACTTCGGCATCGATCCGATCCTGTGGGGCGTACTGGTGTTCGTGAACCTTCAGGCCGCGTTCCTGTCGCCGCCGGTGGCGATGTCCGCATATTATCTGAAGGGCGTTGCGCCCAAGCACGTCACGCTCAATCAGATTTTCGCGGGCATGATGCCCTACATGCTGATCGTGATCATCTGCATGGTCCTGATGTACATGTGGCCCGGCATGACGTTGTGGCTGCCGAACTATCTGTACGGGAACTGACGCGAAAACGTGATCGGCCGGAGCTTTGCGCCGGCCGATCCGTCGCATGCGTTACTTGGATACCTGTTCGTTCTGCCGTAAGCTGTCGGCATGAGCGATTTCAATTCCCTGTACTCGGTGCTGAAACAGACGGCCGATCCGAAAGTCGCGGACGCGATCCAGACACTGGTCGAAACCGGCGCCGATCATGAACTCAACCGGATCAACCTGATCGAATTCGCCGCCAGAACGGGGCTCGGCGAAGAGAAGGTGATCTCGGGATTTCTGCACGCCTCGCGGCTTGGCATTTTCGATCTCACCTGGAACGTTTTGTGCCCCGGATGCAGCGGCGTGCTCGGCGCGCATGACACCCTGAAGCAGCTGCAGCCCGAGGATTATCATTGCGGCCTCTGTGCCGCAGGATATCAGGCCTCCATCGATGATCAGGTTGAAGTCGCTTTCACCGTCAGCCCGCGGGTGCGCCGGATCGCGGCGCACGATCCTCATACGCTGCCGAGCTGGGATTACTGGCGGCAGATCTTCTGGAGTTCGGGAATCGATATCAACGAGGACTCGTTCTCCCGGCTCGTGAATGAAGCGACGCTGGAAGCGGTCGAGCTGGCGGCCGGCGAGAAAGTCGTGGTGTCGCTGCAATTGCCGGCGCAGTTCGTGATCGTGTTCGAGCCGGTCACGCACTCCGCGCTGTTTATCGACGTCAAGGGCGAGCCGACGAAAGACAAACAGAATGCGTCGCTGGTGTTCGACGGTGTGCATTCCCCGACCGATACGATCGAGATGCGTCCCGGGCCGCTGCGGCTGGCGCTGGAGAACCAGTCCAAAAATCGTGTGCTGCCGTCGGTGTGGATCGCGGGCGATGCGCTTCACGATCTGCTCGGCAAGCGCAAGCCGATCGTCACCGCAAAGCGGATTCTGGCGAACCAGACCTTCCGCGACGTCTACAAAGCCGACAACCTCAACGTCGATCAGCGTCTCAAGATCACATCACTGACGTTTCTGTTCACCGACCTCAAAGGTTCGACGGCGCTCTATGAGCGCGTCGGCGATCTCGCGGCGTTCGATCTGGTTCGCGCGCACTTCCGGGCGCTGCTGGAAATCATTGCGTCGGAAGCAGGCGCGGTGGTGAAGACCATCGGCGATGCGGTGATGGCGACGTTCGTTCGTCCCGAACAGGCGGTGGCTGCTGGTCTGCGGATGCGTGAGGCGATGGACGCCCTCAACGACCAGCGCGGGACAAAGGACCTGCTGGTCAAGATCGGAATCCATGAAGGCGCCTGTCTGGCGGTGATGCTGAACGACCGGCAGGACTATTTCGGCCAGACCGTGAATATCGCGGCGCGGGTGCAGGGGCAGGTCACGGAGCGGGCAATCAACGCCACCGGGCCGGTGGTCAAATCGCCCGCGGTCATGGCGCTGCTGGACAAGGCCGGGCTGAAGCCTGCGGAAAAGAGCGTCGAACTGCGCGGAATTTCGGACCGGGTGGTGATTTACGAGATTCCATGACGGGATTGGGCCCAGAGGGGCCGTTGCACCAGCGACGGCTTCTGGACGCACGGCAGGGTTGAAGGGGGTCCGGAACCGGGCGCGAGATTGCCAGAGTTTCATTTTCAGGCCATAGAACCTGACGATCTTGTGCCTTAGACTTTTGTTTGGGCGTGACCGAGAACCGTATCGACCTCTCGGCAATCACGCCTTCGACCAAGTCCCGTTTTCGATTGCAGAGATTGATGCTCGATAGATTACGCCACTTCATCGCTGACGTTGTTTCCCCCGCAGGATCAGAAACGCGCACCTTCGCCGATGGTGACTACCGGCTGGCGGCCGCCGCACTTCTCATCCATGTGATTTCACTCGACGGCGAGCCGACCGAGGCCGAGAAGCGCAAACTGCACGCGCTGCTCGAATATCGTTTCGATCTCGACCCTGGAACGGCCGCAAAATTGATTGCGGACGCGACGCTGGTCGAGGGCGAGGCGGTGGACCTCTATCGCTTCACCAGCGTGATCATGCGCTCGGTCAACGAGGAAGGCCGGCTTCGCATCATCGAGATGATGTGGGAGCTGGTGTTTGCCGACGGCCACGTTTCTGAATTCGAGGACAATGTCGTCTGGCGCGCCGCGGACCTGCTCGGCATTTCCTCCCGCGATCGTCTCAATATCAAGCACCGTGTCGCCGACAGCCGGCTGACGCCGGACACAGCGTCATAGCACGTCATTTTTCTTCTTATTTTTCGCCGCTTCGTTTTCGTCAGACCCAAGACAACCGAATGCATCCATGACCAAACGTGTCACGCTGATCACGGGCGCCTCGTCGGGCATCGGCGCCGAGCTGGCGCGCATTTTCGCGCTGAACGGCGCCAGCACGGTGCTGGTCGCCCGCCGTGAGGATCGCCTCAAACAGCTTGCCGACGAGATAGCCGCCGCAGGGCATCCGCGCCCGGCGGTTCTTGTTTGCGATCTCAGCGCGCCCGGTGCCTGCGATCAGATCGAGGCATCGCTGAAAGCGATGGACGTTGAGGTCGATACCGTCGTCAACAATGCGGGTTATGGCCTGTTCGGCGAAGCCGTCGAACTCGACCGCGCGCAGCAGCTGGCGATGGTCGATCTGAATGTTTGCGTGCTGACCGATCTCACGCTGCGCTTCGCCGACAGCCTGGTGCGCCATCGCGGCGGCATCCTCAACGTCGCCTCGATTGCGTCGTTCCTGCCCGGCCCCCGGATGGCGGTCTATTACGCCACCAAGGCTTACGTGCTGTCGTTCACCGAAGCGATGCGGGGCGAACTGGGGCCGAAAGGCGTGCGGGTCACGGCCTTGTGTCCGGGTACCGTCCCGACCGAGTTTCAGGGCGTGGCGGGCTTCAAGCCGGGCCTCGATTCCGCGGTGCTGAACCTGTCGGCCGCCGCCGTGGCACGGGCCGGCTATCGCGGGCTGATGTCGAACAAGCGGCTGGTGCTGCCCGGCGTGGGCGTGCGGATGATCCCGTTCATGCTTCGCTTTGCCCCGCGCAGCCTCGTGCTGGCGTCGGTCGCGCGGGTGCAGCAGAAGCGCTAGCGGCAGGGCCCCGACGTATGCTGTTTCAGGAGCGTCATCCTGAGGTGCGATCTCTTGCGAGCCTCGAAGGATGACCGACCGGAACATTGCCGTCGCCCTTCGAGGCCTCCGCTTCGCTACGGCACCTCAGGGTGACGGCGTCCAGTGAACGCCTGCATTTGCCCACGCAGAGCACGTCCGCGCAAATCCCGGCTCGACGGCATCGCGGCAACACAATATTTTCAATTTAGGCGTTCAATGGAGAAGCTTGTTCTCCGCGAGGACTGAAGAAGACGCACCGATGCTGCGGCCTGATGGTGATCGACCAATAAATCTCGGCCCCAAGAGCCTTGGCCTGACGACGTTTGGCCTGACCACATGCGGCCGTTTCACCGCGCTTCCGGTGCTGATCATTCTGCACGGTCCGATGTCCACGCCCGGCCGGGTCGGCAACGCGCTGCGCGCCATGGGCCATCCCCTCGACGTCCGCCGCCCGGTGTTCGGCGATCCGCTACCTGAAACCCTCGACCACTATGCCGGAGCGATCACCTTCGGCGGGCCGATGAGCGCCAACGACAACGAGGATTTCATCCGCCGCGAGATAGACTGGCTCGCGGTGCCCCTGAAGGAACAGCGGCCCTATCTCGGAATCTGCCTCGGCGCGCAAATGCTCGCCAAGCATCTCGGGGCGAAGGTCGCGCCGCATCCCGAAGGCCGCGCCGAAGTCGGTTACTATCCGATCCGCCCGACCGAGGCCGGCCGGAAGATCTGCTCGCACTGGCCCGATCATGTCTATCAATGGCACCGCGAGGGCTTTGAGCTTCCCGCAGGCACCGAGCAACTGGCCGAGGGCGACGATTTTCCGGTGCAGGCGTTCCGCACCGGGCGCTGCTTCGGCATCCAGTTTCATCCCGATGTGACCCACGCGATGCTGCACCGCTGGACCACGCGCGGGCACGAGCGCATGTCGCTTCCGGGCGCGCGTACCCGTGCCGAGCATTTCACCGGCCGCATGGTCCATGACCTTGCGGAGCGTGCCTGGCTGACGGCGTTTCTGGATGGATGGCTGCATCGTCCGCCGCCCGCACCGATCGCATCGCTCGCGGCGGAATAGCGTTTCTCAATCCAAAGTTCGAAGTCATCCAATACTCGGCGTCGTCCCGGCGAAGGCCGGGACCCATCATCCCTGTCAGCTTGGTATCGCAAAGGGGCTTCAACCACCTTGCCTGACTGCGCAGCCGGTGGTTATGGGTCCCGGCCTTCGCCGGGACGACCCATAGAGATCGCGACTATTCCGTCGCCCGGGTCACGATGGCGATCTCCGACGTCAGCGTACGGTGAACCGGGCACTTGTCGGCGATTTCCATCAACTTCGCGCGCTGTTCGGCGTCGAGATCGCCTTCCATTGCGATTGTTCGCTCGATCCGGCTGATCATGCCTTCCTTGGTTTCACAGTCCTCGCAATCCTTGGCGTGGACGCGGCTGTGCTTCAGCGACACGGTGGTGCGCACCAGTGGAATCGATTTTCGCTCGGCATAAAGCCGCATCGTCATCGAGGTGCAGGCGCCAAGCGCCCCGAGCAGGAAATCGTAAGGCCCGGGACCGCTATCCTTGCCACCCACTTCGAGCGGTTCATCGGCAACGATCCGGTGCTTGCCGGCGGCAATCATATTTTGAAGCTTGCTTGCGCCGGTCTCATTGACCACGACGACGCCTGCGGGAGGATTTGCGGCAGCAACATCCGCTGCTGGCGTCGCATCGAGAAAACGCATTGCCCAGGCCGCAATCATGTCAGCGACATAGACCGCATCGCGCTTCTGCGTCAGCAGATGGTCTGCGCCGGTCAGCGAGATGAAACTCTTGGGATGTTTGGCGGCGACGAAAAGGCGGGTCGCGTTGTCGATGCCGACATAGTCATCGGTGGGCGAATGGAAGATCAGCAACGGCTTGTGAAGTTTGGCGACGGTGTCGGTCAGCCTGTGTTCGGCAATGTCGTCGAGGAATTCGCGCTTGATGCGGAACGGCCGGCCCGCCAGCGACACCTCGACCTCGCCCTGTTCGCGGATCGCGGGAATCTGGTCCTTGAACAGATGCGTGACGTGCGACGGGTCCGAAGGCGCGGCGACGGTGGCGACGCACTTCGCTTCCGGAATCAGCGATGCCGCGGCGAGAATGGCCGCGCCGCCGAGGCTGTGCCCGATCAGGATGGACGGCGCGCGCTTTGTCTTGCGCAGATGATCCGCCGCCAGCACCAGATCGGCGATGTTCGATGAAAACGTCGTATTGGCGAATTCGCCTTCGCTGGCGCCGATGCCGGTGAAATCGAACCGGAGCGTGGCGATGCCATGCTTTGCCAGCCCCTCCGCGATCCGCTTGGCCGCCAGCACGTCCTTGCCGCAGGTGAAGCAATGCGCCAGCAGCGCGAAGGCAGAGGGTGCGCCGTCCGGCAGGTCCAGCGAGGCTGCCAGCAACTGTCCGTCTGAACCGGGAAACTGAAACTTTTCGGTCGGCATGGTCGGCCCCTCGCCGCGACTGCAGTGCGCGCTCGGATGTGTGCGGCTTTCTGGTCCCGATAGTAGCATCGTCATGGCCGGGCGTCGTCCCGGCCATCCATGCCGGGGCGTTTTCGATCGTCATTCCGGGGCGCGCGAAGCGCGAACCCGGAATCTCGCGATTGGTTCTCTGAACTCTGCGGGATTCCGGATCATCCCGCTTCGCGGTCTGTCCGGAATGACATGCGGGGTGGATGCCGGTGTTGTGAAGGGAAGTATTGGTGGAGCCAGGCGGGATCGAACCGCCGACCTCGTCATTGCGAACGACGCGCTCTCCCAGCTGAGCTATGGCCCCTTGATCGGCCGGCCAAACGGCGACGGCGGACAAGAGCGGCCATTTACAATCCCGATCATGGCCAAGTCAAGAACGCCAAAAATCAATGTTTTCGGCGCTTTTGGACCCGGAACCTCCCTTGTTTGCGCCGCCGCGAACCGGTATTGAGGCGGCAGTCCACGGAAGCGAGCCAGCACCCTATGCGCGCCATTCTCGACATCATCAACATCGTCCTGGATCTGTACGTCTGGCTGCTGATCGCCTCGGCGATCCTGTCCTGGCTGATCGCCTTCAACGTGGTGAACACCCGCAACGGGTTCGTCGCGTCGGTGGCCGAGTTCCTCTACAAGATCACCGAGCCGGTGCTGCGGCCGATCCGGAACATCATGCCGAATTTCGGCGGCCTCGATATTTCGCCGATCATCGTCATCCTCGTCATCATGTTCATCCAGCGCGTGATTGCCTACTACATCTATCCGAACGTGATCTGACCGCGAGGCCGCCCCGTTCCTTGACTCGCATGAGCTGTCCTTGAGTCTTCCTTGGCGCTTTTCCGTTCAAGGCATCAGCGTTGCATTGCGCGTCACCCCGCGCGGCGGACTTGACGCGATCGACGGCATCGAAACCCTGGCCAACGGCCGCAGCGTCGTGAAAGTCCGGGTCCGCGCCATCGCCGAGGGCGGCGAAGCCAATCGCGCGGTGACCGAACTGCTCGCCAAGGCGCTTCATGTGCCGAAAAGTCATGTGCGGGTTCTGTCCGGCGTCACCTCGCGGCTCAAGCAGGTGGCCGTGGACGGCGATCCGAAAAAACTGGGCGACGCCCTGCAAGCCCTGACCAAGACGAAAGATACTTGATGCCTGCCAAGATCATCGATGGAAAAATCATTGCCGCCGATCTGCGCGCGCGTGTCGCGGATGAAGTGGCGCGCGTGAAGCGCGATCACGGCCTCACCCCGGGCCTCGCCGTGGTTCTGGTCGGCAACGATCCCGCCTCAGAAGTCTACGTCCGCAATAAAGCGAAGCAGACCGATGCCGCCGGCATGGCGTCGTTCGAGCACAAGCTCGCTGCGGATACACCGCAGGCCGACCTGTTGGCGCTGATAGGCAAGCTCAATGCCGATGCCAGCGTGCACGGCATTCTGGTGCAGCTTCCGTTGCCCAAGGGCCTCGACACGCAGACCGTCATCAATGCGATTGATCCGGCGAAGGATGTCGATGGCCTGCACCCGATCAATGCCGGCCGGCTCGCCAACGGTTTGCCCGCGCTGACGCCGTGCACGCCGCTCGGCTGCATCATTCTCGCCAAGACGGTTCACACGTCGCTGGAAGGCATGAACGCGGTCATCATCGGACGCTCGAATCTGGTCGGCCGCCCGCTGGTGCAATTGCTGCTCAATGAAAATGCCACGGTGACCATCGCGCATTCGCGCACGCGTGATCTCGCGGACATCTGCAAGAAAGCCGATCTGCTGCTCGCCGCTGTCGGCAAGCCTGAAATGGTCAAGGCCAGCTGGATCAAGCCGGGCGCGACCGTGATCGATGTCGGCATCAATCGTATTCCGGGGGCGGACGGCAAAAACAAACTGGTCGGCGACGTCGCTTATCAGGAAGCGCTCAGTGTGGCCGGTGCGATCACGCCGGTGCCCGGCGGTGTCGGTCAGATGACGGTGGCGTGCCTGCTGGTCAACACGCTACGCGCAGCCTGCGCGATCAGGGGAATTGCAGCGCCCGGCGTATAACGGGCTGCCTTCAGTTCGGCGTGCCGGGAGCGATCACGACCACATGCAGATGCGCCACCCGAGGCGATCCTTGGTGCGCCAGCCACGATATGGGATATGGACGCCATGGTTCGCCTTGGCGCATTTGCCGGCTTTCGATACGGGCTCACGCGGCATTCCGCTTTGCGCGTTGAGCGCAAAAACCGGCGCAGCACCCAGACCGGTAATGACGGCGGCAGCTACAATCGCTCGCAGGCTATTCTTCACGGCAATCTCCCCGGCCGATTGGGAAACCAATAATGCGAAGCAACTCTATGCGGTATCCGGGTGAGCTTACCCGCGTTTCCTAGGGCGTCAACGCGATGCCGTTCATTCACGAAAATGTCACCGCGGTGTTTGTTCATCAATGTCGCCGGGACGACGCAGAGATTATGGGCTCGCGGTGTTCTGAACCAGCCGCCGATAGAACCGGATCATGTCGGCGTAGTTCTCCACGCCGAGGCGCTCGTTGGTGCCGTGAAAGCGCGTGAGATCTTCGGCATTGGCGCGCACCGGCGAGAAGCGGAAGATGTTGTCGGTGACGCCGGCGAAGTGCCGCGAATCGGTGGCGGCGACCATCAGGCCGGGCGCCACGACGACGTCCGGAAAAATCTCGCGAATGGTGCGGTTCAGCGCGAGATAGGACGGGCTCGCCGTCGAGGTGACGGGCGGCGGCGCGGTGTTGCCGGTGCGCGGCGCGACCGCGATCCTGTCGTTGGCGGCGGCGCGCTTGACGTGATCGATGATGCTGGTTTCGGTCTCGCCGGGCAGCAGCCGGAAATTCACCGTGGCGTCGACCTTGCCCGGCAGCACGTTGTCCTGATTGCCGGCATTGAAGATCGTCAGCGCCGTGGTGGTGCGGATCATGGCGTCGGTGGTCGCGCCCTTTTCGAGCTCACGCTGCAGCACCGGCTTGAGCAACCACAGGTTCGACAGCACGAGGCGGTTGGGCAGGTTCATCTCGGGCGCGAGCGTGTCGAACATCTCGCGCACGGTGCCGCGGATTTCCGCCGGAAACCGCTGATCCTCGAGACGCGCCAGCGCCGCGCTCATCATCCCAATGGCGGACTGGCGCGGCGGCATCGACGAATGGCCTGGCGTCGCCGCCAGATTCAGCGTCAGCGTGACATAGCCCTTTTCGGCGACGCCGATCAGCGCGATCGGCTTGTCGATGCCTTTCATGATGCCGTCGGTGATCAGCAGTCCTTCGTCGAGCACGAAATCGAGCTTGATGCCGCGCGACGAAAACAGCGCCGCGATCTGTTTCGCGCCGCGCTGGCCCGAAACCTCCTCGTCCTGTCCGAACGCAAAATAGATCGTGCGCTTCGGCCGGAACCCTTCCTTGATGAGCTGCTCGGCGGCCTCGAGAATCGCGAACAGGTTGCCCTTGTCGTCCCACGAGCCGCGACCCCAGATGAAGCCGCCGCGGACCACGCCATCGAACGGCGGCACCTGCCAGTTGCCTTCCGTCCCGGGCGCGATCGGCACCACGTCCTGATGCGCCAGCAGCGCAATCGGCGCGGCCGTCGGATCGGAGCCTTCCCACGCATAGAGCAGGCCGAGGTTGCCGACGACCTCGCGTTTGGTCGCGGCATGGAAAGCCGGATAGCTTGCCTGCATGAAGGCCTGCATGCCGCGGAAGGCATCGGCGTTCTGTTCGGGATCGAGAAAATTGGAAATCGTCCGAAAACGGATGGCTTCCGCGAGCCGCTTCGATGCCGCGTCGGTATCGACGCCGACGCGCGGCGCGGCCGCGACGTCGATCTGGCGGGATGTGCGCATCAGCGCATTGACGCCGAGCACACCGGCGAGAATGACGATCGCCGCGATCAGGAGCAGGACGAGGTTGCGGAGAATTCTGATTGCGCGGCGCATCGCGTGTCCTGCTATGACGTAGCTGAAGCCTTGCTCCTGTCGTTGGCCATCGTCATTGCGAGGAGCCCTTGCGACGAAGCAATCCAGCCTTCGTTTTCAAGCTTCTGGATTGCTTCGCTTCGCTCGCAATGACGAGCTAACATTCTCCCGGCCGATACCTATTTTTTCTTGGCGCGCTCGATGCCTTCGAGGATCAGCTTGCGCGCATCCTCCGCATTGCCCCAGCGCAGCACCTTCACCCATTTGTTGGGTTCGAGATCCTTGTAATGCTCGAAGAAGTGCTGGATCTGCTGCAGCGTGATCTCGGGCAGATCGCTGTAGTTGTGCACCTTGTCGTAGCGCTGCGTCAGCTTCGACGTCGGCACCGCGATGATCTTCTCGTCGCCGCCGGCTTCGTCTTCCATGAGCAGCACGCCGACCGGACGCACGGCGATCACGGCACCGGGCACGATGGCGCGGGTGTTGGCGACCAGCACGTCGCACGGATCGCCGTCGTCGGAGAGCGTGTGCGGAATGAAGCCGTAATTCCCCGGATAGCGCATCGCCGTGTAGAGGAAGCGGTCGACCACCAGCGTGCCGGCCTCCTTGTCCATCTCGTACTTGATCGGCTCGCCGCCGACCGGCACTTCGATGATGACGTTCACTTCATGGGGCGGATTTTTTCCGAGCGAGATAGCGTCGATACGCATGACAGGGCCTTGGGTCTGTGCACACGGCCGATCGGGGCCGCGGCTGGAGTTTGGAAGTCGCGAAGGATGTCAGTATCAGGCCGTCCAGGCGAAGGCGACCTTGTCGAGCGACTTGCCGCCAAATCGCTCCGAGGAACGCGCGACCATCCGGCCGCCGAGGGTGCGGTAGAATTCGACCGCAGGCTCGTTGTCCGAAAGCGCCCAGATCACCATGCTCTTCAGCCCGCTCTGGATCAGGTCGCGCTTGGCGGCGGTGAACAGGCGGCGGCCGAAGCCGAGGCCCTGAAACTCCGGACGCAGGTAAAGCTCGTAGATCTCGCCTTCGAAATGCAGGCTGCGGGCGCGGTTACGGCCGTAATTGGCATAGCCGGCGACCTTGTCGCCGAAGCACAAGACGCTGACGCGGCTGCCTTTTCGGATCGCGGAATCCCACCACTGCGGGCCGCGGCGGTTGATCAGCTTTTCGAGTTCGGCGCCCGGGATGATTCCCTGGTAGGCCGCGCGCCAAGCTTCGTCATGCGTTGCAGCAACTGCTGACGCATCGGAGGCCTTGGCTGGCCGGACTTCGATAAGGATCGTGCTCATGGTGCAATCAAAGCAACTCGCAGCCCCGCCTTCAAGGTCCATCGTTAATTATCGGTTAATATGTGGGCTTTTTGCATCACGTGAAGGGCGGCCTGTGCCGAAAGAGGACAGGGGCGAGCGGTATAGTGCTTGGCTTGGCCGCGAGCGGCAGGCAATGATCGCCGCAGATGACAAAAAACGCATTGTTCAAGGTGGCCGCGCTGCTTCTTGCGGTTGGTCTTTGGTCGCAGACACCCGTTTGGGGCGAGAATCGGTTCGGCCCGCAGGGCCATGAGGGATCGCCGAATCGGCGGCAGGACTGGCTGGTGCCGACGCAGGACCAGATCACGCCTTCGCGAGCGGTTCTGTTTCGCCCGCCGGGCAAGGGCCCGTTCCGCCTCGCCGTGATTGCGCATGCCTCGACGCAGAACCGCTTGGCGCGGGCGCAGATGCCGCAGCCGGAATACGCTGCTTTGGCCTCCGTGCTGGTGTCGCGCGGTTTCGTGGTGCTGGTGCCGCAACGGCTCGGTCACGGCAAAACGGGCGGGCCTTACCTTGAAGATCAGGAAGGCTGTGAGGCCGCTGAATATGCGATGTCGGCGCGAAGCACGGCAGAGGCGATCACCACGGCGCTGACGTTCCTGCGCACGCAGCCGTTCGTGCGCAAGGATGCATCGGTCATCGTCGGACACTCGGCGGGCGGATGGGGTGCGCTGGCGCTCACCGATCGCAGCCCGAAAGATATTTCTGCGGTCGTGGTCTTTGCGCCCGGTCGCGGCGGCCGCGCCGACGATCGCGCCGGCAACATCTGCGCGCCGGACAAGCTCATCGCAGCGGCGACCGAATTCGGCGAGGACGCGCGCGTGCCGGTGACGTGGCTGGTGGCGGAGAACGATTCGTATTTTCCGCCGGAGTTCTCAAAGCGCATGGCCGACGCATTCGTTGAGGCCGGCGACGACAATGTCGATTTCCGCGTGCTGCCCGCGTTCGGCAACGAGGGGCACTGGCTCGCGGAAGCGGGGGAGGCGACGATGTTCGAGTCGATCATCGCCAATGTGTCGGGATTGAATGTGCAGGCGCCGGTCGCGCAGGGCGTCGCTAAGAAAAAATGATTGTTAGATCAATAATTGGAGGTTGGGGATGGCGCTAGTTCGAAGATTTGAGCGGAGTCAGATGGAGCGCAACTCTGTTCATGACGCAATTGATGCCAAGTACGCGATCTTTGAAAAGGATGGTCGAAGTTTTGTTCAGATCGATAGCTTCGGTCGCGATTCAAGGGAAATTCCAGGAAAGAAAAGTCAGACTCTTCAACTGAGCCGAGAGTCCGGGCTGCAACTAATAAAAATACTAAAGGAAGCATTTCACGTCGACTGACGGAGCGCTCCGCCCACCACTTCCCCCGCCGCCCGCACACCCGTCTCCTGTGCGCCATGTGCGGTCGAGAAAAAGTTTGGCGAGGTCGCCTCGCCGGCAAAGAACAACCGGTCATTGACCGGTGCTGCAAGAATTTCGCGATCATCGGCGTGGCCGGGCAGCGCGTGCGAATACGATCCCAGCGCGAACGGATCGTGCGCCCAGCGCGATTCGCCGATGGGCTTGAGCTTCCTGCGATAATCCGAGCCGAGCAGCGCCACCAGTTCGTCGATGCTCTGCGCCGCCAGCGCGCCTTCGCCGGCGTCCTCAAGTTCGCGCGCGAAGGTGCCGCCGAAAAATCCCGCAATGCACGGCTGGCCCATCGGGCGCAGGTGATAGCTGCCGGTGCCGATGCGATCGGTCGTGCCGTAAAAATGCCCGTCGCTCGGCAGCGACTCCGGCTCGTCCAGCGCCAGCATCACCTTGTCCGCGAGCCCGAGCGGCAACCCGGCGGCGGCGGCGACCTTGTCCGGCAATGGGGGATGAAAACGGATCGATTGGTTGGCGATCAGGTTGGTCGGCGCGGTGACGATGACCTGGCGCGCGGTGAGTGTGCCGCGCGAGGTCTCGATCCGGATGCGTGCGCCGGAATGATCGATCAGCGTGACCTTGGTGTTGAGCGCCACCGGACATGGCGCGCCATAGGCGGCGATCAACGCGCCGTAACCGCGCCGCATGCGCCAGTTCACGCCGGTGTCTTCATAGGCGTCCATGTCCCAGGCCGACACACGATCCAGTTCGACGCCGTTGATGTAGGTGCTGATGGTTTCGATCGCCGCATTCCAGCTGTTGCCGGGCTCAAGCCATCGCCGTGCGGGCGTGTCGTCCGGCAACTCCGCGGCTTCCGTAACGCGTGTGTCGAACGCATCCATCGCGATCAGGAACGCGTCGCGCTGCTCCGGCGGGAAACCGATGTTGAGGCTTTGCTCGCGCCAGCGCGGGCGGGTGTCGTTGATCTCTAACCCGAGATCGCGCGCAATCGGCACGAAGGAATTCCGGTCTGCCGAATGCAGCCATTCACAGCCGACGTCGAACACGACGTCATTGGGCAGGATGAGGGTGTGACCGCGTCCGCCGATGCGGTCGCGCGCTTCGAGAATGAGAACGGAGAGCTTTGCGTTTTCAAGCGTGCGCGCGGCGGCAAGACCGGCCGCGCCGGCGCCGATGATCGCGACATCCACTTCGGAGGGGAGGGTCATGGGAATTGATCCGAATGGAAGATCGTCATGGCCGGGCTTGTCCCGGCCATCCACGTCTTTCCCTCACCTCGAACTATAAGACGGCAATGCCAGGTGCAAGACGGGCGTCCTCTTCCGGCGGAGGGTTCGCCAAAACGTGGATGGCCGGGACAAGCCCGGCCATGACGTCGTTTAATTAGTCGAAACGGAAGGCGGCTCGTGTTTACCCGACCAGCGCGACCTTGCTCTTTTCGGCGCGCTTGCGCTCGTTGGCATCGAGATGCCGCTTGCGCAGGCGGATCGACTTCGGCGTGATTTCGACCAGTTCGTCGTCCTCGATATAGGCCAGCGCCTTTTCAAGCGTCATGCGGATCGGCGGCGTCAGGCGCACCGCTTCGTCCTTCGAGGTGGTGCGGATGTTGGTG
>JAUSAX010000040.1 GCA_030652315.1 Afipia sp. | reverse complement strand
CGCTTCACATCGTTGCTGCTGTAACCGCCGAGCAATGAGAAATCCAGGAAGGCGCGCCCCATTGCGTAGCGGCCGTAGAGACCGCCGAACCCAATGTCGCTTGAGGTGTCGCCGGAATTCAGATCGATGGTCGATTTGATCGCGCCGCCGCCAATGAAGCCGCCGACGCGAAGGCCGGGCTGCACCGTCTTGTCGATGCCGAGCACGCCGCCATAGAAATTACTCACCGAGCGCAACGTCGGCGCATCGGCCTGCTGAATGCGCTGGCCGCCGAAACCCTGCGCCCAGATGCTTGTGCCGTCTGCTGCCGTGAAGCTCGGATTACTCAAGAGCACGCGATCGTTGCTCGCATAGGCCAGCGCAGGAATGCCCGAGAAGGCATCGTTGGCCATGTCGCGTGCAACGTTGCCGGACGGCGCGAAACCGATCGCCGCCGATCCGTTGCCGCCGATCGGCGCCGGATTGGTGAGGCGGCTCGTGACCAGAGACGTGATCGTGCGTGTCACGTCCACCACGTTGCGATCCGCAGCCGCGAAAGACGTCGGATCGAGGACGGCCACCATATTGCCGTTGATGACGTAAGGTGCACCACCGGTGACATTGACGATCGAGCCAGTGTCGATGAGGCCACCCTGGGTGCCGCATCCACAGTCGTCACCAAATGTCAGAACTGACGAGATATCATGGCCGCTTAAGATGTTCACGGTTGTTCCAGAACCAGGAATACTCGCATCCCCCGCGAGCGCGACCGTGCCGATGATCCTCGAACCTGGAAGAATGTTGAGCGTGCTGCGGGCCGCCGGATTGGATGGATCGGTATCCATAAGAATAGCCGACCCGGAAGCACTTCCGTCTATCAGTCCAGCGTTCGTAATGACCGCATGGCCCGTGTCAAACACAGAGACACCAACTGTTCCAACGATTCTTCCAGCGTTGAAAACAGAGGCTGTTCCAGACGACGTCTGAACAAGGACAGAACCGAAACTGCCACTATCGATGGTGCCGTAATTAACAAGCGATGCGTTTCCGATGCCGCCGACCTGAGAAGCTACCGGGCCACCGATGTATCCAAAATTTATTGCCGCCGCATTTCCGTCGCCGGCAACGACTCCTACCATCCCTCCGAACACAGACCCGGAATTGATGTTTGTTGAATTGCCATTGACGGCAGCGATAGTCTGGATAGCGCCGCTTACCCAACCCGAATTGACTGTAAGCGCGCTCCCGTTACCGGTGACGAGCGCGGAGGCTGTAAAGATGTCACCGGCGACAAAACCGGAATTGATCGTCGTGGCGTCACCGCCGAATGCAGCCACTGTTGCAAGTGCTGCCGAGAAACTCGGATAGACGCCTGCCAGATCAAGAACGCGGCCAGAATTGACCGTCAGGGCGTTACCACCATCTTGAGTTACAGTCGCGATGGCATCGACAATTCCGGAGTTGTACGTAGCCGCGTTACCGCCCCCAAAACCCAGCGCCCCGTTGCTTGTCTGCGTGAAGAGAGACCCTTCAATCGAGTTGCTGTTATGTGAAGTGGCGTTGCCTCCGCCGTCGGCCAAGGTTTCGACGTTACCTTGCACCAGACCCGAATTGACGGTGACCGCCTGTGCCCCGGAAATTGTCGACGTCGTCGAAACGGCGTTCGTTTCGGTGCCGCTATTCGTACAGGTCAAATCCGTGGCGCTCGGACTAACGCCATTGCAGGCGAACTGCGCGCGCGCATCGTTTGGCATCATCACATTGGCGAATGCGCCGATAGCAACAATCGCGAAAAGATACCGAGCCGCGCGCACCATCCGCCCGCGAAAACCCAAGGCACCTCTAACCCGCAACGACACCACGCCAGCCCCGATCATCCGCGAGCGTTGATCGCTCATCGTATGGCGCGGAACCTAGCAGGCGCGGGTTCCAAGGACTGTTACTTTTCGACCACAGAACCGATTAATGCGTTGATAACGGGGCTGTTTTGCGCTGAATGAGATGGTGTCGCCTCATGAGCGGGACGCCAGTACCACCCCGGCGATGGTCAGTCCCAGCGCCGCGATCTGCGCCGGGCCCAGCGGTTCGCCGAGCGCTGCGGCGGACGCCAACACGCCGATGACCGGCACGAGAAGCGTGCCGATGGCGGCGACCGACGCCGGGAGGCGCTGGAGCGCGGCAAACCAGCAGGCATAGGCGACACAAAACTGGACCACGATCGAATAACCGAACAACGTCCAGCCCAGCGGTGTCAGGCTCATAAAGTGCGGCTGCTCGATCAAGAGCCCAACCACGGCGACCGGCAGGCAGCCGATCAGGATCTGCCAGACCGCCGATGTCAGAGGCGGCAGCGTCAGCGGCCAACGCTTGCCGAACACCGTACCCAGGGCAAACAGGAACGCTCCTCCCAGCGCGAGCAGAATCCCCGGCAGCTTCGCGTAGCTGGCGGTAATGCCTCCCCCGCCCATCAGCGTCACGAGGCCCGCAATAGCCATTGCCATGGCGACCACGCGCAGCAGTGAAATTCGCTCGCCCAGAATCGGCCAGGCCAGCATCGAAGCCCAGACCGGCATCGAATAGGCCATCACGGCCGCTTCGCTTGCCGGGAGATAAACCAGCGCCAGGCCCATCAGCGCCATCCACGCCGTCACGTTCAGAACGGACAGCAGCGCAAGCCGCGCCCACTGCGCGCGGGGCACCTTCAGCGATTGGCGGAACGCGAGCGCCAGCAACGCGAGCAACGCCGCGCCAACGATTCCCGACAGGCCGCGCACCGAGAGCGGCGGCAATTCCGTCAGCAGATGTTTGGTGACAGGCCAGTTCAGACCCCAGCCGATCGAGGTTGCTACCAACAGCAGCACACCTGTCGGATCGATTTTGGAGCCCGCGCGGCTCATCCCTGGCGCACTCACGACCGCACTGCCAGCGCGACGCTACCGACCGTCAGCACGAGCGCGGCAATCTGCGCGGCGCCCAAAGGTTCGCCGATGACATACGCGGACACCAACACGCCGATCACCGGCACGAACATGGTACCGATGGCGGCTGCGGAGGCCGGCATGCGCTGCAAGGCTGCAAGCCAGCAGGCATAGCCGATACATTGCTGCACGATGGCGTTGTAGGCGAGACAACTCCAGCCGACGATGGACAGCGCAGCGATGTCGGGCCGCTCGATCGCGACGCCGATCACCGCAACGGGCAGGCAGCCGACCCCCAGTTGCCAGGACGCGGAGGCCATCGGCGGCATCGCGATCGGAAAACGCTTCAGAAAAATGGTGCCGAGCGCATATGTAAAGGCGGTGGCCAGCGCCAGCAGGATGCCCGGCAATTTTGCGACGCTGGCCTCGACGCCGCTACCGCCCATCAGAACCACTATCCCGGCGAACGCCATGATCATGGCGACGACGCGCAATGGCGTGAGCCGTTCTCCGAGTACGGGCCATGCCAGCACCGCCGTCCAAACCGGCATGGTGTAGGCGAGAATGGCAGCTTCGCTGGCAGGGAGAATTGTGAGCGCGAATCCCATCATCACCACCCAGGAGGTGATGTTGAGGAACGCCGAAATACAGATTCGCAGCCACTGGCCTTCCGGCACGCGCAGACTCTGGCGCGTCGCGATTGCGAGCACGGCAAGCAGACACGCTCCCGCCAATCCCGACAGCCCCCGCGCCGATAACGGCGGCCATTCGCCGAGCAATATCTTCTGAACGGGCCAGTTGATGCCGGCACCCAGCGTCATGATGCCGAGGAAAACCAGCCCCGCGGGCGCTATTCGTGCCGGCGCACGTCGATAGGTTTCGGCTGTCATGGGAATGAAGAGTCCGAGGGAATCATCCGCACCATGACCGCGATTCGCGCGTTCAGCCACCCGCTTTGCGGCAGAACCTCCCTGCGATTGTGCAGGCGCCGAGTCGGCGCGGCACAAGCCGCGCCCACTGCGCGCGGGGGACTTTCAGCGATTGCCGGAACGCCAGCGGCTGTCCACAGGTTTGGCCCTTCGACTCGAATTCCACACCATGTGGATGACGGGGAGAAAGACCGCGCGCGCGCACGTGATCCACCCGAAATCCGCAAAATACGCGCATACCCAAGAGGCGATTCTGGAGGCCCGCGACAAACCTTGGAGGAACTCACAAGGAGGTGAGATTTCGGCTTCCGAATCCACAAGGACTCACCGATACTTCCCGCAATGCGAACCATCCCGGCGATGCACCATCCCGCTGGAAAATCGCATTTTCCACCATATTTAGTATTTGATTCAACTTTCGACACTAATCCTTGACGTGCCGGATGGAGTCGGCCTAGTTTTGGGACTGTTCGGCGCGGGGGTTTTCAGTCCCGCCGGGCACCTCCCGAAAAGGGTCAAAACGACAACTCCGTCAGGCAGCTCAACGCCACGGGACGTGGATTTGTCTGCTCTTTTTTCGGAGCCGGGCGGCCAGTCCGGGCAAATGGCGAAACCGCGGCAAACCGTGGCGCAAAAGGCGAGTTTGGGGCGTTCGGGCAAGGCCGGTTTGGGGACCGTACCTCGCCCACCAGAGTTAACAGGCCGCGGCTTCGGACCCGAAACGGGACGACGTGAACGGCAAGGCACTGCGAACGAACCGGTTCGCAAATTGAAATCTCCGGCTTACCGTCAAGGGACGGGAGCGCCGGCAAAGGACGGGGCACTACAATGCGCATCGAACGCCGCTACACCAAAGCCGACCAGTCACCCTACGCCGCCATCGACTTCCGGCTGACGACGAGCGAGATCCGCAACCCCGACGGCTCGGTGGTGTTCCGCCTTGAGAACGTCGAGGTGCCGGAGTTCTGGTCGCAGGTCGCCTCCGACGTTCTGGCGCAGAAGTATTTCCGTAAAGCCGGCGTCGCCTCGCGCCTGAAGAAGGTCGAGGAAGAAACCATTCCATCGTGGCTGTGGCGCTCGGTGCCGGACACCGAGGCTCTCGCCCTCCTCCCCGAATCCGAGCGCATCGGCGGCGAGCATTCCGCCAAGCAGGTGTTCGACCGTCTCGCCGGCTGCTGGACCTACTGGGGCTGGAAGGGCTCGTACTTCTCGTCGGAAGAAGATGCCCGCGCGTTCTATGACGAACTCCGCTTCATGCTCGCCAAGCAGATGGTCGCGCCGAACTCGCCGCAGTGGTTCAACACCGGACTGCACTGGGCCTACGGCGTCGATGGTCCCGGCCAGGGCCACTATTATGTGGACTGGAAGACCGGCAAGCTGACCAAGTCCAAATCCTCTTACGAGCATCCGCAGCCGCACGCCTGCTTCATTCAGGGCGTGGACGACGATCTCGTCAACGAAGGCGGCATTATGGACCTGTGGGTCCGCGAAGCGCGCCTGTTCAAGTACGGCTCCGGCACCGGCTCCAACTTCTCGCGTCTGCGCGGCGAAGGCGAAAAGCTCTCCGGCGGAGGCCGCTCAAGCGGCCTGATGTCGTTCCTCAAGATCGGCGACCGCGCAGCGGGCGCGATCAAGAGCGGCGGCACCACGCGCCGCGCGGCCAAGATGGTCGTCGTCGATGCGGACCATCCGGATATCGAGACCTATATCGACTGGAAGGTGAAGGAAGAGCAGAAGGTCGCGGCCCTCGTCACCGGCTCCAAGATCAACCAGAAGCACCTCAAGGCCATCATGAAGGCCTGCGTGAACTGCGAAGGTTCTGGCGACGATTGCTTCGACCCTGAGAAGAACCCGGCGCTCCGCCGCGAAATCAAGTTCGCGCGCCGCGCCATGGTGCAGGACAATCTGATCAAGCGCGTGATGCAGTTCGCCAAGCAGGGCTACACCGACATCTCGTTCGACGTCTACGACACCGACTGGGATTCGGAAGCCTATCTCACCGTCGCGGGCCAGAACTCGAACAACTCCGTCTCGCTGAAGGACGATTTCCTGCGCGCGGTGGAAACGGACGGCGACTGGAATCTGATCGGCCGCACCAACAAGAAGGTGATGAAGACGCTGAAGGCCCGCGACCTGTGGGAGAAAATCGGTTACGCCGCCTGGGCCTCGGCCGATCCCGGCCTGCACTACAACACCACGATGAACGACTGGCATACCTGTAAGGCCAGCGGCGACATCCGCGCGTCCAATCCGTGCTCGGAATACATGTTCCTCGACGACACGGCGTGCAACCTCGCCTCCGCCAACCTGCTGACCTTCTACGACACGCAAACCCGCCGTTTCGACATCGAAGCCTATGAGCATCTGTGCCGTCTGTGGACCGTCGTGCTCGAAATCTCGGTGATGATGGCGCAGTTCCCGTCGAAGCCGATCGCCGAACTCTCCTACGAGTACCGCACGCTCGGCCTCGGCTACGCCAACATCGGCGGCCTGCTGATGACCATGGGTCTGTCGTATGACTCCAAGGAAGGCCGCGCACTGTGCGGCGCGCTGACCGCAGTGATGACCGGCACCAGCTACGCGACCTCCGCCGAAATGGCGAAGGAGCTTGGCCCCTTCCCCGGCTACAAGAAGAACGCGAGCCACATGCTGCGCGTGATCCGCAACCATCGCCGCGCCGCCCATGGCCACTCCAACGGCTATGAAGCGCTCGCTGTGAACCCCGTGCCGCTCGATCACGCGAGCTGCCCGCAGGGCGACATCGTCACCCGCGCGAAATTCGTCTGGGATCAGGCGCTCGAACTCGGCGAAGCCCACGGCTACCGCAACGCGCAAACCACAGTGGTCGCGCCGACCGGCACCATCGGCC
Organism: Afipia sp.; assembly: GCA_030652315.1. GTDB lineage: Bacteria > Pseudomonadota > Alphaproteobacteria > Rhizobiales > Xanthobacteraceae > Afipia. Next base: position 28,194 of record JAUSAX010000040.1, on the reverse strand, counting down.
TCGTGATGGATTGCGACACCACAGGCATCGAGCCGGACTTCGCGCTGGTGAAATTCAAGAAGCTCGCCGGCGGCGGCTACTGGAAGATCATCAACCGCGCCGTTCCGGAAGCGCTGCGCGCGCTCGGCTATCCTGAGAACCAGATCGCCGAGATCGAAGCCTACGCAGTCGGCCACGGCTCGCTGGGACAAGCGCCCGGCGTCAACGCCTCGACGCTGAAGGCCAAGGGCTTCACCGACGAAGCGCTGAAGAAGGCCGAAGCCGCGCTGCCGACCGCGTTCGACATCAAGTTCGCCTTCAACAAGTGGACCTTCGGCGAAGATTTCCTGCGCGACACCCTGAAGATCGAACCCGAGGCTATCGCGGCCCCCGGCTTCGACCTGCTCACCGCTATGGGCTTCAGCAAGCGTGAGATCGAAGCTGCCAACATCCACATCTGCGGCGCGATGACCGTGGAAGGCGCGCCGCATCTGAAGGCCGAGCACTACAGCGTGTTCGATTGCGCCAATCCCTGCGGCAAGATCGGCAAGCGTTATCTCTCGGTGGAAAGCCACATCCGCATGATGGCGGCGTCGCAGCCCTTCATCTCGGGTGCGATCTCCAAGACCATCAACATGCCGAACGACGCCACGGTGGAGGAGTGCACATCCGCTTACCTGCTGTCGTGGAAGCTCGCGCTCAAGGCCAACGCGCTCTATCGCGACGGCTCGAAGCTCTCGCAGCCGCTGAACTCGCAGCTCATCAGCGATGATGACGAGGAGGAAGATGCGATCGAGGCGTTCTACGACAAGCCGATGGCGGCGCGCACCACCCAGGTCTCGGAGAAGATCGTCGAGAAACTGGTCGAGCGCATCATTGTCATGCGTGAACGCGAGAAGATGCCGGATCGCCGCAAGGGCTACACCCAGAAGGCTGTGGTCGGCGGGCACAAGGTTTACCTCCGCACCGGCGAATACGATGACGGCCGCCTCGGCGAAATCTTCATCGACATGCACAAGGAAGGTGCGGCGCTCCGCTCCTTCATCAACAACTTCGCCATCGCCGTCTCGCTGGGCCTCCAGTACGGCGTGCCGCTGGAAGAGTATGTCGACGCCTTCACCTTCACCCGCTTCGAGCCTGCGGGCCCGGTGCAGGGCAACGACTCGATCAAGTTCGCGACCTCGATCCTCGACTACGTGTTCCGCGAACTCGCCGTGTCGTACCAGTCGCGCTTCGATCTCGCCCACGTCGATCCGAGCGAGACGCAGTTCGACGCGCTCGGCAAGGGCGTCGAGGAAGGCCGCAATCCGGACGGCAACAAGTTCGTCTCCAAGGGCCTCACCCGCTCGCGCACCGACAAGCTCGTTGTCATGCAGGGCGGCGCTGCCGACGCGCAGGCGTCCGGCAACGTCACCTCGATTGCGTCAGCCGGCGCGACCGCACGGCATCACGACGGGCAGGACAATGTCGAGGGTGCTACCGCGCTCAAGACCGCAGAGCCCGAGCGCGAGCTTTCGCCGACCGAAAAGCTGGAGCAGCAGAACTGGAGCAAGGCCGGATCGGCTGCGGCGCAAGCCGGACCGACCAAGGCCGACCGCCGCGCGGAAGCCAAGGCGCGCGGCTACGAAGGCGACATGTGCACCGAGTGCTCGAATTTCACACTGGTGCGCAACGGCACCTGCATGAAGTGCGACACGTGCGGAAGCACGACGGGATGTTCGTGAGAGCAGCCGGCACGACGTTTACGTTGGGGCAGAATGTCGGGATTTAATCCAAAAGAAGGTGTCCCGGTCGGAAAGCGATATTCAGAGATCTATTTGGATCACGGAAAGCCGATCCAAGATCATCCTCGAATGCGCTTCCGACTTGCTGCCTTAATCAGTGATACTAAACCGTTCTGGATAGACGAAGCTCTTGGCCAAGAGGCCGAAAAGAAGCTTGGCCTTAAAACTCCCTATTCTAGTTCGTCTAGTTGGAAGGTGATACTCGAGAAATGGGAACTACAAGACGTTCTCGATCTCGTCACAGTTGCGGGGCATTTCATCCAACGTGATGGGCGAGGTCCGGGCGCATCGAAGTTATGGGCGACCCTAGTAAATCAAATCTTTTCCGACTTAAATATTGCTTATCGCGTAGATGATCAAAGCGGTGTCCATCCTTATCCGGATGAAGAGTATTCGAGAGCTAAGGCCGCAAGCATTGCGGCGTTGCAAGCTCCTCGATACGCGAATGCCTTAAATGAATTTGAAAATGGCTCCAAGACGATTTCTGTAGATAATAAGAATGCCATTCGCCGGACATTCGCAAGTGCCGAGGGTTTATTCCGGTTGATGTTTCCGCGATCCCCTCGATTAACAGCGAGCGAATCGGAACAAATTGCTCCGTTGATCGAGAAGCTCTACGCTAACGATACAATCGCAATTGGAGCAGCTAAAAAAGCCCTCTTGTCGTTTAAGGATTGGATCGATGCCTGTCATTTTTATAGGCATGAGGCTGGCAAGCAGGAAGTATCTCAGCCTCCGCTAAGCCTAACCATAAATCTTGTGAGCACCGGTGCGTCGTTCATTCGCCTACTTGCTGAACTTGACGCTGTTGAACAAGCGTAGCCCGGATAAAACACAGAAAAATTCGGGACTGACTCGATCGCCTCCCCGCATTGCGCTTCGCTTCATGCGGGCTGCTCCTCCATTAAAATTCTACACGGATGAAAACCTGACTGGATTCCCGCTTACGCGGGAATGAGCGGCAGAGAGATCATGCCCGCTCCGCTCGTCCCCGCGAAAGCGGGGACCCAGAAATCACCGAGCACCAATGACAGATCGTCAGATTAGGCACAGAGCATCACGGTGAAAGTTCATCAAACAAATCTTTCCACTCGGAATTCTCTGCCTCGATCAGACCGAGCTTCCAGCCGCGATTCCATTTCTTGAGTTGACGCTCTCGCGCGAAGGCAGACTCGCGGCTCTCATGTGCTTCGTACCAGACCAGTATCTTCACGTCGTAGCGGGACGTGAATCCCGGCACCGCGCCCGTCCGATGCTGCCAAACGCGGCGCGGCAAATCATCGGTCATACCGATGTAGAGCGTGCCGTTGCGCTGGCTTGCGAGCATATAGACGAAGAAGCTCATACCATGTCGCCTCTGGATCCCCGCGTTCGCGGGGATGAGCGGATTTGGGATTCTAGCAGCGGAGCATGAAAAGGAACAACCTGGCTAGAAATTGCCCGGCCTCTTCGCCTCCCAACCCTCCTTCGCTAAACTCCCCACATGAAGCGGACCCTGCACTTCGGCGCGATAGCGTTCATCATCGCCGCGTCCCTGCTGTGGGCGTGGCAGCAGGTCTTGTTCACGCGCAACGCCTCGCCGCACGCCAAGGCCGCGTGCCACGGCGTCGGATCGTCGTTCTGGGAGCGTCGCGCAGATCGCAGGATCAATCGCCACACCCACAGTCGTCATCACCGGGCTTGTCCCGGTGATCCACGTCTTCACCTTGCATCCGTGAAACAAAAGACGTGGATGGCCGGGACAAGCCCGGCCATGACGAGTTGATAGTTCGCGTAGTCCGCAGGAGCGAAATTCGGGGAAAAATTACCCGCTTCACGCACCATAACTGCGCTACACTCCTGTCGGGCGGCATCTCATGCCCGAAAGGACGATCCCCATGTCACTCACCTTCCTTCGCGCCCAGGGTCACGATTACCAGACCGGCACGTTCCTGTTCTTCATGGCTGACGGCGCAACCGAGATTCAGTGCGGCGTCTCTGACTCGGCGATGGACGACGCGGAGAAGGCGCGCAACGTCCGCGAAAGCCAGCGCGGCGACCAGTTCGCACGTCTGCAGGACCGCATCACCGATTGCGCTGCCAAGAAATATCTCGCCGGAAATCTCGAAGCGGGCGCGTCGCGCATCCTCGTGCGCTCGATCGACCTCACGCCGCGCACATAGCCGCCGTTCCCCTGCCCGGTTCATCAACGGGAAACGATCCCGCGCTAGACTTCGCGCATGAACCGCACCCTGCATTTTGGCGCGATCGCATTCATCATCGTCGCGTCCCTGCTGTGGGGCTGGCAGCAGATCTCATTCATGCGCAACGCCTCGCCCCACGCGAAGGCCGCGTGCCACCGCGTCGGATCGTCGTTCTGGACAAGCCCGAACGCCTGGTACTGGTGCCTCGACCGCGTCGAGGCCGGCGGCAAGCCTTAACGCGGCAACACGTCTTCGAACCTCTCTGCTCCTTCGCACGACACATCCACAAGGCCGACTTCCCGCCTCAGCAAACCGAGACAGCCCCCTCAATGCCCCTCACTCTAGGCACCGCCGTTTTCGCAATCGCGGGTCTTGTCGCGCTGTGGTCCGTCGCGAGCGACATCCGAAGCGGCAAGGCGGCGACGACCAAGCCCGCATGGACCATTGATCGTCAGGAAAACCCCGGCGGGTTCTGGTTCACCGTTCTCTGCAAGGCCGCGTTCGTTGGCTTCGCCATCGCCGTGCTGCTGCATGCGCTCGGCCTGATTGGCGATCCTGTGGCGTGGATTCGACAGACGTTTCCTTTTCTGGCGCGCGGCTAGGCGGCATGCCGGGGCGCGGGATCGTCGTTCCGGGAAAGTCCGAACGCCTGTTAATGGTGCCTCGACCGCGTCGGGACCGGCGGCAAGCCGTAGGCGGGCAATATTCCGCTACTGCGCAAGCAGCCCCGGCAGCGTCTTATCCAAACCCTCCGTCAGCAAGGCGCGTGCAACATCCCTGTTCCTCGGTGTATCTGCCGCCGCGGGCCGATCAGGCCACGCGGACTCGTCGAGCTCACGGCTGGGACCCGTCAGCACGTCGACAAGCGAACGAGCGATCATGGATTTGTCGTCGACCTGTACAAATGCCTGTTTCGCCTTGGCAAAGTTTCGATCGTAGACGATTGCATTCGTGATGGCGAAAAGCAGGGTCTTGCTGTTGAGAGGTCCCTTCACGTGGACCAGACCGACCCCCATCACGGATTGGTTCGTCGAGCCGAAGCGGCTGCTCCACTTCGTGACAACGACATAACGCTCGCACCCCGCAGACGATGCGATCCGCCGGACAATGTCCACCAGGTCGTTGCCCGGCTCACGAATGAGCGTGCGCGGCGGATTGTAAAAGGGGTCAAAGGCAGACTTCGCGAACGGAATCCGCTTGACCACAAAGCCGCGAGGCGCCGCCGCGCGGACGCGGGCCACGACGAGATCGTCCAGTCCCCAAGCAATCGGGATTTCGGTGTACTCGTTGCCGAAAACCGTCATGCCCACCCTTTGCACGCCAAAGGCGTCGCCGACAGCGGGAATAACGCCAATGCAAGGTCCGGTTTCAGGAGCCGGTGCAGCGGCTGCTTTCGGCGGCGCGCGCTTCGCCGGGGGCTTCTTCGCAGGTGCTGCGGCGAGGCCGGTTGCGGTGGTGCGGATTGTGCGAAAGCCGGGGAAACAAATGCAAGAACGACAAAAAACACGATCGACCGGATCATGACAACCCCACCCAGAGGGCATTTTGCCCTGCGTAGCTTGCAAACAGAAGAACGGTCACAACTACGATAACTGACGACGCAAGTACATGATTTACGCGGCCAGAAAATGCCGCCCGGATCGGGTGCAGCAACTCCGGGATTGCGCTCACACGCTATGCTTTGGCCGCGCACCATCGCGATGCGACGCACCTTCCCACTCTGCTCTCAATTGATGTAGCATCCAAGCCTGCTCGCGCCGCACCCATGCGACACGGGAAGAAAACCAATAAATCAAAAGCTGCGGCTCGTTAGAAAGCCGCACTTCAAGGAAGGAAAACGCTGAAATGAAGTCCCTCGTCCGCGCGCTCGGAGCGCTTGTCGTCATCACCGCCTGCACCGGCGGCGCATCGGCCCAGAGCTGGCCGAACCGGCCGATCCGCATGGTCGTGCCCTACACGCCGGGCGGTTACACCGACATGATGGCGCGCCTTGTCTCGGAGAAGATCGCGGCCTCGCTTGGGCAGAGCATCGTCATCGAAAACAAACCAGGCGCCAACGCCGCGATCGGCACCGACGTGGTCGCCAAGGCCGCGCCCGACGGCTACACCTTCGGCACCGTGATCGCGGCACATGCGGTCAATGCGACGCTCAAGGCAAACCTGCCTTACAACACGGAGAAAGATTTCACCTATGTCTCGCTGATGAGCGTCGCGCCGCTGATCCTGATCGCGACGCCCTCGCTGCCTGCGAAAGACATGAAGGAGTTCATCGCGCTGGCCAAGGCGAAGCCGGGCCAGCTCAATTTCGCGTCCAGCGGCGTCGGCTCTGCGGCGCACCTGACCATGGAGATGCTCAAGAGCCGCGAAGGCATCAATCTTCAGCACGTGCCTTACAAGGGTACGGCAGGCGCGCTGCAGGATCTGGTCGGCGGCCAGATCAACGTCATGTTCGATATCATCGGGCCTTTGATGGAGCAGGTGCGCGCGGGCAACGCCAAGGCGCTCGGCGTGGCGGCGAAGGAGCGCGTTCCGGCGGCCGGCGATATGCCGACCCTGAACGAGCAAGGCGTGAAGGATTTTGCCTCCGGAACCTGGGCCGGCATCGTCGCGCCGGCGGGCGTACCCAAGGAGATCGTCGAGCGCATGTCCGCCGAGGCGAAGAAGGCCCTCGCCGATCCTGACTTGAAGAAGAAGCTCGAGCAGCAGGGCATCGTCGCCATGGGCACCACGCCGGAGGAATTCCGGACGTTCGTCGGCGAGGAGATCGCGCGCTGGAAGCAGGTCATCACCGCGGCCGACGTCAAAATCGATTAGCCAAGATCGACTAACATTGACGGCGCGATCGTGGGCAGCTGACTATCGATCAGCTGCCCGGAGCTCGCATCCTAGCGCCGCGCAGTCCGCTTCACAGACAGCCCTGCGGCCTTGCAGTGCCGCCGGACGGCTGCGGCGATTTCGGTCGCCGCGCGGCTGCGCGCGCGGCCGCTGCGCCATATGATAGCCGCGGTCCGCGTCACACGCGGCTGGACGATTTCGATCTGCCTCAGACCGCTCTCCTCGCCGATGGCGCGCTCGAACAGGATCGCGGCCGTCTGCCCCTGAAGACGGATCGTCTCGAGCATTGCGCCGATCGAACTCATCTCCAGCCAGATGTCGCCCTCGATCCATCTCCCCAGTTCGGCATCGATGATCCGGCGCGACAGGAACCGTTCGGTCTGTACCGTCAGCCGCAGGCCCGTCAGCATCCGCGCGCTGACGGATTTTCGCCGCGCCAGCGGATGATCGTCCCGAACGACGAGCATCAGCCGCTCCGAGAACAGAGACTCCGCTTCAACGTCCGTGCGCCCTGGTGTTGCGAACGAGAGACCCAGATGCAGCGCTCCGCTCGCAACCTGTGCCGCGATGTCCGGCGCCGGCAAGTCTTCAATGGAAACATGAATCCCGGGATATGCGTGAGCGAACTCCGCGATCACGGCGGGAAGCAGCGTGGTGTTGTAGGTGTGGATCACGCCGATCCGCAGCCGACCGCGCACGAGGTCGCGAAGGCCGTCCAGCGCAAACCGCCCCTCGTCGACCTCCTCCAGCGCGCGCCGCGCGTAGTCCGAGAATGTTCGCCCCGCGTCGGTCAGTTGAATTCCGCGCCCAACGCGGTCAAAGAGCCGGGTTCCAAGCAGCGCCTCTAGCTGTCCGATCTGGTGCGACAGCGTTGACTGCGTGACATGCAGCGCTTCCGCCGCGCGCGTAATGTGCTCGGAGCGTGCAATTTCCAGAAAATACCGAAGATGCCGAAGCTCAATCATTCATCGATGCCATCGATTGATCCACCCGAAATATATCATTTGACTCATTGGATGGTCCACCTCCTATGTGATCGCAAAAGCACACAGAACCCCTGCGGAGGAGACCGTTTTGCGGAAGATTTTGATCGCGACTTGCATAGTTTTGGGCATCGGCCAGGCCTCGGCTGCCGACTTTCCCACCCGTCCGGTCCGGCTCATCGTCCACTTCCCGGCCGGATCCTCCACTGACGTGATCGCGCGCACTTTTGGCGAGAATATCTCGAAAAAGCTGGGCCAGCAGATCATCATCGACAACAAGCCAGGGGCTGACGGCGCGATCGCGGCAACCGAGTTGAAGCGCAGTCCGGCGGACGGCTATACCATCATGCTCGCTACCAACAGCGCGATGTCCGGCGTGCCGGCCACGCGCAAGACGCCGCCCTACGATGTGACCGCCGATTTCACGCCGATCACCGAGATCGGCCGCTACAACTTCTTTCTCTACGTCAGCAAGGATGTCCCGGCCAAAACCCTGCAGGAGCTGATCGCCTATGCCAAGGCGAACCCCGGCAAACTCGCCTACGGCTCGGGCAATATCACGGGCCGCCTGGCTTTCGCGTCTGTTGTCGCCGCGAACAATCTCGATGTGACGCCCGTCCCCTACAAGGGCGAGCCGCCTGCCATCACCGACCTGATTACCAACCGTATCCAGGCGATGGTTGCGACTTCCGGCACAGGTCTTCCTCAGGTGAAGGACGGGAAGATCCTGGCACTGGCGACCATTCTCGAAAAGCGCAGCGCCGCCGCGCCGGACGTGCCGACCATGGCCGAAGCAGGCTTTCCGGATTTCAAGATCGAGCCATGGCTAGGCTTGTTCGGTCCGCCGAACATGCCCCGCGACATCGTTGCCTTGCTGAACACTGCATTCAAGGAGGCTATGTCCGATCCCGCTGTGAAGAAGCGGATGGTCGAGCAGGATTTTGCGCTGACGCCATCGACACCGGAAGACCTCGGTGCGCTTGTGAAGCGGCAGCTCGACATCCACCGCAAGATGGTCTCCGCCGCCGGAATCGAGATCATCGAGTGAGGGTTACACCCTGAGGCGCGACGATTCCGGGGAGTTGGCTGTCAGTCAGCTCCCTCGTCCGCTTTACACACTATGCCTGGGCCGTGCGATCTCGCCGCGCGTGGTGGCGATGCCCATCTCGAAGCTGTCGGCGATGCGGCGGGCGCGGATGATGAAGGCCTCGGCCACGTCGCCCTCGAAGATTTCGCGCGCGGTCTTTTCGAATAGCTGAAGCCAGCGGTCGAAGTGTTCGCCCTTGATCGGCAGCATCAGATGCGGGCGCATGGGGCGGCCTTCGTAGCGGCCGGTCTTGAGCAGCATCGATGACCAGAAATCGCTGATCTGCGCGATATGATGGTCCCAGTCTTTCACCGCCGCGTTGAAGATCGGCCCGATGACATCGTCGGCGCGGGCGCGGCCGTAGAATGTCGCCACGAGTTGCGCGATCTTCTCTTCGGTCAGGTCGGGATGGAAGGTGTGAATGGCGGGAGCTGTCTGGTCGGTCATGCGGCTGATGTAAGCCGCCGCCCCGCCTCAGGCAACCGCGTACAGCCTTCACTTTCCGGTTGACGCAGCGCGCGCATTCTTGCTGCCTTGACCAAGAGTGACGCTCGCCAGCGGGAGAACATGATGCGCGGTCCCATGGATGGTGAATTGGCGCCGGACGCAACATCCGGCGGCGCGATGCGGCGAAGACCTGCGGCCATTGCCGCTGCAACGCTCATAGCCATTGTTCTGGCGCTGTCGGCCATCGGCACCGCGAACGCAGCCCCGAGAGGCAAACCCAACCAGATCCAGTACGAGTACGTGCCGCCGAAGAATCCGGCGCATCAGCCGATCCATGACCAGATGAAGCAGGGCCGCGCTCTCGAAAACCTGCAGGAGTTACTCAGTCCGCTTCGCCTTCCCTATCCGCTGATGCTCAAGGTCGCAGGGTGCGACGGCGTTGCCAACGCCTGGTATGAGAATGAAGTCATCACGGTCTGTTATGAACTGCTGGCGGAGATCCAGAAGAACGCGCCGAAGCAGGACCTACCCATCGGGATTTCCCGGGCGGACACCATGCTGGGTCCGGCTCTCGATGTGTTCCTGCACGAGACCGGGCACGCCGTTTTTCACATGCTGGAGATACCCGTGCTCGGCCGGGAAGAAGATGCCGCCGATCAGTTCTCGGCATATCTCATGTTGCGGCTCGGCAAGGACGATGCGCGCAGAATGATCCTGGGTTCGGCCTACAGTTACAACCTTCAGATGCCGCAGGGACCGCACGTCACCGTTCCGCTCAATGCGTTTTCGGACGAACATTCCCTGCCGGCCCAGCGCGCATTCAACGTCCTGTGCATCGCCTATGGCGCGGACAAGAAGCTGTTTGCCGACGTCGTCGAGAAGGACTACCTGCCAAAGAAGCGCGCCGAAGGATGCGCGTACGAATACGAGGACCTCACCTTCGCCATGACGAAGCTGATCGGCCCGCATATCGACAAGCGCATCGCCGCGAAATTTCACGAGGTCTGGACACGAACCATCAGTGCGCGGCGCGCACGTCTCGCGCGTCAATCGGATACACTCGATGTCAAGCCGGACCCCGTCGGGACCGGCGGCAAGCCGTAACGGGCATTGCATTTTCCGCGACTGCGAGGAACACGCCCGGCGGCAATCAGCCGTTGGAACGAAACCGCTGCCTCTGGGTTGAAACTCTCAAGCTGTGTTGAGAAGGCGGGGTTCACGACAATGGATGATCAGGAAACTGTCATCGCGGCTGTTCAGGAAGCGCGTCGCATCCTCGGCCGCGACACCGGCTCTGGTCCACAGGACCGCAAGACAACAATCGACAGTCTGCGGTCCGTACTCGACAGCGATCAGGTCGCTCAGGCGCTGGAGCGGATCGGCCAACGAAGCCGTTCCAGGCCGGCGAAGATCGTCGAGAGCCCTTGGAGTTGAAGTGATTAGTTGAAGTCTTTGGAGTTAAGCCTTTCGAGTTAGTTCCGGATTGAGCACACAGGAGAGACCCGCATGGAGTCCGCTCAGGCGTTCAAACATCTCCGTACCCTGATCAAGGCCGCATCCGCGACCGACGATCCCGTCCTGATTCATACACAGTTGATCATGATGACTGTCATCATCGACAAGGCTGCCCCGAGGCAAACGGCCCGAACGCCCTTGTGGTTGACCGGCCCCGCGTCGATGGAAAAAATATCCGGGAGAGAAACGCCCAGGCCGTATTTCGGAGCGGAATAAGCGCCGCGGGCGCACGCCCTGTTTGATCCGGATCAAGGGCCGCGTATGGTTCCGGTGTACAAGCCGGGACCAGCAAACAGGAAAGCCAAATGTCCGCATCCGAAATCGCAAACCGTCACTTCGCGGCGGCTCTGGCGGAAGCAAAAGCCGCAGGATTGGATGACGACGGAGTTTGCCGCTCGCTGCTCGGTCTCATCGTCGCAAAATATCTTGAGACGAGGAGCGTGTCGGATGTGCAGTCGGAACTGCACTTCCTCGCTGACAACTGCGATCCCGACACCGACTTCGCCTTCATGCGGCCGTGAGAGCGACATGACCACGTCATTCCGGGGCGCGCGAAGCGCGAACCCGGAATCTCGCAGAACTCGTCGGGGATTCCGGATCAACGCGTGATGCGCGTTGTCCGGAATGACGAATGACTCTCGAAGCGCGACGGCGATCCTTCGAGGCTCGGACTTTGTCCTCGCACCTCAGGCTCACCGTCAGACAATCTTCGGCCTGCTCAGCCCACCTTGCCGTACTCGTAGAAGCCACGGCCTGTCTTGCGGCCGAGGTGTCCGGCGTCGACCATCTCCTTCAAGAGCGGTGCGGGCCGATACTTCGGATCGTTGAATCCGGTGTAGAACACCTCCATCACCGACAGCATGGTGTCGAGGCCGATCATGTCGGCCAGCGCCAATGGGCCGATCGGATGATTGCAGCCGAGCTTCATGCCGGCGTCGATCTCTTCCGCGGTGGCGATGCCTTCCTGCAGCGCGAACACCGCCTCATTGATCATCGGACACAGGATGCGGTTGACCGCGAAGCCCGGGCTGTTCTTCGCGGTGACCGCCACCTTGCCGATGCGCTGGGCGAAGGCGAGCGCCTTGGCGTGGGTGTCGTCGGAGGTCTGCAGGCCGCGGATCAGTTCGAGCAACTGCATTACCGGCACGGGATTGAAGAAATGCATGCCGATGAAGCGATCCGGGCGATCTGTCGCCGCCGCCAGTTTCGTCACCGAGATCGACGAGGTGTTGGTGGCGACCAGCGCACGCGGCTGCAGGTTGGCGCAAAGGTCTTTCAAAATCTTGATCTTCAACGCCTCGTTCTCGGTCGCCGCTTCGATCACCAGATCGCATGAGGACAATTTTGATTTGTCGGTCGTCGCGGTGATCTGCGCCAGCACGGCATCGCGGTCGTCCGGTGTCATCTTCTCTTTCTTGACCAGCCGATCGAGGCTGCTGCCGATGGTCGCGACGCCGCGCGATACGGCCGCGTCGGAGATGTCCACCATCACGACCTGGAGCCCCGCGGCTGCGCTAATCTGCGCGATGCCATTACCCATGGTGCCGGCTCCGATGATGCCAACGGTTTCGATCATGTCTCTTGTCCTTTCATTGCTTCAATCCGGGGGCGAGCCCTCACGCTGCATGCGTTCGCCATGCGGCCCGGTCGCGCGTCATCCATGGACCGGGTATCTACTCTGCCCAGCCCGGCGGCGCTACCGCTAACATCCCACGCGAGTTCCGGCACTCCGGCCGCTTATGTCGGCAACGGTGTCCCCGCCTGCTCCGCCACCATGTGCGCGGCGTACCAGTCCGGCCAGTTCTCATCGTGTTTGCCGCCGGTCCGCTTCTCGTGCTCGCCGTGTGCGATCGCTGCACGCGTCAGCGCCGCCGCGAGTTCAGCAGATGAGGTGAAAATCGTGTCTCCCGCCTCCACACGTCCGGGCAATCGCGTGGTGATTTCCTGGAACAGCCAGCCGTTGCCGTCCGGATCGCTGAACGAGGCGTATGAGCCGTAGCTGCCACGATGGGGAGCCGGGCCGCTGACCCGATGCCGCCCGGACAGGAAAGGTTCGTCCGTGCCGGTGTGCTTGTCGCCGACGCCGTGAAACACCTCGCCGACCGCGACGCCGCGGCCTAGCAAGTCGTTGCGGGCGGCCTCGATGTCGGAAACGATCAGATACAGCCCCCGCGCGGAGCCCGGAGCCGCCGCGGTGACGTTCTTTCCAAAGATGACCGAGCACTCTGAGCCGGGCGGCGTGAACTGGATCACGCGCCAGTCGTCACCGGCGGCGAAATCGGCATCCAGCCTCCATCCCAATCCGCCATAAAAGCTTTTGGCGCGATCGACGTCCGACACGGGGATGACGACGACCTCGAGCTTCATGTCGCTGCGCGCTTGAGTGTTGCTCATGTCCGGCTCCTTGGGTTGGGGTCCATTGAGACTGGCGATACATGTGAAAGCGTGGCATGCGCGGGGGGATGATCGGAGTAAGTTGAATGCCCGCGGGGAGTTGAATATCGGATTACTCCCTCAATACGGCGGCGCCTTCTTCGCGCGCTGCGCCTTCGCCGCCTCGACCCACCACATCAGATCGTCGGAGAATCGCGGGAACGATCTTGCCAGCGCCTTGCCACCCTCGCCGATCGGCTCAGCCGTCTCGGAGAGCGATTGTCCAATCGGTCCGACCGCGATGGTGCTCGAGGTTACCACCATGCCCATCTCCGACAACGTGCCATGCCACGCCAGCGCCGCCCGCGCGCCGGAAAACCGTCCCGCCGAATAACTGGCGATGGCCGCCGGCCGCCAGAACCATTCCTCCAGAAAATGATCGGTGAGATTCTTCAGGCCCGGCTGCAGACCCCAGTTGTACTCGCCGGTCACAAACACAAAGCCGTCGGCGGCGATGATCTTCTGCGCAAGCTCCTCCATCGCGGCGGGCGCTGTGCCTTTCGGATGTTCCTTGTACATCCGGTCCAGCATCGGCAGGCCGATGGCTTTCGCGTCGATCAGCTCGGCATCGGCGCCCCGTTCGCGCAGGCCCTTCACGATGAAATCCGCAAGGCGAATGCCCATCCGGTCGGAGCGGTAGGAGCCATAGAGGACGAGAATGCGATCGGCCATGGACGCGCCTCCGGTTGCAGGAAGGCAGAAAGCGTAGCCCGGATTGGAGCGCGGCGAAATCCGGAGGGAGTGGAACAACAACCCGCGTTTTGGGTTTGAAATGGCGCGGTCATCATTCCGTGCTCCAACCTGTCCCCCCTTGATTGAGGAGCAAGAGCAATGGTTCGAACGATCCTCATCGCCGCCGTGCTTTCCGCGACCGTCACCGCCGCTTTCGCCCAAGACCCTCGACGCGGTGGAACGTCCGACCAGCAGAGCGCATGTTCAAAGGATGTCTCCCGTCATTGCCGTCCGGTGATGAAGCAGGACGATTTCGTGATTTTGGGATGCCTGAAGGAAAACCGCGCCAAACTCAGCAAGTCATGTCTCAGGGCCCTGGCCGAGAGCGGCCAATAGCCCGGCGCCGGAGGAAGCGGAGCGAAATCCGGGTGCCGCAATATGCCAGATCGAATGCCCACCTTGTCCCGTCTTCACGGGCCCGCCGCAACGAAACACTCGCAGCTTTCAAAACAGGCCCCGTTGCGACATGATGCGCTCGTTCTTTGAGAGCGTTTTTCAGCAAGCTGTTGCGAGGTTTGTCGATGGCGATCTGGAAGCGGCTTCGGCGGGTCCGGGCAGACGATTATCAGACCTGGCACCCCATCGACGAAACACCGATCCCTCTGAGCATCGGGCGGATCTGGCTGGCGGATAAGGACGGCAACGCCCGGCGCGCGATGTCGTGGACATGGCCGGCTCTCAAGCGCCGCGAGCCCGGCAAGTATCGTCAATGGATGATACGCGTGCACGGCGCAAAAGAACCGCCGTCCGCGGCGGTTTGAGATAGCGGCGCGTTAGATCACGTCGCGGTGCATGCGGTCGGCCCTCGCTTGCCGTGCCTGAGCAAGGTGCCCTTCTTGTTCATCGTCAGCGTAATGCCCCGGCCGGTGTAGCGCACCCCCGTCAGGGTGTACCGCTTCCTCAGCGCCACGGCCTTGCCATCGATCTGCACGTTCGCGACCTTCGGATCCAGAAGCGCAACGAAGCGTGCGCCGTCGGCGCAGGTGAAACTCTGGAAGGACTGCGCGGACGCCGGCGACACGTCCACGCCCGCGCCGGTCAGGGCGGCAAGCGCCGCTGCAAGGAATGTCAGCCGTTTCATCGTTTGCCTCTCCCGCTCCAGCTAGCCATCGGGTTCCCCCGGCTCGCCCTACAGCCACACGCTCCGGTAGTCTAGCAGGCCCGCCTTTCCTGTGCATATCGCAACAGTTCACGGGAGCGGCCCGCCGCATGGGGTAAACTGACGCCTCGTCGGCCATTGCGATTTCGCAAGCGCCTTCAAACACCTGTGGTCTTTCGGCGTTTGTCCGTGAGTCGCGTCATCCCTGGTCTGGAGGGAGAGTTCAGATGCTGACAAATGTTGCGCTCCGGGATGCCCGGCCGGCGGTGATCGTGTGCCCCGGCTGTGCGAAGCACCTGATGGACGTCAAGGATGTCCGCTGGGCGATGACCAAGCTCGAGTTCACCTACGAATGCTCCGGCTGCGGCGCCGAGACCATCCGTGCGATCGCGGGCGATACTCCAATCTTTACGTCGCGCGCCACCACGCATCTGCGCAGTCTCGAGATTTTCCGCTTCAGTCCCGATGCCGCCGAGCGGCCGCGTCATCGCGCGGTGGAAACCGCGATCAGCTCACAGGTCGTCCGCGAGCGGCGGACGGGCTGAAGCAACCCAGCCGCGCCTCATCAGAAACATAGGTTGGTGACAACCTTGCCGGACTTGTCCTTGAGCACGTAGGGACATTGCGCGCGCTTGAGCGCCGCCTTGGCGTCATCGTTGCCCAGCGCAGCGGCTTTCTCGTAATAGGTTTTCGCAGCACCGGAATCCTGCGCGCCGCCCCGGCCGTCCTTCGCAAATGCCCCCATGCGCTCCAGCGCGCCGGGATGATCTTGCGCCGCCGCTTTCTCGAACAGGTTGCGCGCGCCCGCGTCGTCCTTCGGGCCGCCGACGCCATCCTGCAGCATCAGTCCCAACTGGAACTGCGCCTCGGCGTTGGTCTCGGCGGCCTTCGCCAGCAGGCTGCGCGACCGGGCCGCGTCGGCGGGCGCGGCACCGCCCTTGCCCGAGAGCGCAGCAAGATTGCTGACGCCGCGCGGATTACCGCCCTGCGCGGCGCGCTCGAACAGCTTCGCCGCAGCAGCCTCGTCCTTGGCGACACCCGCGCCGGTCGCATAGGCAACGCCGAGTTCGACCATCGCCGACGTGCTGCCCTTGTCGGCGGCCTTGCGCCATGCGCCGATGGCCTCGGCGCTCTGGCTGTGCGCCGCATAGGCGCGGCCGAGCTGATACATCGCGCGGCGCGATCCCGAGGCCTGCTTGCAGAACTTGATCGCGGTGGCGACATCGGCTGCCGCGACAGTCGCAACGCCCTTCACATCCGCAGGCTTGTCCGGGTCGGCGGGATCGGCGGCGAGCCGGTCGCACAGCACGAGATCGGCCGACTGGGCGCGCAACGGCGCATGCGCTGTCGCCATCAACGCGACTATGGCGATGCCTAAACTTGCGGCAATGGAACTTGCGGAACAGGTCATGCTCGTCTCGGGACTTTTCTGCGCGCAGTATATCCCGACAATCATCCGCACGGCTACGCCTTCAGCCAATCCAGCATCGGCGCGTTAATCTCGCGTGGATAGGTGTGGCTGAGATCGTCGATCTCGCGATAGGTCACGTTCGCGCCCGCTGCGCTCAGCGCGCGCTCTGCCTGTCGCGCGACCTCGACCGGAAACATCCAGTCCAGTGCGCCGTGTGTCAGGAAAATCGGCAGCCCCTGCATTCGTTCAGCATCGGCCATCGAGATCAGCATCGGATGGAATGTCGCCGACACGGGCGCCAGATGCGTGAAAGGCGAGCCGTGATCGAGCGCGCTGACATAGCAGAACGTGCCGCCGTCGCTCATGCCGGTCAGCAGCAGGCGCTTCGGATCGACGTTCCATCGCGCGCTGACCGTTGCGACGATACGCGCGAAGTTCGGCGTGTCGTCGTCGTCGCCCATCAGCGCCCAGGTCGAGCCCAGCGAATTTCCCGCCGATGTCGGCGCGACAAGGATCGCACCGAAGGAGCGCGCATCGCGTAGCCAACTCCAGAGAAACCCGCGGCCATGACCGCTGCCGCCGTGCAGTGCCACCACCAGCGGCCACGCACGATCCGGCGTGTAGGTTTCCGGCACATAGAGCGAGAAACCGCCCCGCGTGCGCGGCTCGTTGTCGATGTGCATCACGCCGGTCTCGTTCTCACGCGGCGGCTGCATGCGGTGCGCCAATGCCTCCGCATCGCTTCGCAACGATGGATCGAGGAAGAACCCGTTCACCGCCGGGATCATCGATGCAAGTGGATAAAGGGCTTCCTGCGCGCGCGGCAGATGGCGCAAGGCGCGAAACACAGCGCGGACATCGCCCTGCAAGGCGGCCACACGCAATGCGGCGAACCCGGCCAGCGCTTCGTCACTGGCGGCGACAAGGCGCTTGCCTACATCGTCGGATGCATCGAATGGTTTAAAGTCCGAATAGGCCGCGCGTAACGCGGCTTCCGGCGTACCGATCGCCTCCATCACCTCGCCGAGCGTAGACGGATCGAAATGGCGCGCGACGAGACTGAGCGTCTCGATGCACGTGAGCAAAGGCAGGAGAATCTTCGCGGGATCGGATGTCATCGATCCACGCTACCGCTTGACGCGGCGCGCAGGCAAGGCAACGCCCACGACTGGCAGCCATGATCGTGAAGGTTTTCCCCCCGCTACTCTTCCTTCTCGGTCGTGAAGAACAGCGGATAGCCTTTGGCCTTGCCGAGTTCAGTCGCTTCCTTCGCCCGCGTCTCGGCGACGTCGCGCGTATAGACCGCGATGACGCAGGCGCCCTTCTGGTGCGCAGTGAGCATCACGCGGCTTGCCGTTTCCTCGCCCATCCGGAACACAGCCTTCAGCACCATGACGACGAACTCACGCGGCGTGTAATCGTCGTTGAGCAGGATCACCTTGTAGAGCGGTGGCCGCTGCAGCTTGACCTTGGTCTTGGTCTTGGTGGTGGTTTTCGGTGTGACGGTGGTCGGGCTCATCTGTGATCTCTCGGCATGTGCAGAGGTTGACGATCTCAGGGTTGGTACGGGACGTTTCGCTTCCCATATCGAAACGACTGAAAGCAACGAGGGCCGCATGCCGCAGGTCGCATCAAGCGTGATTTCACGCATCGATTATAACGCGCCCACGCGCGAGCTTCACGTCACTTTCACGAGCGGCCGGTCCTACAGCTATTTCGGCGTTCCCGGCGAGGTCTATTTCCAGTTCTGCCGGGCCGCCTCGAAGGGCGATTTCTTCAACACCCTGATCCGCGACCGGTACGAATTCACCGAGCATCGCTGACTGCCGGGCTAGCCGATGGTGCCGCCATGCGGCGGCCAATACTTCTAAAAGTTCAAAAACAGCACTTTTGCACCATCGAGGGGCGACAGGCCTTCGATTCTCAGCGCCAAAACATCATCATTACGAGTCTTTTCCACTTGCGCTCAGGATTTTGTCTCAGCTAAGTTAAAGTTCTGAAATTGAACTAATAGAAAAAATCGCACCCCGGACGACACGATCCGGGCCTGCGTCAGGGAGGAGAGCTTCATGTCAAAGAAATTGCTTATGGCCGTCACGGTATCGCTCGCAATGAGCGGTGCGGCGTTGGCTGAAAACGCACCGGGCGTCACCGCCACGGAGATCAAGGTCGGGGGGACCTTCCCGCTCAGCGGTCCGGCCTCCTCCCTCGGGGTGGTCAACAAGGCCCTCACCGCCTACGTTACGCAGGTCAACGAGCGCGGCGGCGTCAACGGCCGCAAGATCAACCTCATCACATATGACGACGCCTACAGCCCGCCGAAAGCCGTCGAACACACCCGCAAGCTGATCGAAAGCGACGAGGTCGCCTTCATGTTCGGCCCGCTCGGCACGCCTGCGGTTTCGGCGACCGTAAAGTACATCAACGGCAAGAAGGTGCCGCACGCCTTCGTCACGACGGGAGCGACGAAGTTCACCGACGCCAAGGAATACCCTTTCACCACGACGTCGCTGCCGAGCTACGACACCGAGGGCAAGATCTACGCGAAGTATTTCCGCGCGCAGCTTCCCAACGCCAAGGTCGGCATCCTTTATCAGAACGACGATCTGGGTAAGGACTTCGTGGCGGCGTTCAAGGCGGCCTACAAGGACGATTTCGCCTCCAAGGTTGTGGCAATGGCTTACGAAGTTGCCGATCCGACCGTCGACTCGCAGGTCGTGAACCTCAAGGCCAGCGCACCGGACGCACTTCTGATCGCGGGCACGCCGAAGTTCGCCGCACAGGCGCTGCGCAAGATGAGCGAAATGGGCTGGAAGCCTCTGACGGTCGTCAACTTCGTGTCTGCCTCGATCGGCTCGACCTTCGTGCCTGTCGGCCTCGACAAGGTGATCGGGGTCGTGACCGCCGGATTCCAGAAAGATGCGTCCGACCCGAAATGGAAGGATGATGCCGGCATGAAGCAGTTTCTGGACTTTTTCCAGAAGTACCTTCCGGGCGCTGACATTTCCGACCAGAACTACGTGTTCGGTTATCAGCAGGGCCTGATCCTCGAGCAGCTGCTCAAGCAGAGCGGCAACGACCTGTCGCGCGAAAACATCGCCAAGCAGACCAAGAGCCTCAAGGACTTCGTGCTGCCGACCGTTCTACCCGGCATCAAGGTCAACACCACCGCAACATCGAACCAGGCCTACACGCAAATGCAAATGCAGCGCTGGAACGGCAAGAGCTGGGAGCAGTTCGGTGAGGTCATGAAGGCCGACTGACGCAACATAAGCCGTCAGACCATCTGCATCATCAGGGCGTCGCGATCATTCGCGGCGCCCTTTTTTAATGAAGCACCCGCCCCGGCCCGGCTGCTGCGCGCGGAACATAGACGCCGGTGCGACGTTATTCTCCGCACCCCCGCCGCGCAGGTATTCGCCGCCGGCAAAATCCCCATCTGAATGACGGAACCATGGACCAGACCCCATGCCAGCAACCACTAACTCCGAACCATCGACGGCGTCGTTCAAGGTCAAACCCGTGTCCTTCATCTTTCCCGATGATGGACTGGTCCCGAACAACCCGCTGCCGTTCCTGATCTACAAGGGTGCGGTGATCATCGATAACGGCGATCCTGAGCAGACCATGGAAGAGATGTTTCACGCGAACGGCTGGGGTCAGAGCTGGCGCAACGGCATCTTTGACTATCTGCACTATCACGCAACGGTCCATGAGGTACTGGGCGTCGCACGCGGGCGCGCGCTGGTCCGGTTCGGCGGCGATCACGGCGAGGATTTCGAAATCAGGAAGGGCGACGTCGCGATTTTGCCAGCAGGTACCGGCCATCAATGCCTGTCAGCCAGCGACGACTTCGCGGTGGTCGGCGCCTATCCGCCGGGTCAGCAGATGCAGGTCACGCGCCCGACGCCCGAGAACTATCGCCTGGCAGTCCGGATGATCCCGCAAGTTGCCCTGCCGGAGACAGATCCGGTGTACGGACAGCAGGGCCCGCTGGTCGAACTCTGGAGAAAACGACGCCGATAACCGGCGATCAGGGCGTCGCGAATGTCCGCGATGCCTGCTCCGGTCCCATCGGGACGCAGGCCTTCTTGCGGCGGAGCGCGCCGATCGCGCCCGTCACCTTCATCACCTTACCGACCCCGCATGTGCCGTTATCGACATAGACGACGGACCACGCCGAGAGGAAATAAGGTTCTTTTTTCAAGAAGTTGGGTGACATTTCCTGCGCCATGCAAGGCGCAGATACACCGCATAGAAACGCGAGGGCGACGACGGTACGCATGACGCTCATCCCAAAAGCCGGCAGACAACACCGACGGACATCACAATGCTCGGTTTCAGTGAAGGTTCCAAGACGTGAACAGCGGCACCGTGAATATTTTTACGGCACGCCTTCGCGAACACGTCATAGCAAATTCCGGAACGGGACAAGCCGCGATGTGTTGGGCTTCCAATAGCAACGGAGGTTCTAATGCGACGTAAATTGCTTCTAACAGCGCTGGTGGCAGCGTCGCTTGCGGCATCGACGCTGGCGGCCTCCGCCCAGGTTGCTCCGCCGTCTTCGCCGGGCGGTTCAGCAGCCGGCTCGCCGGGCGTCTCGCCCGCGACCCCGCCGCCATCGGCGGCGCCACCCACAGGAACGACCGGCCGCAATACCGGCATCAACCAGCCCGGGGTGCCGAACACCTCGACACCCGGATCGATCGGCACCGGCGCGTCCCCGAGCGGTCTGCCTGGCGACAGCACGTCCAGTCCCGGCTACCCGGGCAAGGTCGGCAAGTAGACACGATCCCGGCGGTCGGCCGCGCCAGTTATCGGCGCGAAGGCTTCACGTATCCTGTGCGCGATTGCGCGCAGGACTTCGCCGGGACGCTACTTCTTCTCCTCTTCTTCGCCTTTGACTTCCTGCTTGAAGGGGGCGAGCAGCCAGAGCGTCAGGAACGTAAACAGCGAGATCACCACGGCAACGTCGTAAGCGCCGAGCCCGACCGCCGCGCCGGTGGCCCCGGTCGCCCAGAGGCTGGCAGCTGTGGCGGTGCCGCGCACCGAATTTTCGGTTTTCAGGATCGCTCCGCCACCGATGAACCCCATGCCGGTCATCAGGCCCTCGATAATGCGGGCGGTGCCTTCGGGGTGGCCTTCGAGGATCTGTTCGGTGGCCTGGACGATGCCGCAGGTCGCCAGCGCCACCAGCGGAAATGTCCGCAGGCCGGCGCTTCGCTCGGCCTTCTCCCGGTTCCAGCCGATTGGCAGCGCCAGCACGTAAGCCACTGCCAGCGCGATTAAATGCGGCCCGATCCGAAAGCTGCCGGTCATCTCCAAAAGCGACTGCATGGACCCTCCAAGATTCGTCGCAGCGTGACACGCCGAGGGGCGTGGCGCTACTCGGTCTTGGTGGTGCTGTTGGAGCTGGTCCGCGGCTTGCCGTCCTTGCCATCCTTGCCGGCGCCCGCAATGCGGACCTGATCGCCGTCGGCGATGCCATCGAGCGGCGTCACGATGATCCGGTCATCCGGCGACAGGCCGGTGGCGATCTCGATCTCGCGGCCAAGGTCGCGGGCGATGGTCACGGTCTTGAACAGCACCTTGTCCCCCGCAGTGACCGTCGCCACCCGCAGACCGCTGCTGTTGAACACCAGCGCGCTTGCCGGAATGCTCAGGGGCTGCACGTTGCTCGACAGGGACAGTTTGACGTTGGCGAAGGCGCCGGGACGCAGCTCACCCTTGGTGTTTTCGATGGCAAGCTGCATCCGCGTGGTGCCGGACGACACGTCCACCGATTGCGCGGAGGCCTCAATGGTCGCCGGGAAGGTGCGGTCGGCATATTCCGGGACCGTCACCGTCGCCTTCGCGCCCATCTTGATGGCGGGCAGATAGGTCTGCGGCACGTTCACATAGAGCCGCAGCTTGCTGACGTTGGACACGACGAACATCGCGGCACCCGCGCCGGTGCCGCCGCTGATCAGCGCGCCGACGTCGGTGTTGCGTTCGGTGACGACGCCGTCGAACGGCGCGGTCACGAGCTTGTAGGCGGCGAGCGCCTCAAGGCGTTCGACATTGGCCTGCTGCGACTTGACCTGTGCTTCCTTGCTGGCGAGGTCCGCCGAGCGCTCGTCGATCTCCTGCTGCGAAACGAAATTCGACGCCAGCAGCGTCTTGCGCCGGGCCAGCGTCGCAGCCGACAGCTTGGCGGCGGCCTGCGCGTTGGCCAGATCGGCGCGCGCCTGCAGCAGCTGCTGGTCGAGATCGGGAGCCTCGATTTCGGCCAGTTCCTGCCCGGCTTTAACCTGCGCGCCGATGTCGGCCTTCCAGCCTTTCAGGTAGCCGCTGACCCGCGCATAGATCGGCGCGCGGGAATAGGCTTCCAGCCGGCCCGGCAGTTCGAGCGTGGCGTTGAGCGGCTTGGTCCCGGGCAGCGTCACCGCCACCGACGGCACGGCCTGCGCATCGGTCCATTCCTTGAGCTGGGCGTCGCCCTTCGAGCGGGTGATGATGCCGGTGACGACCACCACGGCCAGCACGCCGATACCGACGGTGCCGTAAAGCTTCAGCTTGCGCGGCGACACCGGTGAGCCCTGATCAGGTCGCATGAACAATCTCCGGTGCCGTCGCAGGTTTTGCGGGCATCTTCTTGTGAACCATACTGAACAGCACTGGCACGAACATCAACGTGGCAAATGTCGCGAAAATCAACCCGCCGACCACGGCGCGTCCGAGCGGCGCGTTCTGCTCGCCGCCCTCGCCCAGCCCCAGCGCCATCGGCGTCATGCCGATGATCATCGCCAGCGCGGTCATTAGCACCGGCCGAAACCGGACAAAGCCGGCATCGAGCGCGGCGGCGATCGGGTCGCCCAATTCCTCATAACGCTCGCGGGCGAAAGCGATCACCAGCACGGAGTTCGCCGTTGCCACGCCCATGCACATGATCGCGCCGGTCAGCGCGGGCACCGACAGCGTGGTGTGGGTCGCGAACAGGAACCAGACGATTCCGGCCAGCGCCGCCGGCAGCGCCGACACGATCACGAACGGATCGGACCACGACTGGAAGTTGACCACGATCAGAAGGTAGATCAGCACGATGGCGCCAAGCAGGCCGAACAGCAGCCCCGCGAAGGCGCTGTTCATGGTTTCCACCTGCCCAAGCAGAACCACGCGGCTGCCCTTGGGAACATCGTTCGCGGTGTCAGCGATAACCTTGTTGATGTCCTTCGCCACCGCGCCGAGATCGCGCCCCTGCGGCGTCGCATAGATCTGGACCATGGTCTGGATGTCGTATTGCGACACCACGGCGCTGGAGGTCGAGCGGCTGATGTTGGCGATGCTGCCGAGGATCGGCGGCGTCGCCATCCCCGCCGATGAAATCGGCAGCGCCTCGAGCTTGTTCAGCGAGTCGATCCGATACTGCGGCGTCTGCATCACGATGGAATACGACACGCCGTTCTCGGGATTAAGGAAGAACGTCGGCGCCACCTGCGAACTGCCGGCGAGATTGACGACCATGCTGTTGGTGACGTCGCGCGCCGTCAGCCCGACATACTGCGCGCGGGTCCGGTCGACATCGACATTGAAGCCCGGACTGTTCGGCGACTGCTGGATCCGCGCGTCCGCTACGCCGGGAATGAGCCTGATCCGCCTCAGCAGGTCGTTGGCGTACTTGAAGTTCCCCTCGGCGTTATTGCCGCGCACCTGAAGGTCGATCGGGGCCGGCGCGCCGAAGTTCAAAATCTGGCTGACGATGTCGGCGGGCAGGAACGCGAAGGAGACGCCGGGGAATTCGCGCGGCAGCTTCTCGCGCAACTCGCGGACGTAGTCGTCGGTCGGGCGGTGATCGCCCTTCAGCTTGATCTGGATGTCGCCGTCCTGCGGACCGATCACGCCGGTGTTGTTGTAGGTCATGTTGATGCTGCTGTTCGGCATCCCGATGTTGTCGGCCATGGTCTCGATATTGTCGGGCGGGATGACCTGCCGGATCGCCTTCTGGATCTCGGCCAGCCGGTTCGCGGTTTCCTCGACGCGGGTGCCGATCTGGTTGCGGACGTGGATCAGGATCTGGCCGGTATCGACCGACGGGAAGAAGTTGCGGCCAAGGAACGGCACCAGCAGGAACGACAGCGCGACGAAGGCGAGAAAGCCCGTGACGAATATCGGCCGGTGAGCGAGCGCCATTTCCAGCAAGCCGTGATAACCCGCCCTGAATGTCTCGAACCTGGCTTCGAAGCCGCGCTGGAACAGTACCAGCGGATTGCGGGTGCGCGGCTTTTCCGCGGCATTGCCGTGCTCGTCATGGGCGTGCTTGTGCAGCAGGTACTTCGCCATCGTCGGCACCAGCGTGCGCGACAGGATGAACGACCAGACCATGGCGAACATCACCGAGAGCGCCATCGGCACGAACAGGAAGCGCGACACGCCGGTGAGGAAGAACATCGGCACGAACACGATGCAGATACACAGCAGCGACACGAACGCGGGCGTCACGATCTGACGCGCGCCGTCGAGGATCGATTCCTCGACCTCCTTGCCCTGCTCCAGATGCCAGTTGATGTTCTCAATGGTCACGGTCGCGTCGTCGACCAGAATGCCTACCGCGAGCGCGAGGCCGCCGAGCGTCATGATGTTGAGCGTCTCGCCGATCGCGGCCAGGCAGATGATCGCGCCGAGCACCGACAGCGGGATCGAGATCGCGATAATGATGGTCGAACGCCAGCTTCCCAGGAACAGCAGGATCATGATGCTGGTCAGCACCGCGGCCAGTACGCCCTCGTACGCCACGCCCTTGATAGCGCCGCGCACGAAAATCGACTGGTCGCCGATGAACGAGATCCTGAGCGCGTCCGGCAGCGTATCCTTGATATCGGCGACCTTCTGTTTGACGCCGGAGATGATGTCCAGCGTCGATGTCGCGCCGGCTTTCAGCACCATCATCAGCACGGAGCGGTTGCCGTCGACGTGAACGATGTTGGTTTGCGGCGGATTGCCGTCGCGCACCGTCGCCACGTCTCGGATATAGACGGTGGCCCCGTTCACGACCTTGATCGGCAGATTGCCAAGCTCCTCGATCTTCAGCGGCGAGTTGTTGAGCCGGATGTTGTATTCGAAGGTGCCGATCTTCTGGGTGCCGACCGGCGTGATGAGATTTTGCGCGGCCAGTGCGTTGGCGACGTCCTGTCCCGACAGGCCAAGCGACTGCATCGCGCTTGGGTTCAGATCGATCTGGATCTGACGCTGCTTGCCGCCGTACGGCCACGGAATCGCGGCGCCGGGCACCGTGACCAGCGGTGTGCGCAACTGATTGGTGGCAAAATCGAACAGATTCTGCTCGGTCAGTCCTTCGCCTGCCAGCGCAAGCTGGACGATTGGCACCGTGGAGGCGTTGTAGTTCAGGATCAGCGGCGGCGTAGAGCCCGGCGGCAACTGCCGGAGCATCGTTTGTGAGATCGCGGTCACCTGCGCGTTGGCGGTGCGGATATCGACGTTGGGCTGGAAGAAGATTTTGATGACGCCGGTGCCGTTGTAGGAATTGGCGACGATGTGCTTGATGTCGTTGACGGTCGTGGTCAGCGCGCGCTGGAACGGCGTCACGATGCGGCCCGACATCTGGTCCGGCGGCAGGCCGGTATAGGACCAGACCACGCCGATCACCGGAATCCGGATCTCGGGGAAAATATCGGTCGGTGTTCGCAAGGCTGCGAGCGGCCCGACAATCAGCAGCAGAAGTGCCAACACGACGAAAGTATAAGGTCGGCTCAGGGCAATCCGGACGAGCGCATTCATCTTTGACGTTTCTCGGTCAGCGATGCGCAATGCTGCGCCCGCAGGAAGGACCTGTTCTCTTCACGCTTCAAATCTGGAGGCTGATCTATCCGAATCTGCCGCGATTGCGCAACGCCGCAGAACTCACAGTCACTTGTTCAAGCGGCGGAACTGCCTGTTTTGAGGCCGAATTGGGCAGTATTTCGCCGCGCGGGGTTAATTTATCATAAGATCATCTGGGTCTGGGTGACCACCGCGACCAGCTTGCCCTCGCCGGTCTCGATCCGGGTCTGCCAGACGTGGGTCCGCCGCCCGAGATGGATGGGGGTTGCGGTCGCCGTGACGGTCGCGCCCGCCTTGGCCGCGCCGGTGAAATTGGTCTTACTCTCGATGGTGGTGGTGCCCTTCGCGTCGGGCGGCAGGTTGATGATGGTCGCCGCCGCGCCGACGGAATCGGCAAAGGCCATCACCGCGCCGCCGTGGATCGAGTGACCCAGCGTGCAGAGGTCCTCGCGCACCACCATGGTCGCGACCACCTTGTCCTTCTCGGCCTGCGTGAAAGTTACGCCCATCAGGGCGGCGAACGGCATCGGCCGCGACTGGATCATTTCAAGCAGGGTCACGTTGCTGGTCCTCTTGTTAATGTCATGCATAAAGCCGTTACCGGGGCAGCGAGCCAGTTAAAGTAACGCACGAGACTCACGGTCACACGGCTTCCACGCCGCACCATCCCGCCACGAACAGCGCAATCGCCCGTGTGGTCTTGCGCAGCGACTCGATTTCGACCCGCTCGTTGAAACCGTGCATCGCCTCCGCGGTCGCCCCGTAACACAAGCTCGGGATGCTCGCATTGAGGCCATAGAACCGCGTATCGGTCAGCGCCGTGAACGCCAGCTCCTTCATCGGCGCGCCATAGACGGTCTCGTGGACCGAGCGCAGCACAGCCTCGGACTCGCCGGCGTCCGTCAGCTCATAGCCCTCGGACAGAAAGCCCGACCACTCCACCGCGGGCGGGTTCTTCGCCAGGAAGGGATGCTTTTTCGCGGCAGCCTCGACGCAGGCGACGATCTCGGCCTGATGATCGGCGATCGACCAGCCGGGCAGCACCGCGATCCGGCAATCCAGGTCGCACCATGCCGGCACCGACGAGGCCCAGTCGCCGCCCTTGATGATTCCCGGATTGAAGTTGATCGGGTGCTTCACGACCTTGAAGTGCCTGTCGCTGGCCGCGCGCCTGTTCCATTCCTCCTCCAGCACTTCAAGTGCCTGAACGAGGTGATACGCCGCCTTGATCGCATTGGCGCCCGCCCCCGCCTCGAACACATGCACCGGCTTGCCGCGCACCTTGAGACGAAACCAGATCACGCCGACTTGCGAGCGCACAAGCTTGCCGTTGGTCGGCTCCGGGATGAAACAGCAGTCCGCGCGATAGCCGCGCTGCACCGTCGAGAGCGCGCCGACGCCGGTGCTCTCCTCCTCAATCACGGACTGAAAATGAATCCGCGCAGTCGGCCTCAGCCCCGCCGCACGCAACGCATCCAGCGCATAAAGCGCGGCGATGGTCCCGGACTTCATGTCGCCCGCGCCGCGTCCATACAGCCAGCCGTCCTTCACAGTCGGCGTGAATGGCGGCGTGTCCCACATGTCGAGCGGACCGGCAGGCACCACATCGCAATGGCCTTGCAGGATCAGCGAGCGGCCCGCCTCGCGCGCCGGACGATAGGTCCCGACCACCGTGCGAGCCTTGGAAAAATCATGCTCGATCGGGCCATAGCCGCGCAGGTCCTTCAGATCGTCGGTGTCGATATGCCAGTCGTCGACTTCATAGCCACGCGCGCGCAGCAGGTCGCCCATCATGTCCTGACACGGGCCTTCCGCGCCGCGCGTCGAGGGAATGGATGAAAACAGCTTCGTTGTTTAGATCTGCCGGTCTAAATCATCGTCGACAGCATC
>JAUSAX010000032.1 GCA_030652315.1 Afipia sp. | reverse complement strand
AAAGTCGTGGATGGCCGGGTCAAGCCCGGCCATGACGAAGGGAAAGTCAGGCCGAATATTCCTCCGCCTGCACCAGAATATCGCGCGTGCGCTTCACCTGCGGCCAGTCGCGGTCGAAGTCGCGGATCAGCCGCTTCATCTCCTCGCCGCCTGCGGCGGCATCGAGCGACGCGCGGTCGGGGAATTCATACATCGCCAGATGCACGGCCGGATCGTTGGCAATCCAGTAGCGCCACGCGCGCTTGGAGCCGAACGACTTCACCGCATCCGGCAAATGCTCGCGCGAATACCACGCGTCAAACGCAGCGCGTTTGGATTCATCGGGCACAGTGGCGCGGACGACGAGGATGTGGGGCATGGCTCTCAGCTTTCGCTAGAAAATGAGTAGCGATAAGTAACTATCTTTGTGTTGGTCTTGTTGGAAACGGGATCGAAATAGAGAACTGATATAGTTGCCATTACATCAAGATCATCAAGGGTTCTTTTTGGAAACGCGCCTCGACACTTAAACTGGTGCTGATCCGATGGATTGACCCGAATATCGTCTCGGAATATCGCATTGCCCCGAAATGTATTCCACGTCAGCATTTCACCAGCGGGACTTTGCTTTTCGTGCAATCGAAGTTCACCAAAACCGACTTCAACATTCCGAATAACTATTGGATATTTCTGCCTATTCCAAAATTCAAAATCGAGATGAGCTACATACTCGTCCCCGCCACTAACCCCACCGAGCCCATGTGAGGTGACAAGGACAATGGGACTCCAGCCAAAATTTTGACGGTATGAAAACAGTAATGCCGCGCTTGCGATACACACACCAACGAAAGTGAGTGTAGCGTAAGCTGTTAGCTGGAGTGTTGCGACGTCAGGCATCTCTAGAGACGCCCCCTCACAACGGAATGTTGTCGTGCTTCTTCATCGGCACGTCGACGTGCTTGTCCTTCAGCATGGCGAGCGCGCGGGCGATGCGCTTGCGGGTCGAGTGCGGCATGATCACGTCGTCGATATAGCCGCGCTCTGCGGCGACGAACGGCGACAGGAAACGGTCCTCGTATTCCTTGGTGCGCGCGGCGATCTTCTCCGCGTCGCCGATGTCCTGCCGGAAGATGATCTCCACCGCGCCCTTCGCGCCCATCACCGCGATCTGCGCCGTCGGCCAGGCGTAGTTCATATCCGCGCCGATTTCCTTCGAGGCCATCACGTCGAACGCGCCGCCATAGGCCTTGCGCGTGATGACGGTCACCAGCGGCACGGTGCACTGGCTGTAGGCGAATAGTAATTTCGCGCCGTGCTTGATCAGCCCGCCGTATTCCTGCGCGGTGCCCGGCAGGAAGCCCGGCACGTCCACGAAGGTGACGATCGGAATATTGAAGGCGTCGCAGAACCGCACGAAGCGCGCGGCCTTGCGTGAGGCGTCACTGTCGAGCACGCCCGCCAGCACCATCGGCTGGTTGGCGACGAAGCCCACCGTCTTGCCCGCGATGCGGCCAAAACCTGTGACGATGTTCTTGGCGAACGTATCGGCGATCTCGAAGAAATCGCCCTCGTCCACGACTTTGAGGATCAGTTCCTTGATGTCGTAAGGCTGGTTCGGATTGGCCGGGACCAGCGTGTCGAGCGAGTCATCCACGCGTTCGATGTCGTCGAAGCTCGGCCACTCCGGCACGCCATCGGTGTTGTTGCTCGGCAGGAAGTCGATCAGCCGGCGCATCTGCAGCAGCGTCGTGACGTCATTGTCGAACGCGCCGTCCGCGATGGACGAGCGCGTGGCGTGCACCGACGCGCCGCCGAGTTCTTCCGCCGTCACCACTTCGTTGGTCACGGTCTTCACCACGTCCGGGCCGGTGACGAACATGTAGCTGGTGTTCTTCACCATGAAGATGAAGTCGGTCATCGCCGGCGAATAGACGTCGCCGCCCGCGCACGGACCCATGATGACGCTGATCTGCGGAATGACGCCCGAGGCGATCACGTTGCGGCGGAACACGTAGGAGTAACCCGCCAGCGCCGCCACACCTTCCTGAATGCGCGCGCCGCCCGCATCGTACAGACCGATGATCGGCGCACGCGCCTTCAGCGCCATGTCCTGCAGCTTGGTGATCTTCAGCGCGTGGGTCTCCGACAGCGAGCCGCCGAACACGGTGAAGTCCTTGGCGAACACGAAGATGGTGCGGCCGTTGACCGTGCCCCAGCCGGTGACGACGCCGTCGCCCGGCACTTTCGTCTTTTCCATGCCGAATTCGACCGAGCGGTGCTCGACGAACATGTCGAATTCCTCGAACGAGCCCTTGTCCAGCAGCAGTTCGATGCGCTCGCGGGCGGTCAGCTTGCCGCGGGCGTGCTGCGCCTCGATGCGCTTGTCGCCGCCGCCCTTTTTTGCGCCTGCGCGACGTTCATCGAGTGCTTCGAGGATATGCTTCATGGATTTCGCCCCAGAATCTTGATGGTCAGCGGCGGGCGCCGCCTTGGTTGGGCAGCGTTCTAGCACGCGATTTGGGCGGGGGAAAATGGCCCCGTGGGGCGCGAAATTGACAGGCCCGGGCCGCCCGCTCCGCGTGGTAAAAGCGCCGATTACAGGGGATTCGCAGCCATGACCGACACCACCACGACACCGGCCGCGGGCGCGGTCACCGGCGGCGTCCGCACCCTGCTGCGGCTGGAGGGCGCGGCGCTCGCCGTCGCCTGCATGGTGTTCTACAGCTATTTCGAAGGCTCGTGGTGGATGTTCGCGATCCTGCTGCTGGCTCCAGATCTCAGCTTTCTGGGTTATCTCGCAGGCCCGCGCGCGGGAGCCGCAAGCTACAACATCGCCCACGCCGCCATTCTGCCGATGCTGCTCGGCATTGCCGGCATGATCATGCCCTCGGCGCTGGCGATGCACCTGTCGCTGATCTGGTGCGCGCATATCGGCATCGACCGCGCGCTCGGCTACGGCCTGAAATACGACGCCGGATTCACGTTCACCCACCTTGGGCGGATCGGAAGGGGTGCGCGTCGCGAAGCCAGACCAAGCTAGTTGTCATGGCCGGGCATAGCCGTTCGAAGAACGGCTTCGCTTCGCTCGCCTACCGGCCATCCCGATCAAGCGTGCACCGTGCCTGACCGATCGGGATCACCGGGACAAGCCCGGTGATGACAGCGGAGAGATCGCGGACAATCGGGAAAGCCCCTCACCCGGATCGCAAGGGCGATCCGACCTCTCCCCGTAAAAGGGGAGAGGTGAAGAAAGTCGCGCCTTATGTTTTCGGCGGACGGCTGGCGACGAAATAGCTCGACTTGTGCACCACCTTGCCGTCGCGCAGCGTGATGACGTCGACCAGTTCCATGATCACCGGCTTGCCGTCTGGCGCGGTCGCGGTGAGGATCGATTCCGAGACGAAATGATCGTCGCTGCCGTAGAGCGCGACCGGCTCGAATTTGATGCCGGGGAGCCCGGAGATGTCCTTGCCGAACTGCTCGGCGACGACGTCCTTGCCCTTGTAAACCTTCGAACTGCCGTGGCGCTGGTAGCTGGTGTCCTCGACATGCATCGCCATGATCGCGGGGACGTCGTGCGCATTCCACGCGGCGTTGTAACGAGTGGCGAAGTCCCGCCAGGATGAGTCCGGTGTGATTTTCGCGGCTGCTGAAGACGACATGCTTGGCTCCCTGATTTTATGTTCTTGGCTCAAGCCTAGCGTCTTTCCGGCGGATGCGAAACCGGACAAGATGTCAGATGGCTCCTATGTCGCTCAGGCATTGCTGCGCGATCTTCATGCGGCTGGCGGAGTGTTTCGGCTCGCGGATATCGAGATTGAGCGCGAACACGGTCTGCGCGCTGCCCTTCTCGGCCCAGCCGACGAGCCAGCCGACACTCGCCTTGACGCCACCGACTGCCGTTTTGTCATCGACGCCAATGAGCCCGGTTTTGGCGCGGATGACGCTGTCACCCACTTTGGTCACCGGAAGAATATCCACGGTCAGATCCTGCGCGCGTTTTGACACAGGCAACTCACGCCGCCGCAGTCTGTCCACAAACGCGACCTGTTGCATCGGCGAAATCCGCAAATCGCCTGTCAACCAGAAGCGTTCGATGCCGCCGCCGATGTTGCGATTGCCGTAGTCGAACGCATCGACATACTTCTGCATCCGCTCCGCGCCGACCCGCCGCGCGATCTCCTGATAGACCGGCACGGCGGAAGCGGCCATGGCGGTGCGCAGGGTGTGATCCTTGTTCCACCCCTCGACCGGATAGGTCTTGCCGTCCCACTTGAAGATGTCCTTGTCCGGATCGGAGACGACGCCGGTTTCCAGCGCGATGATCGAATTCGGAATCTTGAAGGTGGACGCCGGCAGGATCGCCTTGCGGCTGCGCGTGTCGTCGCTGAGGATGAACGCGTTGCCATCAACCTTGCAGGCTGCGAACGTGCCCACAGTGCCCTCGTCGGTGAAATGCTCCTGAAGATTTTTACGGACCTCATATCGAGGCACGAGATCCGCAAATGCGCGCACGGGGATGACAGCCGCGGCGGCGGCAATCGAAAGAGCATGACGGCGGGACAGCAAGAGCAACTCCGGATTTCAAGGAGCGCGCAAGATTGTCGGCGATCATGGCCGAAGTGCGGTTAACGCAGCCGTCCCGTCAGCCGCATGACGAAAATCAGGACTTCGGCGACGCCCTTGTAAAGCTCGGCCGGAATTTCCTCGCCAAGCTCGACATTGGACAGCGCGCCCGCCAGAACTTCATTCTCCTGAATGGGAATGTCGTTCTCTTTGGCAATCTCGATGATCTTCTCGCCGATGGTGCCTTTGCCCTTGGCGATAACGCGCGGCGCGCCCTTCTTGTCGTAGTGCAGCGCGACGGCAAGCCGGTTTTTGGTGTCGATGTTCACAGCGCGCGATCCAGAAAATGGCCGGCCGGCGGCGGCGCGGCCTTTGGCGGCGCGCCCTCGCCGATCACGATGTCGCCTGGCTCGAGTGCTGCTTCGCGCAGCGCATGGGACAGTTGCGGCGCGTTGATCCGCAACTGCGCCGCCGTCGCGGAACGCTCAGCCCACATGCGCACCGATGTTCGCCCATGGCTCAGCGACACCAGCGCATGCACCGGCCCGCTCGGCTCGACGTCCAATGAGAACCGCGCACGCCAGACGCGGCTCGCCGCTTCAGCCTCGCTGCCCGCGCCATCGCGCGAAATCTCGAACTGCGCCACCGCCGTGCCCTGCGGCGTGACAAACGGAATCTCGAAATTCCAGCGCGGCACGTTGGGGTCGTTTCGCGCGCCGGGCACGTCCACCGGCAATGACGCCGCCTGCAGCAACGTCTGCCGCGCCAGTGCGGCGTCAGTGTCCTCGATCAGGCGATGCGCCACGGTTGCCGGTGCATCGTCCGGCGCCAGCGAAGGCAAAGCGACGGACTGCGCGCTCGTGTCCGAGCCGCGAAACGGCGGTGGCGGCACATTGGTGCGCCCGACCGCGTCATCGCCTTCGTTCAAGGTATGCGCGGCGCCAGCGCGGGCTTCCGCATCGAGCAGGTTTGAAACCGCATCCTGCACGCCCTTCGGAAATCCCTGCAACACCTCCTGCAGCGCGGTCAGCCCGGCGCTTGCCGCCGCGACGCGGTTCGCCGCTGTCGGCAGTGGCTCGTTCGGCGCGTAGATGCGAATTTTTCCGCTGAGTTCGGCGGCATCGTCGGCGATGCGCACCGGTGCCTGCGGCAGCAGAATGTCGCCCTCGATGTCCGGTGACAGCGGCGGCGCCGCGGATGGCGGCACATTCGACGGCTGCGGCGAAGCGCTCGCCGCAGGCGCATTGCCGAGCCATGAGGCGACGGTCTGGCGAAACACGATCAGCGCGGCCTTGAGGTCCGGACCGTTGGCGGTCTGCGACGACGCGAGGCTTTGCTCCATAAACAGACCGGAATTGCGGAATGCCGTTTTTAGCGCGTCGCCGGTCAAATTCTCACTGAGCGGCGTGCGCTGCGCGAGCAATTGCGCGGCGGCCTGTTGCAGGGTCTGCGGCAATGTCTGCGATGACGCGGCCACACCGAGATTTGCGAACAGCGGCGACAGGCTGCCCTGACGCGCGGCAGCGGTCTGCACCGCGGCCGAGACGGCAAGCGCTTCGAGATTGGTCAGCACGCGGCCTGCGGCGGCGGTTTGCACCGGCACATCGGCCTTCGGCACGCTGACGGTATCGGCCTTCGCGGCACCCGTGGATGCGGCCGATGCGGACGACGGCACATCGCCCTCGCCCGGCACGATCTGAAGCCGCACGCCCTGCGGCGTCTGCGACACCGCCAGTTGCAGCGTCTGGCCGGGCTGCAACGGCACCTCGGACAGCACTTGGATGGTCAAGTTCGCAATCGCGATGCGGACCAGATTGGCATCGAGTTGCTTCAGCACGGTCGCGTCGATCACGGTGCCCGGCTGCAAGGCAACGCCTGCCGCCACGCCCTGGGCTGCGACAACCGGAAAGACGGGATTGATGGCGATCGACATGCTGGGGGCCTTGTTCGGCCGCCAAGCTAGCCCAGCGTCGTAAACGTCTTGTTAACCGAAACCACCGTGGAGAGGCCTAAGCGTTTACGATGTCGCCCCGGCTATGAGAACGCCTTCAGCACCCTCGCCGCGGCCTCGAAATCCTTCAGCCGCATGGCGCGCCGGGCCTCGACCTCGTCGTCCGCGCCCCATTTCTCGCGATTCCAGTCCTCGTCCACATGCGCTGCCGACCACACCTGCCCGCCGTCGAGCACGCCGTGCTTGAGCGCCAGCGCCAACATCGCCGAGCCGGTGATGGTGGTGACCACATGAAACGCCCCGACCGGCCACGCCTCGGTGGGCAATGCGCCGCGCGCGGCGGCAACGGCGGTTTCCGGCTGGCGCACATGGATGACGCCTTCGGTCAGGATGAAATGCGCGCCGAGCGCTTCAGCAGCCCACCGCAGCACCGGGTCCCAGTGCTCGGCCTGGCGCGCGATCAAGACTTCGGGAAAACCCGCGCGATAGAACAGCAGATCGGTCTCGAAATACTTCGCGGCATCGTCGGCGACGGCCTGAACATCCTTTGCGACGCCGTCGATCACGCTGTTGGCCAGCCGCGTCAGCGGCATCGCCATCGGGTCGATATCTTCCTTCTGGGCCTCCCACTCCGCTGCCATCGCTTCGGCAAGGTCGCGCGTCGGCGCAGCGAGCGGATTTCGGCCCGGCGTGCGGACAGGCTTGCCATCGAGCGTTACCGCAAAACCGTCCGGGCCTTCGGCAACGCCCGCGCTGGTGTAGAAGCGCTTGCGCAGCGGCGTACGTGACGACTTGCGCGAGGCCTCGCGCGGATCGAGCGGCGACTTGCCGGCAACTTCATCGAACAGTTCGCGCATACGCTCGTTAGCCTTCTAATTCTCTGGACATGACCGTTTCCGAAAACCGCTATCCACCCTCGGGTCAAGCGCCCGAGGGCATGCTTTACGGGGCGTGCCTATTGGTTCGCGCAGCTGCGCGAATACGCCGCCCGCTGGTTCGGATTCATGCCCCATGCCGCGCCGTCGTCAAGGCATCGCGCAACGCGGTCGCTGAAGGACGGACGCCTGTCCCGCTTCAGCACCGGCTTCGGCGGGGTGTCCTGCGTCACGCGGCCCGGCGTGGTGTTCTGCAATGCGAACGGCGGCGGCGAATTCATCTGCGGCACCGTCGGCACCACGATCGGCGGCGGCGGCGGTGGCGGCGGCGCGACCGGAAACGGAATCACAGGCTGATTGTTGACACCGCCCGGCGGAAATAGCTGCGCCTGCGCCTGACCAGAAACGATCGCGGACAGCGCGAGGATGATTGCGAATGCGGTTCTTTTCATCACGATCATATCGTTACCCCGGACAGCGGAGGCAAGAGGATCACCCTTGAGTGATCACTCCTCCGGCGCGTTCTCGATCGGATCGAAGCGATCTGCCTCGAGGCCGAGCAGGTTCCACGATTGCAGCATGTGCGGCGGCAGCGGCGCTGTGACGTCGATGAATCCCCCGCGCGGATGCGGGATCACGATGCGCCGCGCCAAAAGATGCAGCCGCTTCTGCATGCCGCCGGGCAGTTCCCAGTTTTCCTTGTTAAAGTATTTCGGATCGCCCACGATGGCGTGATCGATATGCGCCATGTGCGCGCGCAACTGATGGGTGCGCCCGGTCACCGGCTTCAGCGATACCCAGCACAACTTCTGCGCGGAGGCTTCCACCACCGCATAGTAAGTCACCGCATGGGCCGCGCCCTCGTCGCCATGCGCCGCGACTCGCATGATCGAATCATCCTCGCTTTCGTCTTTCGCCAGATAGGTCGAGATGCGCCCCTGCTTCGGCTTCGGCACACCGGCCACCAGCGCCCAGTAAATCTTACGCGCCGAGCGATGGCGGAACGAGCCCGTGAGCGCTGTCGCGGCAAATCGGGTCTTGGCGATCAGAAGGCAGCCGGATGTTTCGCGGTCGAGACGATGCACGAGGCGCGGCTTCTGGCCCTTGGCGTCGCGCATCGCTTCCAGCATCAGGTCGACATGCTTGGTCATGCCGGAACCGCCCTGCACCGCGAGACCGGCGGGCTTGTTCAGCACCATGACGTCGGCGTCTTCGAACAGGATCATCTTGCGCAGTTCGTCGAGCGTCTTGGTCGCGGCCTCGGACAACTCACCGCCGACCTTCGGCGCGTCGAGTTTCAGCGGCGGAATGCGAACGCTCTGGCCTTCCTCAAGCCGGTCCTTGCTGTCAGCGCGCTTGCCGTTGATGCGCAACTCGCCTTTGCGCACGATGCGCTGGATGTGAGAGAACGACAGGCCGGGAAAGCGATGCTCGAGAAAACGATCCACACGCATGTTGTTCTCGTCGGCAGTGACGATCACAGTCTGCACCTTCGTCGGCAACGGCGGCGGCGCGGGCTTCTCTTCCCTCACCGGCTCGGGACGCGGCTCGCGCATCGGCGCGGCCGGACGGCGCGGCGGAAACCCGGCGGTCGGACGTTTATCCGGTCCGCGATCGCCGAACGACGGCTTGCCCGAACCGCGCTTGTCGGATGAGCGTTTGTCGGTGGAGCGCTTCGCTCCGCGCTTGTCGCCGCGCTCCGACTTCTTGGCGAGGGGTTTTCTGACGCGGCGGCTCATGATCGGCCCTCGGTTTGAAACAGCCCTTCAAGGGCATGATCGATTTTTGTAGCAGCAGGCAGCCTGATTCCGAACATCGTTGTCAGCGTCGACCGCAACTCATCGACATTGGACAACGTCCGCTTCTCGACGGCGCCATCGGGATGACGGATCGACAGCAGGGTGTTGTTGAGAATCTGGCGGCGGTCGGCGGTCGGACGCGCAACCACGAGGTTTCTGACAAACTCCGAGGCGGGATAGGTCGAGACCTGCCAGTTGGCCGCTTCGAAATCGACCGGATGATAGTCGACGCTGTCGAAGCTATAGACCGGCCGCCAGTTGTCGCCAAGCTTCACTTCGAGATGAAGCGAGTCGCCGATCGGAATCACGCGGTAGGTCTGGTGCGGTGTTGCCTGCTCCTCGGCCGTATCGAGGCGCAGCGGCGCTGTCGGCGTCATCGCCCCAAACGCGACATCGCTCAGATACCATGTCCCTTCGACGGCGACGTTCAGCGTCATGTGGCCACGCTGCGGCGTCGCTTCCGGCGGCTGCATCCAGCGGACCCGCGCCATCCGCAGACGCGCATCGAATCCCAGCTCCTTGAGCACAAGGCGCAGATACTGGTTCTGTTCGTGACAATAGCCGCCACGTCCATCG
The DNA here is from genome assembly GCA_030652315.1 of Afipia sp. Taxonomy (GTDB): domain Bacteria; phylum Pseudomonadota; class Alphaproteobacteria; order Rhizobiales; family Xanthobacteraceae; genus Afipia. Next base: position 29,287 of record JAUSAX010000032.1, on the reverse strand, counting down.
TGAATGATCTTCTGTTCGACGACGGATGGATCGATCACCACCGGAAGACCGGCGAAAGAATTCAGATTTTCAAACGTGATCGCCCGCTGATGCAGCAAGATAATGCGCGTCAAAACGTCGAGCGTCGGCGTGCGCGGTCCATCGAAACCGATGCGCGCAAAATAAGCGTCGAGGTCGACTCTAAAGTCGGTCAAGCGTTGCGTTCCCTTCTCAGCTTCGCCCAGTAGTCGAGCCGCTTGCGAATCTCGCGCTCGAAGCCGCGGTCCGGCGGATCGTAGAATGTCTGGCGTCCGAGCGCTTCCGGAAAGTAGTCCTGCCCCGAAAACGCTTCCGGCGTGTCGTGATCGTATTCATAGCCGCCGCCATAGCCTTCTGACTTCATCAGCTTGGTCGGCGAATTGAGAATGTGCTTCGGCGGCAGCAGCGAACCGCCTTCCTTCGCCGTGCGCATCGCAGCCTTGTACGCCACATAGCCGGCGTTGGATTTCGGCGCGGTGGCGATATAGATCACCGCCTGCGCAATCGCGAGTTCGCCCTCGGGGCTCCCGAGAAAATCATAGGCATCCTTGGCGGCGTTGCAGATCACCAGCGCCTGCGGATCGGCCAGCCCGATGTCTTCCACCGCCATCCGCACCACACGCCGCGCCAGGAACAGCGGGTCCTCGCCGGCATCCAGCATGCGCGCGAGATAATAGAGCGCCGCGTCCGGATCGGAGCCGCGAACGGATTTATGCAGCGCCGAGATCAGGTTGTAGTGGCCGTCGGCGGACTTGTCGTAAATCGGCGCGCGGCGCTGCAGTATCTCCTGCAACTGCGCAGCATTGAAAATCTCATCAGCGCGCGCGGCACGCCAGACTTCTTCCGCCAGCGTCAGCGCGGCGCGTCCGTCGCCGTCCGCCATCCGCACCAGCACGGCGCGGGCTTCAGCGTCGAGCGGCAGCTTCCTGCCTTCGACCTGCTCCGCACGCGCATAAAGCTTCTCAACCGCCTCGGCATCGAGCGACTGAAACACCAGCACCCGCGCACGCGACAGAAGCGCCGCGTTGAGTTCGAACGACGGGTTCTCGGTGGTGGCACCGACCAGCACCACCGTGCCGTCTTCCATCACCGGCAGAAACGAATCCTGCTGCGCGCGGTTAAAGCGATGCACCTCGTCTACGAACAGCAGCGTGCCCTTGCCCATTTCACGGCGGGCGCGCGCGGCGTCGAACACCTTCTTCAGGTCGGCGACGCCGGAGAACACTGCGGAAATCTGCTCGAACTCAAGTTCGGTCGCGTCCGCCAGCAGCCGCGCCACCGTGGTCTTGCCAGTGCCGGGCGGTCCCCAGAACACCATCGAACCCAGCGTGCGCGTTTCCAGCATGCGCGTCAGCGCACCATCCGGGCCGAGGATGTGATCCTGCCCGACCACATCGGCAAGCGTCCGCGGCCGCAGCTTGTCAGGCAGCGGACGCGGGGCGTCCTGCTCCATGCCGGCTGCGGCGAAGAGGTTTGCGGAAGGCTGTGGTCGCTTCGGGCTCATCCCCCCAGCACAACCGACAATTGCTGGCCGCCACGGATCACCGTGATGCGCCAGAGACGCGAGCCTTCGGTTGCGAGCTTGTCCAGATCGGCCGTGCGGCCGATTTTCTGACCGTTCACGGCGGCAATCACATCACCCTTCTTGAATCCGACATTCGCCGCGATTGCATTGTCGGGCAAATCCGTCACGACCACGCCCTCGATGCTGCTGTCGAGCTTCAACTCATCCGCCAGCGCCGGCGAAATGTTGGCGATCTTCGCGCCCTGAAACGGCGAGCGCGCCTTGATAACGATTTCGTCGCGGCCGGTGTCCGGCGCGGTTTCCAGAGCGACCGCGAGTTTGACCGGCTTGCCTCCGCGCAGCACCTCAACTTGCGCCGTGCCGCCGAGCGGACGCGTCGCGAAGCGGTAATCGAACGCGTTCGGATCGTCGATCACCTGGCCGTCGATGGATACGATCAGGTCGGACAGTTTCAGCCCGGCCTTTGCCGACGGGCTTCCCGCGGTGACATTGGCCACCAGCGCGCCAGCCGGCCGTTTCAATCCGAGTGTCTCGGCAATTTCCGGCGTCACCGCCTGCAGGCGCGCGCCAAGCCATGGACGCTTCACCGCATTGCCGCCGCCCTTGGCCGAGGCGACGACCACGCGCACCATGTTGGCCGGAATCGCAAAGCCGATGCCCTGCGAACCGCCGGAGCGCGAGAAGATCGCGGTGTTCACGCCGACCAGCTTGCCGGTCATGTCCACCAGCGCGCCGCCGGAATTGCCGGGATTGATCGCCGCGTCGGTCTGGATGAAGAACTGATAGTCGGTGATGCCGACCTGCGTGCGCGCCAGCGCCGAGATGATCCCGTGGGTCACGGTCTGTCCGACGCCGAACGGATTGCCGATGGCGATCACGACGTCACCGACCAGCGCATCGTCGGAATTCGCGAAATCGAGGGTCGTGAATTTCTCCTTCACGTCCTTCAGGCGCAGGATCGCCAGATCGGTGCGGCTGTCCTTCAGCACGATCTCGGCTTCGAACTCGCGCTTGTCGGAGAGCGAGACCTTCACCTGGTCCGCGCCTTCGATGACGTGGTTGTTGGTGACCACGAGACCCGATGCATCGACCATCACACCGGAACCGAGCGAACGCTGCATCTGCTCGGGCTGATTGCCCGGAACGCCGAAGAAGCGGCGGAACATCGGATCGTCCAGCATTGGATTGCGCGGAGCGGCTTTTGCCGCGTAGACGTTCACCACCGCCGGCTGCACGCGTTGCACGATCGGTGCATACGACAACCGAAGCTGCGTCGGAGATTGCGGGACAAGACGATCCTGCGCGACGGCAGGTGCGGCGAGAAGCGAGGAAACGAAGAGCGCAATGAACGCGCGGACGACGATCATGAAAAACAATCCTGAACCTGATGCCAAAGATAAAATCGCGCCAATATGGCGAAAGAAGTCTCGATTACGCGGGTTGCGGCTGCCTCGACGGACGCGGCGTGGCGCCTGATTGCGCGTTGCCTTTCTTGGCCACCGATGCGGCGTCAATCCGGGCGCGATTCTCATCACCCCACTGCTTGAGCGCATCGATCACCGGCCGCAGCCGTTGTCCCGTCTCGGACAGCTCATAATCCACCCGCGGCGGAACCTCGGCATACACCTTGCGGATGATCAGGTCATCCTCCTCAAGGGCGCGAAGCTGCTTTGTCAGCATCCGCTGGGTGACGTTCGGGAGGCGCTTGCGCAGTTCGCCGAAGCGGAGCCGCCCCTCCTGCAGGTGGTAGAGGATGACCCCCTTCCACTTGCCGTCGATGAGATCGAGCGTGACCTCCACCGAACAGCCCGGCGCGCAGCCGAAATCCTGTCGTTTCATAGGAAATATCCATTAGTATCCGAACGGTGACTATATCCCCGAATTGACAGTACTTGCAAATAGGACGCAGGCAGGACACGTAGGTTCCCTGAGAGCGGCGGAGGCGCGGTCATCGACAAGGGTTCACGCCGTCATTGCGAGCGGAGCGAAGCAATCCAGCCTGATGGCAAAAGAACTGGATTGCTTCGTCGCAAGTGCTTCTCGCAATGACGAAACGAAGCCCTTTCTATTCCTTGGCCGCGCGCTCCAGCCGACCTCTGAGAAAAACGCGAGCATAACCGGAGCAAAAAATGAAAGCCGTGGGTTACAGGAAATCGCTGCCGATCGATGCGCCGGATGCGCTGATCGATTTCGAAACCGACAAGCCTGAGCCGCGCGGGCGCGACATCCGCGTCGCGGTGAAAGCGATTTCCGCCAATCCCGTCGACTACAAGGTCCGCAAGCGCGCGGAGCCCAAGGCGGGTGACACCAAGATTCTCGGCTTCGATGCGGCGGGCGTGGTCGATGCCGTCGGGCCCGACGTGTCGCTGTTCAAGCCGGGTGATGAGGTCTGGTACGCCGGATCGATCCAGCGTCAGGGCACCAACTCGGAATTTCATCTGGTGGATGAGCGGATCGTCGGTCACAAGCCGAAGACGCTGTCCTTCGCGCAATCGGCCGCCCTGCCCCTGACGTCGATTACCGCCTGGGAGTTATTGTTCGACCGCCTCGGCGTTGCGCCGGGCAAAAGCGTCGACCCGCGCACGCTTTTGATTATCGGCGGCGCCGGCGGCGTCGGCTCGATCCTGATCCAGCTCGCGCGCCGGCTCACCGGCCTCACCGTGGTCGCCACGGCGTCGCGTCCCGAATCCCGCAAATGGTGCCTCGACCTTGGCGCGCATCATGTGATCGATCATTCCAGGCCGATGAAAGATCAGATCGACTCGCTCAAGATCCCGCCGGTCGCATTGATCGCGGCACTGACCAACACCGAGCAGCACTTCGCGGCACTCGCCGACATCGTCGCGCCACAAGGCAAGATCGGATTGATCGACGACCCGGCAACGCCGCCGAACGTGATGCTGCTGAAAGGCAAGGCGGTGTCGCTACATTGGGAATCGATGTTCACGCGCTCATCGTTCCAGACCGACGACATGATCGCGCAGCATAACCTGCTCGATGATGTCGCCAGCCTGATCGACAACGGCGTCCTGCGCACCACACTCGACAAGGTGCTCGGCAAGATCAACGCCGCGAACCTCAAACAGGCGCACACGCTGCTGGAAGGCGGACGCTCCACCGGCAAGCTGGTGCTCGAAGGCTGGTAGAGCAATCGGCGTTTGGCTGGCCCAAATAAAAACCTCCGGCAGGGCATTGCCGGAGGTCGGGAGATTTTTGAGAAAACTGTGTCGGTATCCGCTATCGGAAACGGCGGTCAGCGCCGCCACGCTATGATCGGACCATGCCTTAATTACCTTATTTAGTCAAACAACCCGCGCAGACCTTTCCCCTCACAATTGCGTGTGCGGTGGATAGTTACTCCGCGTGCAAAGGACGCCTGCCGAAGAAAAACCCCGGCAGTTTCCTGCCGGGGTTCTTTGTTGAGGTGACAATCGCGATTAGGCGATTACCAGGTGCGGCGGACGCGGAAGTTGCCGGACAGGATGCCCTGATCCTTGAACTCGTAAGCGCCGGCTGGCTTGAAGAGACCAGCTGCACCCGCTGCCTGCGCAGTGGTGCCACCCGTGTTGCTCTGGTCGAGCGTCGTGTACATCACTTCGCCGGAGAACGTCAGGTTGCGGACCGGAGTCCAGGCCGTACGCGAACCGACCTGCCAGATGTTGAAGTCCGGGTTGCAGGTGCTGCCCGCGGCGTAGAACGCTGCAGTGTTGGTGCAGAAGATCGTGGTGGCGTTGCTGTTGTAGTCGACATGCGTGTAGCTGCCGAACACGCTGGTCTGCCAGTTCGGCGACCAGTTATGCTCGTAACCACCGCGGAAGCCCCACACCTTGGTCTTCTCGATCGAGCCGTTGGTCGTGTAGACGCCATCGAACAGCGCAAGCGACGCAAACGACTGGTAGAACGCCGGGCTCGACGTGCCAGAGTTGTTGAATGCGTCGAAGTTGTTGCCCGTGGTGCCGCCGATCACGTACTTCGGAGCGCCGTCCGAGTAAGTGGCTTCCAGCGAAATCTTGTCGCCGGGACCGGTGGGCAGGCTCTTGAACTGAACGCCGCCAGCGACGGCGAAGCCCCATTCATCGCTCGGATGACCGGTTGGCTCGGTGGTGCCGTAGTAGTTGGCGTGGATGTTGTGGAGACCGCCGGAGACCTGAGCCGTGAAGGCGGCCTGGTCGATGCGGACGTTACCGACGAAATCAGGCGAAACCTGACCGCCGGACGCGTTGGTGTAGGCACCGGTGAAGAAGTTGGCCGCGGTCGATGCAACAGCGCCGTTGAAGATCGGAGCGCGGTTGATGACGCGGTTGTCTTCGATGCCGACCTGAGCCGAAATGCCGTTGCCGAACTGCCAGGTGTAGGCAATCTGGTTGATGCCGGTGGAGTTGTCGTAGCCGCCGATCAGGTTGGAGGTGTTGAGGCCGACAGGCGAACCGCCCCACGGGGTCTGGAAGGCGGAGATCGCCTTACCGAAGGTGAATCCGGCGAACTGAATGAAGCCGAGATCCATGGTGAGAACACCGGACGACGGGCCGTCGCCGGAGGTGTGCTGGAAGTTGCTCGACCAGTAGGTGCGGACAACGCCGTACTCTGTGCCGGTGCGGGTGTCGATGTTCAGGCTGGTACGGGCGCGGGTGACGAAGTAGTCCGACGCCCGATTCTGCAGGCCGGTGTTGCCGCTGTTGTTCCAGGCCGGCTGATGATGCGCGGTGCCGTTGACCGTCACGTCGAGCTGAACGTAGCCGCCCAGCTTGATGCAGGTGTCGGTGCCGGGGATGTAGTAGAAACCAGCTCCATACAGGGAGCAGATCTTCACGTACTGGACCGCTTTCGCCTTGACGGGAAGATCAGCCGCCTGTGCACCCGAGGCAGCAGCCAACATGGCCGCCGAACCCAGGATAAGGCTCTTAATCTTGCTCATAAAACCTCCAAAATTGTTCAATTGAGGAAAGGTCCGCTTCCCGTGGCGCTAGCCACCCCACAGCCCCTTGATCCCCGCTTACCGCCGGTTACTTCGCCTTCCGGGCGAGATCACCAGCGAGTCACCCGACGTCTCCGGCTGACAGGGCGACAATGCCTGCAAGCATCAATTGATTACAATAATTGATTTACTCATGCTTTTATTTGACCGCGATCGTGTGCTTTCCTCGCAACATCATGTCAGTGGGATGACAGATCCGGCGATTGCATTGAGCGAAGGGCTGGCATATTTTCCTGCATTCCCTCGACAAGGTAGAAAATAAATGGCTGGCAGACTCCCCGCCAAGAAAATTTCATCTCAACGTCATATTGCGAGCCCGCGCAGCACGGCGCACGACGCGACTCCGATGGGACCAGACGACGCTCTGGTCCGTCAGTTCATCTGGGATGTTATTTCGATCAACACCCATCTCGAGGAAATCCGTTCCAACTGGGCGCGGATGCTGGACATCACCTGTCCGCAATGGCTGATCCTGATGGCGGTCAACGATCTCGATCAGGGCAAGGGGATTTCAGTCAGGGAGGTCTCGACAAAACTTCACGTCGATCCTTCTTTCGTCACGACTCAAACGAAAAGCCTTGAAAAGCACGGCTTCATGCGCCGCGTGGCCTCCAAAGAAGACGCCCGCGTCGTGCTGATGTCGCTGACCGACAAGGCACACAAGCAGATCGCGAACCTCTATTCGCAGCAGGTGGTCGCCGACAATCTCGTCTTCTCGGATTTCTCCACGCAGACGTTCCGCGATCTCACCGACAAGCTTTCGACGCTCAAGGGGCGCCTGGCGAAAGCCGCGCAAATGATCGCCGCGGAGAACTGACCGTCAGGCGCCCGCGGGCACAAGCGCCCGTGTCAGACGGGCCGCTATCCAGTCGAAGACAAATTCGTTGCCGATGGTCGGATTATCGGACTGACCATGCGCCGAGGCCGTCTCGGCTGAGGCGAACACCTTCAGCGTCACATCAGCGCCTTCGTCCTTTAGCGCAGCGCACAGGGCGACGGCATGGCGAGTATCCAGCCAGTCATGCTCGCCGAAAGTCATCAGGATCGGACACTTGATGCTGGTGATGCCGCCATGCCGCTTCAGCCTGCGAATCTCGTCGCCGATGGTGTCCTGACCGCCGTCAGCGGCCATCCACTGCGTCGCCGTCACACGCTGGTGCATGTCCCAGATTCCGGCATCGCACACCGCTGCGGCAAACCTATCGTCGAGACCCGCCGCGCGTGAGGCATAGGCCGCGCCGAGCCCGCCGCCGAAAATGGCGATCCGCTGTTCGTCGATATCGCCGCGCGCGATCAGATAATCCACGCAGCAGCTGATCGCCGTCTCGATCTCGTATCGCACCATTCCCTTGATCCTGGGTGCGCTGCCCTGCCCCGGCAGATCGGCCAGCAGCAGCGACAGACCGCGCGAATGGGCCTGCCGCAACAGCGTGTGCAGATGCTCGTCCTTGAAGTGATCCGATCCACCGACGCAGACAACGACGGGCGCCCGCGCATCCGCTCCGGGCGCGCGTAGGAAATAAGCTTCGACGAAGCCGCCCTCGAAGCAGGGTATCCGGACCAGTTCACCGCCCGACGGCTGATGCGTGACGACAAGATACGAACAGGCCCGCATCCGCTCGAGCACATCGGCGCGGCGACGATCGTCAAGCTTCAGGAAGACTTCCGAGGTCCGGTAATAGTTGGATGCCCGCAGCCAGTTGCTGAGCGCCGAATGGATATTGCCGGCGGCGCGCGCAAGATCGCCGCGCAACTTGTTGCTGTCGGCAATGGCCTTCCAGGCGCGATACCAGCTCTCGTCGTCACCGGCCGCGATACGGCTCGCCGTCAGGAAGCATTCCGAGATCGTGCTGCCGCCCTCCTGCGCCGACCCCAGCACGCGCATGAACTGAAGGCTGTAATCCTCATTGTCGGGCCATTGCATCCAGCCGCCCGGCTCAAAGCGCGGCGGCGAGAAGTGGGCGGGTCTGTCGTTCAAGAGTGCAGTCCACACGATGAAATCAGCCAGGTAATGAGAAGCGGCGGCGAGTCCGCTCGATCTAGAAAGGGAGCTGTCGCGAACAAGACGGGCAGGCATGTTGCAATGCAGCCATGAGCATGACCGTACAAATGCGACAGGCGCATTACAGACGTGTGACAACTGACCGCTGCGACGATTTTGAGCGTGCGACACGACGTCTCGGCGCTCGCCCGGAGACGATTCTTCCGGGCGACCTGCGAAATCGGGGCGGATTTTCTACATTACGCGATGGTCTGGATGATGCCGCCTTCGGCCCGCAGCGCTGCGCCGTTGGTGACCGAGGCCTCACGCGAACTGACATAGACCACCATGTTGGCGATCTCGTCGACGGTGGCGAATCGCTGGATCAGCGAGGTGCCGCGATGCTGCTTGACGAACTGGGAGGCCGCCTCGTCCACCGACTGGCCGCTCTGCTTCGCCAGATCCTTCACGAAGGTCTCGACGCCTTCTGACATGGTCGGCCCCGGCAGCACCGCATTGACAGTCACGTTGGTGCCCTTGGTCAGTTCGGCGAGCCCGCGCGAGACGCCGAGCTGCGCCGTCTTGGTGACGCCGTAGTGAACCATTTCCTTCGGAATGTTCAGCCCGGATTCCGACGAGATGAAAACAATGCGACCCCAGTTGCGCTTCAGCATCCCCGGCATGTAGGCGCGCGACAGCCGCACGCCGGACATCACGTTCACCTCGAAAAAGCGGGTCCAGTCCGCGTCGGAAATCTCGAAAAAGTCCTTCGGCTCGAAGATGCCGGCGTTGTTGATCAGGATGTCGGCGTCCGGCACGGCGGCGACCAGGGTGGCGCATCCATCGGCGGTTGAGACGTCCGCACCGACGCCGCGCGCCTTGGCTCCCGGCACCGCCTTGAGGATGGCCGCTGCCGCTGCATCGGCCTTCGCCTGCGTCCGGCCATTGACCACGACGCTCGCCCCTGCCCCGGCAAGACCTCGGGCGATGGCCAACCCGATGCCACCGGTCGATCCAGTGATGACGGCGGTCGTTCCTGAAAGATCGATTTTCATGCAATGCTCTCCCTATCCGGCCCACTCGATATCGGGGCGCGAGTTCGGGAAACAACCGCACACACGGCAACTTGACCTGCTCACGTAAACAGCGCGCGCTTTTCACGAGCGTCAAAGCCGTTCGCGTTGTCACGAAGATCGAATTAGTGACTAACCGATAGCCGGCAACAACCGGCGAATCTCGGACTGGAGTTCAGGAACCGCCTGCGCGTCGCCTGACAGATGACGCAGCAGGCACTTCTGGAATAGTCCATCGAACAGCGCATAAAGCGCTTCGGGCGAAATGGCCGGCGTCTTGCCGCCGAGTTCGGCAAAACGCGACACCACGCGCCACATCATGTCCTCGAGGCTCTGGTCGATTGCCGTCACGTCATCGCGGAAGGCGTCCTCGAACAAGGCCTGGGCGCGGAGATCGTACCAGAGCCGATGCATGTGCGCCTCGGTCCGAATGGTCTCACCGAGCTTGTCGAGAAAGCCATCCAGCAGTTCGCCCCTGCTCTTGGCCGTCGCGGTAATCTGATCGTAGCGGGTGACGCACTTGGCCTTGTAGTGACGTACGCTGCAGCAGATCAGATCGAACTTGTCGCTGAAGTAGTAGTGCAGCACGCCGTGCGTGAAATCGGATTTCTGCGCGATTTCTCGCAGGCTGGTGCGCGCGTAACCAAGTTCAGCGAGGGTCGCGAGCGCGGCCTCCGCGAGTTCGATACGCCGGGCATTGAACTTGTCCACGGGAACGCGTCCACCGCGTCGCGCTGCGGCTTCCGTCCGCGCTCCGATCTCAGCCAACCGCATCGCCATTCCGAACGTCTTCACCTCTGCGAGTCACCGGCCTCCGATTATGCATCGGTCGGCGGGAAAATCTCCAGACCACCCAAAACGAATACTTGACAAGCGTCAAGAATATATTTGACGATTGTCCAAATAAAATTGGCCACTCGTCAAGATATTCAACTCGACTGCGGAAGAGCCCTTTGGGACCTCACCGTCCCAGGTTGGCCTCTCCTCCGCAGCGTTGCTGATGTCGCGAACGATCGGCCGTTAACGAGGGAGGAAGAAGTCAATGAGCGGAAAGAGTTTGGCTGGCCGCAAGGCGCTTGTGACCGGAGGAGCACGCGGCATCGGGGAAGCGATCGCAACAGCGCTCGCGAATGCCGGTGCATCGGTGATGATTACCGACGTGCTGGTGGACCTCGGAAAGGAAACGGCGGCAAAGATCGCCAAAACGGGAGTGAAGACTGGCTTTCACGCGCTCGACGTCACCGACGACGGGCAATGGGAGAAAGCCGTCGCGGCAACGGTCGCACAACTCGGCGGCTATGACATCCTCATCAACAACGCGGGAATTGAAATCACCTCGCTGCTTGTTGATGTGAAGGCCGAGGACATGCGGAAAATGTGCGACGTGAACATCGTCGGTACCGGCCTCGGCATCAAGCACGCGTTTCGCGCCATGCGTCCGGGCGGTGCGGCGGGGGCCGGTGGCGCCATCGTCAACATTTCATCAGTCGCTGCCACGATCGCCTACCCTGCGATCGCCGGCTACTCGGCAACCAAATCCGCCGTCGACCGGATGACACGCGTGGGCGCCATGGAAGCGGGCAAGCTCGGCTACGGCGTGCGCGTGAACTGCCTCTATCCGGGCCTCGCACCGACCGAAATGGGCATGAAACTCGCAACCGATATCGCCGCACTCGGTCTTGCCGCCGACGTCAACGCCGCGGTCGCCTCTGTCATCGATCAGACGCCGCTCGGCCGTCTCGCTGAGGTCACCGACATCGCGGACGCCGCAGTGTTCCTCTGCACCGATCAGGCGCGGTTCATTACCGGCATCGGACTGCCTGTTGACGGCGGCATGGGCACCTGAAGCGCACGCGCCGGCACTGATCCACGCACAAGAACGCGACGGTGAAAGCTTCATTGTCGCGCAACAATCACACAACAGGGAGGATCATCACATGAGCGACAAGCGACCCGTCGTCGTCTACGGCGTATCCGGTTACACTGGACGCCTCGTTTGCGAATACCTGCGTGAGTACAATGTCCCGTTCATCGCGGCCGGCCGCGACAAGGCCAAGGTTCAGGCTGTCGTCGACAAGATTCCGGGCATCGAGACCGCCGACTACGAAGTCGTCGGCGTCGAGCACACTGTCGAGGCGTTGACGAAGCTCTTCAAGGGCGCGCGCGCCGTCAGCAACATGGTCGGCCCGTTCATCAAGTACGGCAGCGAGGTCGTGGAGGCGTGCCTCGCCGCCGGCTGCCACTACAGCGATACGACCGGCGAACAGGACTGGATCCTGCACGCGCAGAAGACCTGGGGCGACGCGTTCGCCAAGAAGAACCTGCTGCTCGCGCCCAATATCGCGCAGATGTACACGACCGGAGAGATCGCGGCGAACATCTGCCTCGAAACGCCCGGCCTCGATACACTCGACATTCTTGTTTTCTGGAAGGGCTTCCCGACCTACGCCTCGACGCAGACGATCTTCACCATCCTCAAGGCAAACTGGTACTACCTCGAGCAGAACAAGTACGTCGAATGGGACGTCACGGCCCGCGCCGACGTCGTCGTTCCGGGCCAGCACGAGACGGCGATTGCCGTGCCGTGGGGCGGCACCGCGCATCCGGTCTGGTTCAAGAACGATCCGCGCGTGTCGAGTTGCCGCGTGCTCGGCGGCGTTCTCGCCCGCCCTGTAATGGAAGGCGTGGTTCAGACCACACAGATGGTCAAGGAGAAGATCAAGCCGTTGCCACCCGATCAGCAGGAAGCAGCGCTGGCTGAAATCGCCGCCACCGTGCAGGCCGCGATGCCACCGCGCGAGAATCCCCGCATCAACACATCGATCGACTCGGTCTACGCCTCCGGTCCGCTGGGACGGGCGCATTGCGTCATTCACGGTAACTGCAACTACAAGCAGACCGGCATGTTGCAGGCCTATGCCGCTTACTCGCTGCTGCAGACCCCGCCTCGCCGGGTCGGCTTCGCGTCAGGCTGCCAGGCGTTCGGCTATCGCGAGTTGCTGGGCCAGTTGCGCAGCTTCGGGCTGGTGATGAACCCCATCGTCACCGTGCACGCCTGATCGGCCTGCGCTGCGGACTAACCACCAAACAAAAGGCGGCGCATGAGCGCCGCCTCCTTGCCGCGTCGGGAATCCAATCACCCATCGCGGCGTTTATCTGCCGCCTGCCCGCTCCAGGATCGCCGCCATTTCGGTGTAGCCGCGGCGGCGGGCATGAACGAGCGGCGTTACACCGTCGCGATCCGCGATGTTGACGTCGGCACCGGCTTCCACCAGCAGCCGCACGATGTCGGTGTGAATCTTGCCGCCGTCACTGAGGATCACGGCCTCGATCAGCGCGGTCCAGCCGAGCCGGTTGACGTGATCGATCTTGATTCCGGTGCCAAGGAGGATCTTCACGGTCTCCGGATGCCCGTGATGCGCGGCTGGAATCAGCGCCGTACCGCCATAGCGATTGGTGCTGGCAAGATCTGCTCCCGCCTGAAGCGTCATCTTCAGGATCTCGTTACGGCCTTCCGCGCCGGCATAGAGAAACGGCGTATCGGACATCGAATCCTTCGCGTTGACGTCGGCGCCGGCGGCAATCAGAAGCCGCGCCACCTCGACATGATTGCCGTGAGTAGCAAGCAGCAACGGCGTACGGCCGTCGCGATCCCGCGCCCCGACGTTCGCGCCCGATGAGAGCAAGGCCGTCACCTGCGCCGCGTCTCCGCGTGTCGCGGCCGTCAAAATATCCGAATTGGTATCAGCGGACACAGCGATGCTCCCTCCGGTCATGACCACAACGATGCAACCGGCCAAAACAAAACGAGCGGCGCAATGCGCCGCTCGTGAAATTCTTGCAGCTAGCTGAAGGATCACGCCGCCTCGGCGGCCTTTTCCTGCACCGGACCCGAATCCTGGCCCTTGGCATCGACGTCGCGGTCGACGAACTCAATCACAGCCATCGGCGCGTTGTCGCCGTAGCGGAAACCGGCCTTGATGATGCGGGTGTAGCCGCCCTGACGATCCTTGTAACGAGGCGCCAGAACGTCGAACAGCTTCTTGACCTGATCGCGGTCGCGCATTTCGGCGATCGCCTGACGGCGCAGCGCGAGGCCACCCTTCTTGCCGAGCGTCACCAACTTCTCGACGATCGGGCGAAGCTCTTTCGCCTTCGGCAAGGTGGTGACGATCTGCTCGTGCTTGATCAGCGCGGCGCACATGTTGGCGAACATCGCCTTGCGGTGTTCCGCAGTGCGGTTGAGTTTCCGATGAACCTTGCCGTGACGCATAATCTATTCCTCAATGATGACTTGCCGCGACGGTTCGTCGGACATGCTGCTCAGGTGGGCTGCCTGCGTTCGCCCAGATAGCGAGTGGTGAGTAGCGAATGGCGAATAGTGCTTTTCTATTCGCTACTCCCCATTCGCTATTCGCTTTTTCTTGCTCAGTAGTGATCCTCGAAGCGCTTGGCCAGCTCGTCGATATTCTCCGGCGGCCAACCGGGCACTTCCATGCCGAGGTGCAGACCCATCTGGGCGAGCACTTCCTTGATTTCGTTCAGAGACTTGCGGCCGAAGTTCGGGGTACGGAGCATTTCCGCTTCCGACTTCTGCACGAGGTCGCCGATGTAGACGATGTTGTCGTTCTTCAGGCAGTTGGCCGAACGAACCGACAGTTCGAGTTCGTCGACCTTCTTGAGGAATGCAGGGTTGAAGGCGAGATCCGGAATGATCTCGGCGGCAACCTCCTTGCGGGGCTCCTCGAAGTTCACGAACACGTTGAGCTGATCCTGCAGGATGCGCGCCGAGTAAGCGAGCGCGTCGTCCGGCGAGATCGCGCCGTTGGTTTCAATCGTCAGCGTCAGCTTGTCGTAGTCCAGGATCTGGCCTTCGCGGGTGTTTTCGACCTTGTAGGACACCTTGCGAACCGGCGAGAACAGGCTGTCCACCGGAATGAGGCCGATCGGCGCGTCCTCCGGACGGTTGCGCTCGGCGGCCACGTAGCCCTTGCCGGAGTTCACGGTGAACTCCATGCGGATTTCAGCGCCCTCGTCGAGGGTGCAGATCTGCAAATCAGGGTTCAGCACGACGACATCGCCGACGGTCTGAATGTCGCCCGCGGTCACAACGCCGGGGCCGGACTTCTTCACGACCATGCGCTTCGGGCCTTCGCCCTGCATCTTGATCGAGATGTCCTTGATGTTCAGCACGATGTCGGTCACGTCCTCGCGCACGCCAGCGATCGAGGAGAATTCGTGCAGCACGCCGTCGATGTGAACCGACTGCACGGCAGCGCCCTGCAGCGACGACAGCAGCACGCGGCGAAGCGCGTTGCCGAGCGTCTGGCCGAAGCCACGCTCGAGAGGTTCAGCGATGACGGTTGCGAAACGGGTCGGATCCGAACCGGGCGTTACGTTGAGCTTGTTCGGACGAATGAGTTCTTGCCAATTTTTCTGGATTGTCACTTGTTCACCCATGCCACTCAAATTCTTGGCGTTGGAGGTTTTGCGGCGCGGAGCGATCCGCGTCATCGCATCTCAAAAACAACGCGGGCACATATTGCCCGCGGCAGTTCAAACAATCAGACGCGACGGCGCTTGCGCGGACGGCAACCGTTGTGCGGGATCGTGGTCACGTCACGGATCGAGGTGACGGTGAAGCCCGCCGCCTGCAGAGCGCGCAGCGCCGATTCACGGCCCGAACCCGGACCAGCGACTTCGACTTCCAGCGTGCGCATGCCGTGTTCCTGCGCCTTCTTCGACACGTCTTCGGCAGCAACCTGCGCCGCATACGGAGTCGACTTGCGCGATCCCTTGAAGCCCATCGTTCCAGCCGACGACCAGGCAATGGTGTTGCCCTGCGCGTCGGTGATGGTGATGGTGGTGTTGTTGAACGACGAATTCACGTGCGCGATGCCGGATGCGATGTTCTTGCGTTCACGACGGCGGACGCGGGTAGCTTCTTTAGCCATAGTCATTTCCTTCAAGCGCGTCCGTGGTGCCAGACGCTGGGGAATTTCAGGTGATCACCCGGCCATGACGGCCGGGTCGGTTTGGTAGAAACGAAAATTACTTCTTCTTGCCGGCGATGGCCTTGGCCGGACCCTTGCGCGTGCGCGCGTTGGTGTGGGTCCGCTGACCGCGCACAGGAAGGCCGCGGCGATGACGAAGGCCACGATAGCAGCCGAGGTCCATCAGACGCTTGATGTTCATGCCGACTTCGCGGCGGAGGTCGCCCTCGACCAGATAGTCGCGGTCGATCATTTCGCGGATCTGCAGGACTTCCGCGTCGCTCAGCTGCGACACGCGGCGATCGAGCGGGATCTTGACCTGCTCCATGATCTCGGCAGCGTTCTTCTGGCCGATGCCATGAATGTACTGAAGCGCGATCAGAACGCGCTTGTTGGTCGGAATGTTGACGCCTGCAATACGGGCCACGATCTTCGCTCCTGTCGCCGTCCGTCACGGACTGGCTTGTCTCGTTGGTCTCTGTGTCGGGCGGGTGTCCACGAACGCGAACACGACGCCCTCCCCATTTTCTTTCGGGGCCCGGCATCGTCTGAAACTATCCGACTGGATGCGGGCTTATTAATGTATTCAGCGGCGTTTCGTCAACCGTTTGACAGCTTTAGCGCGCTTTTTAGTGGCCTTTTTGGCCACTTTCCGGGTCTTTGCAGCCTTGGTTCCGATAGTCCGGCTCTTGGCCTTCGCAACAGTCTTTTTACCGCCTTTGGCAGCCTTAGCGGCCGGTTTCGCAGCCTTTTTGGTCTTCTTGGCAGGAGCCTTGGCAGCCTTCTTGACGGTCTTCTTAGCCTTGGCCGCTTTTTTGGCCCCCTTTGCCGGGGTCTTGCCAGCAGCCTTGCCCGGCTTGGCGGTCTTCCGGGCAGATTT
This sequence comes from Afipia sp., assembly GCA_030652315.1. GTDB lineage: Bacteria > Pseudomonadota > Alphaproteobacteria > Rhizobiales > Xanthobacteraceae > Afipia. Next base: position 12,842 of record JAUSAX010000032.1, on the reverse strand, counting down.
CTTCGCCGACTTGGCAGCCGAATCGGCCGCTTCCAGCGCGGACAGAACCCGGTTGATAGCCCCCGTCACCTGCTCGATGGTCATCATGCCGTCGACGGTGATGAGCTTGCGCTTCTCCGAATAGTAGTGAACCAGCGGCTCGGTCTGGGCGCGGTAGCTGGCCAGGCGCTTCGACAACACTTCCGGCGTATCGTCGATGCGAACTTCTTCGCCGCGCTCGCGCATCTGCGCGACCCGGTTTTCGACCCGCTCCAGCAATGCGCTCTCGTTCACGCGCAACTCGACGACCGCGTCGAGCTTGAGATGCTTCCTCTTGAGCAGATCATCCAGCGCCTGCGCTTGCGGCACGGTGCGCGGAAAGCCGTCGAGGATAAAACCCTTCTTCGCGTCCGGTTCTTCGATGCGATCGGCGATGATTCCGACCACGACCTCATCCGGCACCAGCGCGCCGCTGGCCATAATGTCCTTCGCCTTGAGGCCGATGGGCGTTCCGGCTGCAACCGCGGCACGCAACATCTCTCCGGTGGAGAGCTGAACGATACCGTGCTTGTGTACCAGTCGTTGCGCCTGCGTTCCCTTGCCCGCCCCCGGCGGCCCGAGAAGAATCAACCTCATTTACGACGGCCCCTCAATTTCGATTTCCGGATCAACCCTTCATACTGGTGCGCCAGCAAATAGCCCTGCACCTGGGCGACCGTATCCATCGTCACGCTGACGACGATTAGCAGCGACGTGCCTCCGAGATAGAACGGCACCGACGCGTAGGAGATCAGGATTTCAGGCACCAGACAGACAATCGCGAGGTAGATCGCACCGACCACGGTGATGCGCGACAGTACATAATCGATGTACTCGGCGGTACGCTCGCCCGGACGGATGCCCGGAATGAAGCCGCCATGCTTCTTGAGATTGTCTGCGGTCTCGGTCGGGTTGAACACGATCGCGGTGTAGAAGAACGCGAAGAACACGATCATCCCGAGATACAGGAAGAGAAACAGCGGACGGCCGTGGCTGAGCTGTGTCGTCAGCCACTGGAACCACTCCGGTCCCTTGCCTGCGTTGAACTGCGCGATCGTGGTCGGCAGCAGCAGCAAGGACGACGCGAAGATCGGCGGAATGACGCCCGCAGTGTTGAGCTTGAGCGGCAGATGCGAGGACTGGCCCTCGAACATCTTGTTGCCGACCTGGCGCTTCGGATACTGGATCAGCAACCGGCGCTGTGCGCGCTCGACGAACACGATCAGTGCGATGACCGCAACGGCCATGATGATGATCGCGAGAATCAGGACCGTCGACAGCGCGCCCTGGCGGCCGAGCTCGAGCGTGCCGGCGATCGCCGACGGCAGCTCGGCGACGATGCCGGCCATGATGATCAGCGAAATGCCATTGCCGATGCCGCGCGAGGTGATCTGCTCGCCGAGCCACATCAGGAACATGGTGCCGCCGACCAGCGTGATCGTGGTCGACAGACGGAAGAACATGCCGGGATCGGAAACGACGTTGCCCGCGCCTTCAAGGCCGACAGCGATGCCGTAGGCCTGGAACGTCGCAAGCACGACGGTCAGATAGCGCGTGTACTGATTGATGACCTTGCGGCCCGACTCGCCCTCTTTCTTGAGGGCTTCGAGCTGCGGCGACACTGTCGTCAGCAACTGGAGAATGATCGATGCCGAAATGTACGGCATGATGTTCAGCGCGAAGATCGCCATGCGGTTGATACCGCCGCCGGCGAACATGTTGAACATGCCGAGAATGCCGCCGGCCTGCGACTTGAAGATCTGGCTCCAGATGTTCGGATCGATGCCCGGCAGCGGCACGTAGGTGCCCAGCCGATAAACAAGCAGCGCACCCAGTGTAAACCAGATGCGCTTCTTGAGCTCGTCAGCCTTCGCGAATGCCGAGAAGTTGAGGTTTGCTGCCAGTTGTTCTGCTGCAGAGGCCATTTTTTATCCCGGTTCTTTCAACTCGTCATGGCCGGGCTTGCCCCGGCCATCCACGCTTCCTTTGGGCCATCAAAGAAGTAAAGACGTGGATGCCCGGCACAAGGCCGGGCATGACCGAATTTTACGAGGCCTTCCTGTTCGGCTTCTTGGCTGCAGCCTTCTGCGCGGCTGCATCCTTCGCCGGTGCCAGGATCTTCACCGTTCCGCCGGCCTTCTCGACTGCTTCGATCGCGGACTTGGTCGCGCCGTGCACTTCGATGTTCAGCTTGGTCTTGAGTTCACCACGGCCCAGAAGCCGCACGCCGTCCTTCGAACGGCGCAGCAGACCGGACTTCACCAGCGTCTCCGCGTTGACGGTCGCCTTGGCGTCCAGCTTCTTGGCATCGATGGCTTCCTGCAGGCGGTCGAGATTGACCTCCGTCAGGTCGAGCCGGAAGATGTTGTTGAAGCCGCGCTTCGGCAGACGGCGATGCAGCGGCATCTGGCCGCCTTCAAAGCCCTTGATGCGGACGCCCGAACGCGCGGTCTGGCCCTTGCCGCCGCGACCTGCCTGCTTGCCCTTACCGGAGCCAATGCCACGGCCAACGCGCATGCGCTTCTTGCGCGAGCCGCTGTTGTCGGCGATCTCATTGAGCTTCATCGCTTGCTTCCTTACTTCTCGTCGACGACGCGGACGAGGTGCTTCACCTTGTCGATCATGCCGCGAATGGCAGGCGAATCCTGCAATTCAGAGACACGGCCGATCTTGTTGAGACGCAGACCGATCAGCGTCGCGCGCTGCGCGGCCTGACGGCGGATCGGGCTACCCGTCTGCTCGACCTTGATGGTTTTCGTTGCGGCCTTGGCCATAGTCTTAACTCCAAAACGGCGCGTGAATTATTCCGCGACAGCTTCCGCGTCGCCGCCGACACGGCGGGACTGCAACGTGGACACCTTGATGTTGCGACGGTTCGCAACCGAACGCGGCGAATCCTGATGCTTCAGCGCGTCGAACGTCGCGCGAACCATGTTGTAGGGATTCGACGAACCGATCGACTTCGCCACCACGTCCTGGATGCCGAGCGTCTCGAACACAGCGCGCATCGGGCCACCCGCGATGATGCCGGTACCGGCAGGCGCAGCGCGCAGATAGACGCGGCCGGCGCCGTGACGGCCGGCGATGTCGTGATGCAGCGTGCGGCCTTCGCGCAGAGCAACGCGCGTCAGGTTACGCTTGGCCGACTCGGTCGCCTTGCGGATCGCTTCAGGCACTTCGCGCGCCTTGCCGTGTCCGAAACCGACGCGGCCCTTCTGGTCGCCGATAACGACGAGGGCTGCGAAACCGAAGCGCTTGCCGCCCTTGACGACCTTCGCAACGCGGTTGATGTGGACGAGCTTGTCGACGAACTCGCTGTCGCGCTCTTCCCGACCGCCGCCGCGATGTCCGCCCCGTTCGCGTTCACCTGCCATGGTGTTTTCCAATCCTTAAGAGGCTCGCGCCCCTGACCTTGTGTCCGTTCAAACCAAATTCAAAAGCTGAGCTTAGAAGCTCAAGCCGCTCTCACGCGCGGCGTCTCCGAGCGCCTTGACGCGGCCGTGGTAAAGATAGCCACCACGGTCGAAAATAACTTCCTTGACGCCGTTCTTCACAGCACGTTCCGCCAGCAGCTTGCCGACAGCCTTCGCTGCGTCGATGTCCGCACCGGTCTTGCCGGCGTCGCGCATCGTCTTTTCCAGCGACGAGGCCGAAGCCAGCGTCGTGCCTTTCAGGTCGTCGATGACCTGAGCGTAGATGTGCTTCGACGAGCGGAACACCGACAGGCGTGGACGCCCGTTCGCAGTCCGGCGCAGCGCGAGACGTACGCGCTGCTTGCGCCGGGCATTCGTGACCTTGAGTTTCGACATGACCGGCTCCGTTACTTCTTCTTGCCTTCCTTGCGGAAGATAAATTCGTTGGCGTACCTTACGCCCTTGCCCTTGTAAGGCTCGGGCGGACGATAGCTGCGGATTTCGGCGGCAACCTGGCCGACGCGCTGGCTGTCGTTGCCGACGATGGTGATTTCGGTCGGCTTCGGCACGGTGATCGTGATCCCTTCCGGGATCTGGTAGATCACGTCGTGGCTGTAGCCGAGCGCGAGCTGCAGGTTCTTGCCCTGCAGCGCGGCGCGGTAACCGACGCCGGTGATTTCCAGCTTCTTCTCGAAGCCCTTGGTAACGCCTTCGACCAGATTCGCGATCCGGGCGCGAGCGGTTCCGTAGAGCGAGCGAGCGCGCTTGGTCTCGAAGCGCGGCGCAACCGTGATCGCGCCGTCCTTCATTTCGACCGACACGTCGTCATGCACGACAAACTGAAGTGCGCCTTTCGGCCCCTTCATCTTGACGGTCTGCCCTTCGAGATTCGCGGTGACGCCCGAGACAATCGGAACGGGTCGTTTGCCTACGCGTGACATAATCGTTCCTTCCTTAGAACACCGTGAAGAGAACTTCGCCGCCCACATTCGCGTCACGCGCGTCGTGGTCAGCCATAATTCCCTTTGGCGTCGACAGCACAGAAATGCCGAGACCGTTCTTCACGCGCGGCAGGTTCTTCACCGAGGCGTACACGCGACGCCCTGGCTTCGAAACCCGCTCGATTTCGCGGATGACGGGTTCGCCATCGAAATACTTCAGCTCGATCTCAAGCTCGTTGTGGCCGCCGGCATGCTCGACCGCTGCGTAGCCGCGGATATAACCCTCGGCCTTCAGCACTTCGAGAACATTGGCGCGCATCTTCGAGCCCGGGGTCGAAACCTTGGACTTGGCGCGCATCTGCGCGTTGCGGATGCGGGTGATCAGATCGCTGATGGGATCGTGCGTTGACATGTCCGACCCTCCTTACCAGCTGGACTTTACGAGACCCGGAATCAGGCCCTTCGAGCCATAATCACGAATCGCGATGCGGCTCATCTTGGTCTTGCGATAGACCGCGTGAGGACGGCCGCTGATTTCGCAGCGGTTGTGAACGCGGGTCGCCGACGAATTGCGCGGCATCTCGGCAAGCTTGATAGTCGCCGCAAAACGCTCTTCCATCGGCTTCTTCTTGTCGGCGATAATCGCCTTCAAGCGAGCGCGCTTGGGCGCAGCGTTCTTCGTCATCTTCTGACGCCGGTTATTCTTCTCGACTGAACTTTTCTTCGCCATACGAGTAGTCTCCATACCTTTCCGCGTTTGAGACGCTGACTAGTTCAGTGTCTCACTGCCGGAACGGAAAATTGAATGCGGTCAGCAACGCACGCGCCTCGTCATCGGTGGCCGCGGTGGTGCAGATCGTAATGTCCATGCCCCAGGTCTCGCCCGACTTGTCGTAGTCGATTTCCGGGAACACCAGATGCTCCTTGAGGCCGAGGGAGTAATTGCCCCTGCCGTCAAAGCTCTTCGGATTGAGGCCACGGAAGTCGCGAACGCGAGGCAGCGCGATGTTCACAAGACGATCGACGAAGTCGTACATCTTGGACTTGCGCAGCGTCACCTTGGCGCCGATGGCCTGGCCTTCACGCAGCTTGAAGGTCGCGATTGCCATGCGCGAATGCGTGACGATCGGCTTCTGGCCGGCGATCAGCGCGAGATCGGCGGCAGCCAGTTCGACCTTCTTGCGGTCGTTGACAGCTTCGCCGACGCCCATGTTGAGCACGACCTTCTCGAGAACCGGCACCTGCAGGGCGTTCGAGTAACCGAACTGCTCAACCAGCTTGCCGCGAATCTCTTTGTCGAATTGCGTCCGGAGACGCGGAACGTATGCGGTCTCAGCCATCGATCTCTGCTCCCGAACGCTTGGCGACGCGCACCTTGGTGCCATCCTTCTGAATCTTGAAGCCGACGCGGGTCGGCTTGCCGTCCTTGCCGACGATCGCGATGTTCGACAGGTGGATCGGCGACTCCTTGGTGATGATGCCGCCCTCCTGCGCCTGGGTCTGCTTCTGGTGACGCTTCACCAGGTTGACGCCACGCACCAGCGCCTTGCTCTCGGTGGGACGCACCTCGAACACTTCGCCAGTCCGGCCCTTGTCGCGGCCGTTCAGCACGATAACCTTGTCACCCTTGCGGATCTTGGCAGCCATTACAGCACCTCCGGCGCAAGCGAGATGATCTTCATGTGGTTCTTGGCGCGAAGCTCGCGCGGGACCGGCCCGAAGATACGGGTGCCGACCGGCTCGGACTGGTTGTTGATCAACACAGCCGCATTGCGGTCGAAACGGATGACGGAACCATCGGCGCGGCGAATATCCTTCGCAACGCGAACGACGACGGCTTTCATCACGTCGCCCTTCTTCACCTTCCCGCGAGGGATGGCTTCCTTGATGGAAACGACAATAATATCACCCACAGTCGCGTACCGGCGCTTGGAACCTCCAAGAACCTTGATGCACATGACACGGCGCGCGCCGGAATTATCGGCCACGTCGAGGTTGGTCTGCATCTGAATCATTGATGCACCTCGTCCTCTTTCTGATGCGCTTGTTGCGCTTAAGCTGTTTTTGTTTCGGCCTGGACTACCGTCCAGCGCTTCAACTTCGAGAGTGGTTTGCTTTCCTCAATTCGAACCACGTCGCCTGCCTTGAACTGATTGTTCTCGTCGTGCGCGTGATAGTTCTTCGAACGTCGGATCGTCTTCTTGTAGATCGGGTGGGTAAAGCGACGGTCGACGCGCACGACAATGGTCTTGTCCTGCTTGTCGCTGACGACGACGCCCTGGAGAGTACGCTTCGGCATCTTTCGCCCCTTACTTCTTGGTCTGCGCGGCGCGCTTCTGCGCCGCGACAGTCTTGATGCGTGCGATATCGCGGCGAGCCTCACGCAGGCGCGAGGTGTTCTCGAGCTGCCCGGTAGCGCGCTGGAAGCGCAGATTGAAACGCTCCTTCTTCAGATTGAGGACGGCCTCGTCCATCTGATCGGGGCTCATCGCGCGGATATCTTCGACTTTCAAATCGGCCATGATCGGTTCCTTACTCCGCAATGCGCGCAACGAAGCGCGTCTTGATCGGAAGTTTGGCGGCGGCGAGCGACAGTGCTTCCTTCGCGGTCTGCTGGGTCACGCCGTCGATCTCGAAAATGAGACGACCTGGCTTCACCCGTGCAACCCACAACTCCGGCGTACCCTTGCCCGAGCCCATTCGCACTTCGGCGGGCTTCTTCGAAACCGGCAGATCCGGGAACACACGGATCCAGACGCGGCCGGCACGCTTCATGTGACGGGTCAGCGCGCGACGAGCGGCTTCGATCTGGCGCGCGGTGATGCGCTCCGGCGCCATCGCCTTCAGGCCGAACTGGCCGAAAGACAACGTCGCGCCCGACGAGGCGACGCCGTGAATACGGCCCTTATGCGCCTTGCGGAACTTTGTCTTCTTTGGTTGCATCATGGCTTACGCCCTCAAACCTTCTTCGAATTTCAATCAAGCCGCATCGCGACGCGGACGTCCGCTGTCGCCTTCGGCCATACGCTTGTCCTGAGCCATCGGATCATGCTCGAGGATTTCACCCTTGAAGATCCAGACCTTGACGCCGCAGGTGCCGAAGGTCGTGAACGCGGTGGCGACACCGTAGTCCACGTCAGCGCGCAGCGTGTGCAAAGGCACGCGGCCTTCACGATACCATTCCATGCGCGCGATTTCAGCGCCGCCGAGACGGCCCGAGCAGTTGATGCGGATGCCTTCGGCGCCCAGACGCATCGCCGACTGAACAGCGCGCTTCATGGCCCGGCGGAACGCAACGCGGCGCTCGAGCTGCTGCGCGATCGATTCAGCGACCAGGGTCGCATCGAGCTCCGGCTTGCGGATTTCGATGATGTTGATGACCACGTCGGACTCGGTGATCGCGGCAACCTTCTGGCGCAGCTTGTCGATGTCAGCGCCCTTCTTGCCGATCACGACGCCCGGACGCGCCGAGTGGATCGACACGCGGCACTTCTTGTGCGGGCGCTCGATCACGATGCGCGCGACCGCAGCCTGCTTCAGTTCCTTCATCAGCATGGCGCGGATGCGGATGTCCTCGTGGAGGAGCTTCGCATACTCGTTCTTGCCGGCGAACCAACGGGAATCCCAAGTCCGGTTAATGCCCAGACGCAGCCCGATTGGATTGATCTTCTGACCCATCGTCTTCTCCCGCCCTTAGGCGCTCGCCTCGGCCTCGACCTGACGAACAACGATCGTCAGCTGCGAGAACGGTTTAAATACACGACCCGAACGGCCACGGCCGCGCGGTGCGAAACGCTTCATCACGATGCCGTTGCCAACATGCGCCTCAGCGACGACCAGAGCGTCGACATCGAGGTCATGGTTGTTTTCGGCGTTCGCAATCGCGGACTCCAGACACTTCTTGACGTCGCCTGCGATCCGCTTGCGCGAGAACTGCAGGTCGGCGAGCGCAGACGATGCCTTCTTGCCGCGAATCAGCTGCGCAACAAGGTTCAGCTTCTGCGGGCTGACGCGAAGCATGCGGGCTACCGCCTTTGCTTCGTTATCCGGGAGAACCCGTTCGCGCTTTGGTTTGCTCATGACTAAGTCCTCAAGCCCTTACTTCTTGGCTTTCTTGTCGCCCGAATGGCCGTGGAAGGTCCGCGTCGGCGAGAACTCGCCGAACTTGTGACCGACCATTTCCTCGTTCACTGCGACCGGAACATGCTTCTGACCGTTGTAGACGCCGAAGGTGAGCCCCACGAACTGCGGGAGGATCGTCGAGCGGCGGCTCCAGATCTTGATAACGTCGTGACGGCCGGACGAACGCGCGGCATCTGCCTTCTTGAGCAGCGAGCCTTCGACGAACGGGCCTTTCCAGACTGAGCGAACCATGTCCGGCGTTCCTTACTTCTTCTTCCGCTTGTGGCGGCTGATGAGAATGAACTTGTTTGTCGACTTGTTAGAACGCGTCTTCTTACCCTTGGTCGGCTTGCCCCACGGAGTAACCGGGTGACGGCCGCCCGAGGTGCGGCCTTCGCCGCCGCCGTGCGGATGGTCGACGGGGTTCATCACGACGCCGCGGTTATGCGGACGCCAGCCCAGCCAGCGAGTACGACCGGCCTTGCCGATCGAAATGTTCATGTGGTCCGGGTTCGACACTGCGCCGATCGTACCCACGCAGCGGCCGTGAACCAGGCGCTGCTCGCCAGAGTTCAGACGGACGATGACGAAGTCATGGTCGCGGCCGACGATCTGGGCGTAGGTGCCAGCGGAGCGAGCGATCTGGCCGCCCTTCCCGATCTTCAACTCGACGTTATGAACGATCGTGCCGACCGGCATGTTGCCGAGCGGCATAACATTGCCCGGCTTCACGTCGACGTAGCTGCCCGCGATCACGGTGTCGCCGACGGCCAGACGCTGCGGCGCCAGGATATAAGCCTGCTCGCCATCGGCGTACTTGATCAGCGCGATGAACGCGGTGCGGTTCGGATCGTACTCCAAACGCTCGACCTTGGCCGGAACGTCGACCTTGGTGCGCTTGAAGTCGACGATGCGGTAAGTCTTCTTGTGGCCGCCGCCGCGGAAGCGCACCGTGATGCGACCGGTGTTGCCACGGCCGCCGTTCGAGTGCTTGCCCTCGGTCAAAGCCTTGACAGGCTTGCCCTTGTAGAGCGCCGAACGATCGACCATCACCAGCTGGCGCTGGCCTGGCGTCGTGGGGTTGAATTTTTTCAATGCCATCGTCGTGTGCCTTACAGTCCGGTGGTCACGTCGATGCGATGACCTTCTTCGAGGGTCACGATCGCACGCTTCGTATCCGACTGAGAACCGAACTGGCCGCGGAAGACTTTCGTCTTGCCCTTGCGAACCAGTGTGTTGACGCTCTTCACCTTGACGTCGAACAGCTTCTCAATCGCGTCCTTGATCTGCGGCTTGGTCGCCTTCGCCGCGACCTTGAACACAATCTTGTTGTGCTCGGAAGCGACGGTAGCCTTTTCGGTCACGACCGGAGCCACGATGATGTCGTAGTGGCGCACATCAGCGGTTGTCATTTGAAGCGCGCCTCCAACGCATCGAGAGCGGCCTTGGTCAGAACGAGCTTCTGACGGCGCAGAATGTCATAGACGTTGATGCCCTGAACCGGCAGCACGTCGATGTGCGGAATGTTACGCGCAGCGGTCGCGAAACCGGTGTTCACTTCGGCACCGTCGATGATGAGCGCGTTGGTGATCTCCAGGCCCGAGAAGTGCCCGAGCAGCGCCTTGGTCTTGGCTTCCTTCAGATCGGCGTTCTCGATCACGATGAGACCGCCGTCCCGGGCTTTCGCCGACAGGGCGTGCCTCAGGCCGAGCGCGCGAACCTTCTTCGGCAGATCGTGCGCATGGGAGCGAACGACCGGACCGAACGCACGGCCACCGCCGCGGAACTGCGGAACGCGAGCCGAACCGTGACGAGCACCGCCGGTGCCCTTCTGCTTGTACATCTTCTTGCCGGTGCGCCAGACTTCAGCGCGACCCTTGGTCTTGTGGGTGCCGGCCTGACGCTTGGCGAGCTGCCAGTTGACGACGCGCTGGATCAGATCCTTGCGCGGCTCGAGACCGAAGATCTCGTCCGACAGCTGAACGGAGCCAGCCGACTTACCTTCCAGGGTTGTGACCTTCAATTCCATCACGCGCCCTCCTCTGCCGGTGCCGCTTCAGGAGCAGCGTCGGTTCCGCCAGCCAGCTTGAACTTGCCGGGCTTCGGCGCATCCTTCGGCAATGCTTTCTTCACGGCATCGCGCACGGTGATCCATCCACCCTTGGAGCCGGGAACGGCGCCTTCGATGAGCAGAAGTCCGCGCGCAACGTCCGTCTGGACGACGCGCAGGTTCAGCGTGGTGATCCGATCGACGCCCATATGGCCAGGCATCTTCTTGTTCTTGAAGGTCTTGCCGGGATCCTGACGGCCGCCGGTCGAACCGATCGAACGGTGCGAGACCGAAACGCCGTGGGTTGCGCGCAAACCGCCGAAATTCCAGCGCTTCATGCCGCCCGCGAAGCCCTTACCGACCGAGGTGCCCGTCACATCGACGAACTGCCCGACAACGAAATGGTCCGCCTGGATTTCCGCGCCGACCGGGATCAGCGAGTCTTCCGAGACGCGGAATTCCGCGACCTTGCGCTTTGGCTCGACCTTGGCGACGGCGAACTGGCCGCGCTCAGCCTTCGGCAGATAGACGCTTTTGCGCGAGCCCGAACCGAGCTGCAAAGCGACATAACCGTTCTTGTCAGTGGTGCGATGGCCAACAACCTGGCAATTGCCCAACTTGAGCACAGTCACAGGGATATGTTCACCGGTCTCCGTAAAGACCCGCGTCATCCCGACCTTTTGTGCGATCACTCCGGAGCGCATCGGCGTGCTTCCTGTCTTTCTGTCCGCGATCTGCGAACTTAACAAAAATTCTTACAGCTTAATCTCGACGTCGACACCTGCGGCCAGGTCGAGCTTCATCAGCGCGTCCACGGTCTGGGGGGTCGGATCGACGATATCGAGAAGGCGCTTGTGAGTGCGCATCTCGAACTGCTCGCGGCTCTTCTTGTCGACGTGCGGCGAACGGTTGACGGTGAACTTCTCGATGCGCGTTGGAAGCGGAATGGGTCCGCGAACCTGTGCACCGGTGCGTTTTGCCGTGTTCACGATCTCACGGGTCGACGTATCGAGAATTCGATGGTCGAACGCCTTGAGACGAATGCGAATATTCTGGCCGTTCATTGCCGCTGTCTTTCTTGTCCGTCACGACCGGTCAGCCCGGCCATCCACGTTTTTATCAAGAGGGTCGTGAATGCCCGGTCTTCCGACCGGGCATGCGACGGATCGTTTGTTACTCGATGATGCTGGAGACGACGCCCGAACCAACGGTACGGCCGCCTTCACGGATCGCGAAGCGAAGCTTCTCTTCCATCGCGATCGGCACGATCAGGTGCACTTCCATCGCAATGTTGTCGCCCGGCATCACCATTTCGGTGCCTTCCGGCAGATGAACCACGCCCGTCACGTCAGTCGTGCGGAAGTAGAACTGCGGACGGTAGTTGGTAAAGAACGGCGTGTGACGGCCACCCTCTTCCTTGGTGAGGATGTAAGCCTCAGCCTTGAACTTGGTATGCGGCTTGACCGAACCCGGCTTGCAGAGAATCTGGCCGCGCTCGACTTCCACGCGCTTGGTGCCGCGAAGCAGTGCGCCGATGTTGTCGCCAGCCTGGCCCTGATCGAGCAGCTTGCGGAACATTTCAACGCCGGTGACGATGGTCTTCTGGGTGTCCTTCAGACCGACGATTTCGATTTCTTCGCCAACCTTGACGATGCCGCGCTCGACACGGCCGGTGACGACGGTGCCACGGCCCGAGATCGAGAACACGTCTTCGACCGGCATCAGGAACGGCTGGTCGATCGGACGCGCCGGCTGAGGAATGTTTTCGTCGACGGCCTTCATGAGCGCCAGAACGGCGTCGTGACCGAGTGCCGGATCCTTGTTTTCGAGCGCTGCGAGCGCTGAACCACGGATGATCGGAATGTCATCGCCCGGGAAGTTATACTTCGAAAGCAGTTCGCGAACTTCCATCTCGACCAGTTCGAGCAGTTCCGGATCATCGACCATGTCGCACTTGTTCATGAACACGACGAGCGCAGGAACGCCGACCTGACGGGCAAGCAGGATGTGCTCGCGGGTCTGCGGCATCGGGCCGTCGGCAGCCGACACGACCAGGATCGCGCCGTCCATCTGCGCAGCACCGGTGATCATGTTCTTCACGTAGTCGGCGTGGCCTGGGCAATCGACGTGAGCGTAATGGCGGTTCGCGGTCTCGTACTCAACGTGAGCGGTCGAGATGGTGATGCCGCGCGCCTTCTCTTCAGGCGCCTTGTCGATCATGTCGTATGCCGTGAACGTGGCACCGCCCGTTTCCGCCAGAACCTTGGTGATCGCTGCGGTCAGCGATGTCTTGCCATG
>JAUSAX010000064.1 GCA_030652315.1 Afipia sp. | reverse complement strand
TTCGGCCGCGACGGCCGCGAGGAAGCCGATGATTTGCTGCGTCGTCGTTCGGGCGATGAGGATGCGCCACGCATGCTCGGCGCCTTCAACGAAGCGACGCCCGACTGGCTGTCGTTCTTCATGTTCACGTTCTTCACGGATCGCGACGGCAAGATGCAGCTTGAGAGCCTCGCGCAGTCCGGTTTCGATCCGCTGTCGCGCACCTGCCGCTTCATGCTGACCGAAGAAGCTCATCACATGTTCGTCGGCGAGACCGGCGTCAGCCGTGTGCTTCAGCGCACCTGCGATGCCATGAAGGCCGCCGGCATCGAGGATCCGAACGACATCGAGAAGGTCCGTGCGCTCGGCGTCATCGATCTGCCGACCATGCAGAAGAAGATGAACTTGCATTACTCGCTGTCGCTGGATCTGTTCGGCTCGGAAGTCTCCACCAACGCCGCGAATTTCTACAATTCGGGGCTCAAGGGCCGATTCCAGGAAACCAAGATCGACGACGATCATCGCCTGACCAACGACATCTACAAGGTGCTCAAGCTGGTGGACGGCAAGATCACGCTGGTGGATGAGCCCGCGCTGACCGCGCTCAACATGCGGCTGCGCGACGATTACACGCTGGATTGCGAAAAGGGCGTCGAGCGCTGGAACAAGGTGATCGAGAAGACCGGCGTCAATTTCCGTCTTGAATTGCCGCACACCGCGTTTCATCGGCAGATCGGCGAGTTCAAGGGCGTCAATGCCACGCCCAAGGGCGTCATCGTCAGCGACGCCGAATGGGCCAAGATTCGCAACGACTATCTGCCCTCGACGGCGGACGGCGATTTCATTTCGTCGCTGATGGAGCCAGTCTCGGAGCCAGGCAAGTTCGCGAACTGGATCGCGCCTCCCAAGGTGGGCATCGACAACAAGCCCGGCGACTTCGAGTACGTGAAGATCGCGGCGTGATCGATTCTTCAACTTGTCATGGCCGGGTTTGTCCCGGCCATGACGATGGTCGGGGCACAGTGTTCGATTGGTCGGGATCGCCGGGACAAGCCCGGTGATGACAGCCTGTGGATTGGGCGAGTAGATGACAACCGCAGAACTGCTCAAACAACATCTCATCGACCCGGAAATATGCATTCGCTGTAACACCTGCGAAGAGACATGTCCGGTCGATGCGGTGACGCATGACGGCAACAACTACGTCGTCGATGCGAGCATCTGCAATCACTGCATGGATTGCATCTCGCCGTGCCCCACGGGCTCGATCGACAACTGGCGCGTGGTGACGAAGGCCTATTCGCTCGACGAGCAATATTCGTGGGAGGAACTGCCGAAGCAGGAAGAGGTCGCGGCGGCGGCATCTAGCGAGGGCGGCACAGTCGAGGCGCTGGAGGATGAAGTCTCACGGTTGCTCGAGGAGGCCCGCAAGGGCCTCGGCGGCAAGCCGGTTGCGCCGCATTCCGCCAGCAAGCCGACGGTCAATCTCTACAATCGCAGCAAGCCCGCGACCGCGACCGTCACCGGAAACTTCAGGTTGACCGACGCCAATGCGGATTCCGACGTGCGTCACATCATTCTGGATTTGGGCGACCAGAAATTTCCGGTGCTGGAGGGCCAGAGCATCGGCATCGTCGTGCCCGGCACCGACGCCAATGGCAAGCCGCACGTGGCGCGGCTCTATTCGGTGGCATCGCCGCGCGGCGGCGAGAAGCCGAATACCAACAATCTGGCACTGACCGTGAAGCGCGAAGACAGGGGCGTCTGCTCGAACTATCTCTGTGATCTGCCGCGCGGTGCGAAGCTTGAAATCACCGGACCGTTCGGCGCGACCTTCCTGATGCCCGACGATCCCGCCACCAACATCGTCATGATCTGCACCGGCACCGGCTCGGCACCGTTCCGCGGGTTCACCGAACGGCGCCGGCGGGCCATGCCCGATGCGGCAGGGCGGCTGCTGCTGTTCTTCGGCGCGCGGCGTCCGGAGGAGTTGCCGTATTTCGGGCCGCTGCAGAAGGTGCCGGAAAAACTGCTCGGCAAATACTTCTGTTACTCGCGCGTGCTGGGCCAGCCGCGCGTCTATGTGCAGGATCGCATCCGCAGCGAGATGGCGCAGATCGCCGCGCTGCTGCGCGATGACAAGACCCACGTCTATATCTGCGGGTTGAAGGGCATGGAGAGCGGCGTCGATGAAGCCTTTGCCGATGCCTGTCGTAGCGCGTCGATCGACTGGGCGGCGTTGAAGCCCGCGATGCGCGAAAGTGGCCGTTATCACGTTGAGACGTACTAAACGCCATTGTGAGCGAAGCGAAGCAATCCAGAAAACGGGATTGCTTCGTCGCCGTGCTCCTCGCAATGACGTGATGCTGACCTTTACGGGGTCATTCAGGCTGCGTATCCAGCAGTTGTGTGCTCCCCGGTACTTTCAGCCACTCATGCCTGCGTGAGGCCCAGCACAGGATCGACGGCGGCGCGAACGACGCGTCGGCAAAACAACCGACCGCGATCGCAACATCGTCAGGCTGTATTTCAAGAAGGCTGAATACGTTGGCGCCGCAGGTCGGACAGAAATGTCCCTCGACCCATCGCCCGGAATCGGACGTATAGCGATAGGCTTTGTGCTCACCCGAAACCGACATCGCGGATATCGGATAGACGGCAGCGTAGCTGAACACGCTGCCGCTGCCGCGCTGGCAGGATTTGCAACTGCACGCGTAGACACCCGACGGTTCGCCTGTCACGGCGACCGACAATTGCCCGCACATGCATTGCGCGGTTCGCGTCGCCACGATTTACTCGCCCGAGACCGGCAGGCTGAGGTTCGCGTAGACGATACCGCCATCGACGGCGATGGCATTGCCGACGACATAGTCACCAGCGCGCGACGCGAGATAAATCGCGATGCCCGCCATATCCTCCGGCGTGCCGATACGCTTTGACGGGATAGCCTTCGCGATCGTGTCGCCGTGATCGCGTGCCGCCGTGTTCATGTCGGACTCGAATGCGCCGGGGCAGATCGCGGTGACGTTGATATTGTCCTTGATGAGCTTCGCGGCCATGCGGCGCGTGAGATGGATCACCGCCGCCTTGCTCGCCTGATAGGAATAGGTTTCCATCGGATTGACCGACAGGCCGTCGATGGACGCGATGTTGATGACCTTGCCGGGCTTTTCCTTCGTCGCGGCGGCGCGCAGTGGCTTCGCCAGCGCCTTGGTCAGGAAGAACAGCGACTTCACATTGAGGTTCATCACCTTGTCCCAGCCGGCTTCTGGGAATTCGTCGAAAGCTGCGCCCCAGGCAGCGCCGGCGTTGTTGACGAGAATGTCAATCTTCGGCTCGCGCTTGATCAGCTCTTCGGCCAGTTTCTCGCAGCCCGCGACGGTGGACATGTCGATCGGCAGCGCGATGCACTCGCCGTCATAGGCGGCGGTCAGTTCCTTGGCGGTTTCCTCGCAGGGGCCGGCCTTGCGCGCGGTGATGTAGACCTTCGCCGCGCCTTGCGCGAGAAAGCCCGAGGCAATCATTTTGCCGATGCCGCGCGAACCGCCGGTGACGACTGCGATGCGGCCCTTGAGTGAAAACAGATCCTTGAACATGGTGCCTCCTGTTGCTTTGGCGGCGATATAGCGCCAGCAGCAAGGAGTGAGTCAAGGAATGGGCGGATTGGGAAATCTGTTTGAAACGCCCAAAAGGTGCCGTCATCCTGAGGTGCCGTAGCGAAGCGGAGGCCTCGAAGGGCGACGGCGTCATTCCACACGGTCATCCTTCGAGGCTCGCTAGAACTCCCACCTCAGGATGACGATTTCGAGATGCTGCGTGCTATGCCGCATCCACCCGGCGGAAACCGTTCCACATCGCGGTGGCGGCGCCGGACGTCAGCACCGACAGGAAACGTGTGTTCTGGTAATTTCCATTCAGCGAAATGCGCGGCAGCGCAGTGAGATGATCGGCGTTCTCGGCGAAGACCATGCCGGGACGCGTGGTCACGGCGGTTGCGAATCCAAGCTCGCGCGCCATCGCGAATTCGCGTGCTGCGGCGGCGGTCCTGTCGCCGTAGGGATACGCGAAATGCAGCGCGGGCCTCTGCAACTCGGTTTCGATCCGCTCGCGGCTGACGCGCATCTCGCGCGCGGCATCAGCCTCGTTGTCGCGCGCCAGGTTGCAATGGCTGACGGTGTGCGCGCCGATGGTCACCAGCGGGTCGGTAGCGAAGGAGCGCAGTTCGGGCCATGACATGCAAAGCTCGCGCGGGATCGCCGCATCGTCGACACCGTGCCGCGCACACAGATCGCTGACAGCGCGCTGGACTTCCTTGTCGTTGGGGAGCGTGCGCAGCCAGTCGTGGATCTGGTTGAACGCCTGCTGCTTGGCGGCGGGGTCGCCTGCGTCAAGCCGCTGCACTGCGCCGTCTCGCGTTATCTCTACAATGCTGGCCTTGGCGAGGACGCGCTCCAGCGCCACCCACCACAGCCGGCCGTTGCCTTCGGCGAAATCGCTGGCGACGTAGACCGTGAACGGTGCATTCTGGTCGCGCATCACCGGCAGCGCGTGATCGCGGTTGTCGCGATAGCCGTCGTCGAACGTAAAGCAGGCGAAGCGGCGGCCGAAGTCGCGCTCCCGCATCCGGCGGTGTGCTTCGTCCATGGAAACGATATCCACGCCGAGCGCGCGCACATGCGACAGCACCTCGCGCAGAAAGTCCGGCGTGATTTCGAGATGCCGGTTGGGCTGGAACATATCGTCGCGGGCCGGGCGGACATGATGCAGCATGAAGATGGTGCCGACGCCCGCCAGGATCGGCCGCAGCACATGGTGCGCGCCGGTGAAGTACAGCGCGTCGAGGCCGGCGCGAATGACGTTATTGCGAAGCTGCTTCATGGCGATGGCTCGGGGCGATCCTGCAGGATCCGGCTCCGAGATGTGGCAGAAACGGTTGAACAAACGGTTATCCGGGTGGTTGAAACGGCCGTCATTGGCCGAAAACCGGTCTTCGCCCGGGACACGGCAGCCGCGTTCATTTGCAGTTTGACACCTCGGCAAGGGTTTGTTTTGTCTGCATTCTGTCAGGTAAAGGTCCGGGATGAGCCGCTTAGCGAGTTGGGCACGTAAATGGTGGCCAGGGTTGATTCCCCTGGTGCTTCTGTGGGTCGCTGCGATCTGGACCGGTACCGCGCCTCTCGAGGCGGACCTTGCCGCGCGCTCGACCCGCGCTCTGAAGGACACGGTGCTCGACAAGACCCGGATCGCGGTGTCCGGCCGTGACGTCAAACTGTCGGCGGATGCGTTTTCGGAGGAGGGCCGGCGCAGTGCGGCGTCGCAGGTCGAGGCCGTCACCGGCGTGCGGATGGTCAACGACAACACCAGCCTGATCCCCGAAGCCAAACCGTTTGCTTGGTCGATCGAGCGCGACGTGGTGCGGGTAACGCTCAGTGGCAACACGCCGCTACCGGCGATCAAAGCCAAACTGATGGAGGCGGCCCGCGCGTCGCTCAAGGGCACCGAGATTTCGGACAGGATGACGATGGCGCGGGGCGCGCCGCCGCGGTTCGACAACGCCGCGCTGCTGCTGATCGATCAGGTCGGCAAGCTCAAGGACGGCAAGATCACGCTCAGCGACACCAGCGTCAGCCTGACCGGCATGGCGCGCGAAATCGGCAGCCGCGAAGCGATCCTGGCTGCGCTGAAGAACCTGCCCGAAGGCTTTTCGGTGAAGGAGAATGCGATCAAGGCGCCGCCTTACGTCTTCCAGGCGAACAAGGACCCGGTGGCGAATACGGTCACGCTCGCTGGTTACGTGCCGGACAACGCCGTGCACGCGGCCATCGTCGCAGCGGTCGGCCGCAAGTTCTTCTCCGAGAAGCTGGTGGACAATCTCAAAGCCAGCGTTGGCGCGCCGCAGGGATTCCAGAACGCGGTGGTGGCCGGGCTCGGCGCGCTGTCGCGGGTCTCAACCGGGTCGCTGGTGATCTCGGATCGAGAAGTGAAGTTGTCGGGTGACGCGCTTTACGCGGTGGCGGCGGACCAGATCCGCGGCGGCATCGGCGGCGAGTTGCCGCAGGGCTGGGCGGCGAAAGCCGAGGTCTCCGTCAAGCCGGTGGCCAGCGCGGTCGATCCCACCGTCTGCCAGCAGTTGTTCTTCGAATTGCTGGCCAAGGCGAAAATCAGGTTCGACTCCGGCCGTGCGACCATCGACAAGGATTCCATGGGGCTTCTCGACAAGCTCATCGAGACGGCGCTGCGCTGTCCGACCGCGACTATCGAAGTCGCCGGCCATACCGACAGCGACGGCGACACCAACGGCAACGTGGCGCTGTCCGAGAAGCGTGCGCAGGCGGTGGCGGACTATCTGATCAAGGCCGGCCTGCCGACGGACAGGCTGAAAGCGGTGGGCTACGGCAGTTCGCAGCCGGTCGCGGCCAACGATACCGACGAAGGCAAGGCTAAGAACCGGCGCATCGATTTCGTGGTGAAGTGAGATGGCTGGCTGCGAGCAAAAGCGTCATCCTGAGGTGCGAGTTCTTGCGAGCCTCGAAGGATGGCGCGCGGTCGTGCCGTCGCCCTTCGAGGCCTTCGCTACGCTACGGCACCTCAGGGTGACGGCATCAGGTCATAAGGACGACACTCCATGATCTACCTTGCGACATTCAACTGGGGCTGGCTGCTGGCATCGGGCGTGGTCGGTCTCGCGATGGGATGGATCGCGGTCGTGCATCGCGGACAGGGCTGGTCGACGGTCACGCTGCGCAAGGTCGTGGTGCTGATCGCGGGACTGGCTCTGGCCTCGATGTTTCATCTGGCTCCGGGCCGCTTCGGCTACTGGCTGGACCTCGGTCTGGTGATGCTGACGGCCTACGTCGCCGGCTGTGCTATCGGCTCGTGGTTGCGCCACCTCGTGGTCTCGCGTCATACGCCGGCCGGTGGCTGACGCGTGAACGATCTGGCGTCGCATTTCCGGATGCTGGGCCACTACAATGCGTGGGCGAACGCCCGGCTGTACGATGCCGCGGCACGTCTCGACGAAACGCAGTACAAGGCGGATCGCGGCGCCTTCTTCAAGTCCGTCCATGGCACGCTGAATCATCTGCTGGTCACCGATCGCATATGGATGAAGCGCTTTACCCGCGACGGCGATGCCCCGGATAGGCTCGACGCGATCCTGTTCGAGGCATTCGATGCGCTTCGCGCCGCCCGCGTGGCGGAGGATGTCCGGATCGTGGCCTATGTCGATGGTCTCGATGAGGCGCGGATTGCGGGAACGATTTCCTACCGCCGCGTCTCCGGCCCCGAGCAGTTCGTGCAGCAACTGGCGCCCGCCCTGGCGCACTGGTTCAATCACCAGACCCATCATCGCGGTCAGACGCATGCGCTTTTGACAGGGCTCGGGCAGCCGTCCACCGAACTGGACCTGCTGTTTTTTCAGCGCGAGCAGGTCAAATCGGCGTCATCGCCATGACACGCTGGCGACACCGTTGCGGTGCAACGGATGGCGGTCACCTTGCGGTATTCTTAACGTGACTTATGGCTCGCAAATGGGCTCAAATCGATAACGTCGGCCTCGCGGTCACGCGGCCGGTCTGCTAGGACAGCATCTGCCGGAAAAAGGTGGTTGTTCGAATTTTGAGGTCTGGATGCTGGAGACACTGCGCGGGGCCATCGCGTACATGCGCGAGAAGCAAATCCTGCACAAGCTTGGTGTCGCGATCAGCATCGCGATCATCGCGACCGCTTGCTACATTCTTTATCACATGCTCGAAGGTCTCGATGTCGATGACCTTTACGAGGCCTTGCGCGGAACCGAGATCCGCACCGTGGTGCTGGCCGGGCTTTGTGTCGCCGCCGGCTATTTCACGCTGACATTTTACGACCTGTTTGCGTTGCGCGCGATCGGCCGCAACGACGTCCCTTACCGGGTGGCCGCCTTCGCCGGATTCACCAGCTATTCGATCGGCCACAATGTCGGCGCCAGTGTCTTTACCGGCGGCGTGGTGCGTTATCGCGTCTACTCCGCCTGGAGTCTTTCCGCGGTCGATGTCGCCAAGGTCTGCTTCCTTGCCGGATTGACGTTCTGGCTCGGCAACGCCGCGGTGCTGGGTCTCGGCGTCGCCTATCATCCGGAGGCGGCTGCCTCCATCGACAAGCTGCCGGTCTGGCTCAATCGCGCCGCAGCGATCTGCATTCTGATCGGCCTGACGGCCTATGTGGCGTGGGTCTGGATGAAGCCGCGTGAAGTCGGGCGCGGCAGCTGGACCGTCACTCTTCCCGGCGGTCCGCTGACGCTGCTGCAGATCGTGATCGGCATTGTCGATCTCGGCTTCTGCGCGCTGGCGATGTACATCCTCGTTCCCGACGAACCCCATGTCGGTTTCGTCGTCGTTGCGGTGATCTTCGTGTCGGCGACGCTGCTCGGCTTCGCCAGCCATTCGCCGGGCGGACTCGGCGTGTTCGATGCCGCGATGCTGGTCGGCCTGTTCCAGTTTGATCGGGAAGAGCTGTTGGCCGGCATGCTGCTGTTCCGGGTGCTGTACTATCTCGTGCCGTTCATGCTTTCTGTCATCTTGCTCTCGCTTCGGGAGCTTATTGTCGGTCTTCGGGCGAAGCGGGTCACCGCAGCGCTGCAAAGGCTCGACGAAGCCGCGAAGCCCACCCCGGGGTCGTCTCGCGGATCGGGATCTCCGGTCGCGTAATACGCGCTCGCGAAACAGGTACGGCGCATGGCGGTGACATCCCCGAATTCAGGCTTCGCGCCGTGGCCGGATCGGTTGCGGCGGGCGGCGATCATCTTGATCGCGACCGCACTTGGCCTCACTGCCGCGGTGGTGTTCGGCGGCCTGACGCTGCCGCAGGCTGGATTGATATTCATTGTGATCGCGGGTGCGGCGCTGGTGCCGTGGCATCTGCATCAGTCAGTTCCCACCAGCGAAGATATGATCGGCGCGCGGCCCGCGGAAACGCCGGTGGTGCAGGCGCTGGTCGGTGGAATGCCGGATGCGGCGGTGCTGCTCGATCGTGCCGGACGCGTGCTGCATTTCAATACTGCTGCGGGACAGCTGGCGCCGGCCTTGCGCAAGAACGAACTGGCGCTGTTCGCGCTGCGTTCGCCCGAGATCATCGCAGCACTTCGCGAAGCCATCGCCACCCGCCAGCCGCAGCGCGCCAGCTATGTCGATCACGTTCCCATCGATCGCTGGATGGAACTGATCGTGACGCCACTGTCGCTGCCGACCGCGTTCGGCGGCAGCGAATATTGCATTTTGATGACGTTCCACGACCAGACCCCGCTGCGCCGGGTCGAGGAAATGCGCGCCGACTTCGTTGCCAATGCGAGCCATGAGTTGCGCACGCCGCTGGCGGCGCTGTCGGGTTTTATCGACACCTTGCAAGGCCCGGCGCGTGAGGACCCGAAAGCGCGCGAGCGTTTCCTCGGCATCATGCATACACAGGCGACGCGCATGGCGCGGCTGATCGACGATCTCTTGTCGTTGTCACGAGTCGAACTGAGCGCGCATGTGCGTCCCGAGAAGCTGGTCGATGTCGTGCCGCTGGTGCGTCAGGTGATCGACGGCCTCGAGCCGCTTGCGAGCGAACGGCAGGTCGCCATCGAGATCGAACTGCCGCCGGCGCCTGTGCTGATCGCGGGCGATACCGAAGAATTGCTGCGGGTGTTCGAGAACCTGATCGAAAATGGCCTCAAGTACGGTGCAACCGGCGGTCGCGTGATGGTGTCGCTGACCGAGCCTGTGCCGGATGATGCGGCCGGTGAGGTCCGTTTCGCGGTGCGCGATTTCGGTCCCGGCATTCCGCCAGAGCATCTGCCCCGGCTGACCGAGCGGTTTTATCGCGTCGATGCCGGCGACAGCCGTGCGCAGGGCGGCACCGGTCTCGGTCTATCACTGGTCAGGCACATCCTCATTCGCCATCGCGGACGGCTTCTGATCGAGAGCGTGTTCGGACACGGTGCGACCTTCACCGCATGCTTCCCGGCGGCCAAAGCCGCGACGGCAGGAGCGAAGGAATAATCGCGGCACGTTCACAAAGCTGCCATTTGGCAGCTGGTCCGATTCTAACATTCGCGTCCCATTTCAGCGGGCATTCCTGCGAGTTAGAATCGACGGACCTCTAGCAAATACAAGTTTCTAGTGGAGTTCTGGATTTGACATTCGCTTTGTGGGCTCGCTGTCAGCGGGGTAGCGAATGTCAAATCCACTCCACTAGGTTCGCCGCCACTTCGCAACAAAAAAGCCTCATCGGTTCGATGAGGCTTTTTCGCGTCGTATGTCGTTCGAAGCGTTGAGCTTTAGCCTACTTGATCGGCCGCGGCGCGGCGCGACGCCGGTCGCTCGCCGGCTGATAGGCGACGCGCGAGTGATGCGCGCAGTAGGGCAGTGCGTTGAGCGCTTTGCCGCCGCAGAAAAAGAAGTCCGCGCTGCCCGGATCGCCGACCGGCCAGTGGCAGGTGCTTTCATTCAGTTCCAGCAGGCTCAACCGCTGGCTCATCGGCACCACGTTGTCGTAGGCGATCGGATCGGGCTCGGCCTCGACGTCAAAGGCATGGGCGAGCGCGGTGTTGCCGCGCGACACCGGGCGGCTGATCCGCATCATGTGCTGCGCGGGCCGCGCCGCCTTGCGCTGCCGAGGCGCCGCCGAGGACGGGCTCTTGGCGCGGCCTGACAAGCCCAGCCGATGCACCTTGCCGATCACTGCGTTGCGGGTGATGTTTCCGAGTTCAGCGGCGATCTGGCTTGCCGAAAGTCCGGATTCCCAAAGCTTCTTCAACTGCTCAACGCGATCGTCGGTCCAGCTCATTACCGTCATCGCACTCTTCCTTTTGGTATCGCGCCGGCCATTTTTGACGCGGCGTCGCGATTGCAAACCGTCCAAAATCCCTGTTGGCAGAATCCCTTAGCCCTCGCCGGTTGCATGAAAAGCGACCGGGCGTTTACGCCGTACCGAAGACAAGCGAGGATCAGAACTGCCGCACGAGATGTCGTACCCAACGTCAAGAATGCTACAATATGCCGTGACTCACGCGCAAGAGTCGGGCGTGGCGCGTCCACATGTTCCGGCTGGAATGCAAATAAATTCGATCACTGTGCGCCGCCTGCAAATGGCGTTTTCCTGCCCGAGATGGGTGCCGAGGCGCTGGAATAGGTCGGAAAATGCTGGTTTTTAGCTTGTCGCAGCGACAAACGGGCGCTCGTTTGAGTTCCAGAAGAGCGCGCGTGGATTGACACCACACCGCTCGCCAATAGAATAACCGCCACGTGCCGCCTCTTCGGGCGGCACGTTTCGTTTCCGGGGCAGGCAACTGAGCGACAAGCGCTGACGCGATCGCGATGCTGTTGACCCATACCATCGATCAGGTCGCCATGAGCCACACAGTCAAGCCGCATCTCGACTCTCACATGTTGCCGGTTTTTGCCCGCGCCGACGTCGCTTTCGAGCGCGGCGAGGGTCCATGGCTGATCGCGACCAATGGCGACCGCTATCTCGATTTCACCAGCGGCGTGGCGGTGAATGCGCTTGGTCATGCCCATCCGCATCTGGTCGCTGCCGTGCAGGAGCAGGCCGCGAAGTTGTGGCACGTCTCGAATCTCTTCACGATTCCGGAAGGCGAGCGGCTGGCGACGCGGCTGTGTGATGCAAGCTTCGCCGACGTGGCGTTCTTCTGCAACTCCGGCGCGGAAGCGATGGAAGCGTGCATCAAGATGGCGCGCAAGTTTCAGGCGGTGAACGGCAGGCCGGAACGCTACCGGCTCATTACGTTTGAAGGCGCATTCCACGGCCGCACGCTCGCGACGCTCGCCGCGGGCGGTCAGCAGAAATATCTCGAAGGTTTCGGGCCGCGTGTTGAAGGCTTCGATCAGGTGCCGCTCGGCGATCTCGAAGCGGTGAAGAAAGCGATTGGCCCGGAGACTGCGGGCATTCTGATAGAGCCCTGGCAGGGTGAAGGCGGCGTGCGTGCGGCTGACCCGGCGTTCTTCCGCGCGCTGCGGCAGCTCTGTGACGACAACAAACTCGTTCTGGTGTTCGATGAAGTGCAGACCGGTATGGGCCGCACCGGCACGCTGTTCGCCTATGAAAAGACCGGCGTCGAGCCGGACATCATGGCGCTGGCGAAGGCGCTTGGCGGCGGGTTCCCGATCGGCGCGTGCCTTGCCACTGCCGCTGCTGCGGCCGGCATGACGCCGGGTACGCACGGTTCGACCTTCGGCGGCAATCTGCTTGCGGTTGCTGCGGCCAACGCCGTGCTCGATGTGATGCTGGCGCCGAAATTCTTTGAGAACGTTCAGCGATCGTCGCTGGTACTGAAACAGAAGCTTGCGTCGATCGTCGATCGCTATCCCGATGTGGTCGATGAAGTGCGTGGCGATGGCTTGCTGATCGGCCTCAAGGCCGTGATCCCGGCGGGTGATCTCGTCGGCGCGTTGCGCGATGAGAAGCTGCTCACAGTTGGAGCCGGTGAAAACGTCGTGCGGCTACTGCCGCCGCTGATTGTCACCGAGGCGGAGATCGATGATGCGGTGTCGCGCATCGAGCGCGTCTGCACGAAGTTCACGCGGACGTCGGCGCGGCGTGAGGCGGTATAATGACGACGTCCCCCCGACATTTCCTCGATCTGTTTGACGTGCCCACCAAGGAGTTGCGTGTGATCCTCGACGCCAGCGTGGCGATGAAGAACAAGCGCAAGGCCGGTGATACGTCCAGCAAGCCGCTCGATGGCAAGACGCTGGCCATGATCTTCGACAAGCCGTCAACGCGCACCCGCGTGTCGTTCGATGTCGGCATGCGCCAACTCGGCGGCGAAGCCATCATGCTGACCGGTGCTGAAATGCAGCTTGGGCGCGGCGAAACCATCGCCGATACCGCGCGGGTGCTGTCGCGTTTCGTTGATGCCATCATGATCCGGATTCTCAACCATGAGGCGCTGACCGAACTGGCTGCGCATGCGACGGTGCCAGTGATCAACGGACTGACCCGCCGCTCGCATCCCTGTCAGGTGATGGCGGATGTCATGACATTCGAAGAACATCTCGGCCCGATCAAGGGACGCACCGTGGCGTGGACCGGCGACGACAACAACGTGCTGGCGTCGTGGGCGCATGCCGCGGAGCGGTTCGGCTTCAATCTGCGCGTTGCGACGCCGCCGGAACTGGCGCCGAACAAGCTGCTGAAAGACTGGATCAAAACTACGGGCGCACCGATCGTGCTCGGCACCAAGGCCGAAGAAATGGTGCGCGGTGCCGACTGCATCATCACCGATACCTGGGTATCGATGGGCGACAAGGATGGCGAACATCGGCACAACCTGCTGAAGCCCTATCAGGTCAACGCCAAGCTGATGTCGCTGGCCAATCCCGGCGCCATCTTCATGCATTGCCTGCCGGCGCATCGTGGCGACGAAGTCACCGATGAGGTGATCGACGGTCCGCAGTCGGTGGTGTTCGACGAGGCGGAAAACCGCCTGCATGCGCAGAAGGGCATTCTGGCCTGGTGCCTGCACGCGATTGGCTAGGTGTTTCCGGAGCCCGTGACCTGATCTCGCCGTAACGGCGCATAATTGTAGCCTTTCCGCGCGCTTTGGCCGGAAGTCACTGTTCCCGACCGCTCCCTTTTTTGCGGAACGAAGCACCCTATATGGGGCGGATACCCTGCTTGACCCACCATTGCCCTGGGGCCGAAAGTCAGACCGATATGGTTTGAGCTTTTCACTGCGGCAATTCGGTTCCTCCTGACAAGAATGCGCCTGACATGACTCTCGAAAGCCAAATTCGTGCTCCCTCCGCAACACCGGTGGACGATGCGGTGCTGCCCTTCGATGTGAGCGCGCTTGATGTGCGCGGTCGGCTCACGAAGATGGGACCGGCGCTCGACGACATTCTCACCAAGCACGATTATCCCGCCCCGGTCGGCAAGCTGCTCGGTGAAGCCATCGTGCTCACGACGCTGCTCGGCTCGACGCTCAAGTTCGAGGGTCGCTTCATCCTGCAAACCCAGACCGACGGCCCGGTGTCGCTGATCGTTGTCGATTTTCAGGCGCCCGATCGCCTGCGCGCTTATGCGCGCTTCGACGCAAGCAAGCTCAAGGCAGGCCAGGATTCCGCGGCGCTCCTCGGCCATGGCCACCTTGCCATGACTATCGATCAGGGCGCTGACATGAGCCGCTATCAGGGGCTTGTCGCGCTGGAAGGCGGCAATCTGGAAGATGCCGCGCATGAATATTTCCTGCGCTCCGAGCAAATTCCGACGCGGATACGGCTCGCGGTCGGTGAAGAGTTTCGCGGCGGCGACGGCCCGAAGCATCGCTGGCGCGGCGGCGGCATGCTGATGCAGTTCTTGCCGAAGGCGCCCGAGCGTGCGCGGCAGACCGATCTGCATCCCGGCGACGCGCCGGAGGGCGCGGTCGTGCATGACGTGCCTGAGGATGACGCCTGGGCAGAGAGCCGCGCGCTGTTTGGCACTATCGAGGACGTCGAGCTGATCGATCCCGACCTGTCGGGAGAGCGGCTGTTGTTCAGGCTGTTCCACGAGCGCGGCGTGCGAGTGTTTCCGATGCAGGCGATACAAGCGCGGTGCTCCTGCTCGCGTGACGCTGTAGCTGGAATGCTGGGCAGCTTCACGCCGCAGGACCGCGCCGACATGGTCGAGAACGGCAAGGTGGTCGTGACCTGTGAGTTCTGCAGTTCGGTTTACGAGTTCACGCCGGACGAGGCGGGGGTCGTTCCGACGACCGAACAGCGGGCGGCTGAAAGCTAAAGACTGATCTCGCGGGATCCTAGTTCAGCGTCCGTTTGTAGTTCGGACTATCGAGCGAGAACGCGGGGATGTCGATCTCGAACGGCTCGCCGCTTTCCGTCACCATCTGATAGCTGCCGGTCATGAAGCCGGACGGCGTCTGGAGGGGGACCCCGCTGGTGTATTCGAACCGTTCACCGGGTTCGAGCACCGGCTGTTCCCCGACCACGCCTTCGCCGCGAATTTCCTGGCTGCGGCCAGCACCATCGGTGATGACCCAGTGCCGCGTTTTGAGCTGGACGGTTTCGGTTCCGGAATTGACGATGGCAATCGTGTAGGCCCAGAAGAACCGGCCATCCTCTGCTGACGAGCGCTCGGGAAGGAAGTTTGGTTCGACGATAACTTCAATCTGGCGAGTCACGGCGCGGTACATGGGTCTGTCCATATTCGGGTGTACAATAACAGACCTCGCGTTCTGTGCGTAGGTGCCGATTATCGCATTTTACAGCCGGTCTGGCACAGGATACGAAGCCAGCCCGATCATTGTTTCAACATCGTTGTCTTCCAGCATTTCTCCCGGTTGCCTGTCCAATAGCATCCCTGCAATTTGCGGGCCGCCTCGATCTTCCTTAGAATTGTGACGCGCGTCTGCTATTCGACGGAACCGGACTGAACGGACTGAACTGGAATGACATTCGTGACGACCGATCAGGCTGTCGTGACAGCGCCGGCCGCAAAGGCCGCGGTTCTTCCGGTTGCGGCAGGTGAACGCGAACTGCGTCTCGATCTGTTTCGCGGCATGGCGCTGTGGCTGATCTTCATCGATCATCTTCCGCCGAACATCTTGACCTGGTTCACCATCCGCAACTACGGCTTCAGCGACGCCACCGAGATTTTCATTTTTATCTCGGGCTACACGGCGGCATTCGTGTACAGCCGGGCAATGCTTGATCGCGGTTTTGTGGTCGCGAGTGCCCGCATCTTCAAACGCGTGTGGCAGATCTACGTCGCGCATGTTTTTCTATTCACTATCTACCTTGCCGAAATTTCCTACATTGCGACAAAGTTCGACAATCCGCTCTATGCGGAAGAAATGGGAATTCTGGATTTTCTCAAGCAGCCCGACGTGACGATCGTGCAGGCGCTGCTGTTGAAATTCCGGCCCGTCAACATGGACGTGCTGCCGCTCTACATCGTGCTGATGATATTCCTCCCGCTGATCATCTGGCTGATGCAGCGAAAGGCGGATCTGGCGCTGGCGCTGTCGGTATTGCTTTACGCAATCACGTGGGAATTCGATCTCGCGCTTCCCGCTTATCCGAACGGGACATGGTTCTTCAATCCGTTCGCCTGGCAGTTGCTGTTCGTGTTCGGCGCGTGGTGCGCGCTCGGCGGCGCAAAGCGGATGGGCCGCATCCTGTCCTCCGACATCACGCTTTGGCTTTGCATCGCCTATCTCGTGTTCGCATTCTGTGTGACGCTGACCTGGCATGTGCCGCGGCTGAATGTTTTCATGCCGCGCTTGCTCGAAAGCTGGATGTATCCGATCAACAAGACCGACCTCGACGTGCTGCGCTTCGCCCATTTTCTGGCATTGGCGGCGATTACAGTGCGTTTCATTCCCGCCGACTGGCCGGGCCTGAAATCGCCATGGCTCCGCCCGGTGATCCGGTGCGGCCAGCATTCACTGGAAATATTCTGTCTTGGCGTCTTTCTCGCATTTGCGGGACATTTCGTCCTTGCCGAAGTCTCCGGCGGAGCATGGATGCATTTCCTTGTCAGCGTCGCGGGGATCGTCATCATGTCTGCCGCGGCATCGTTGTTTTCGTGGTACAAGGGCGAGACGAGCAAAAGCGACAAGCGTGCGAAAGCCGCGGAAAGCGATGCCGACCTCGCCGGAGGCGGATCATGAAAGCACTACTGATTGCAGGTATGTTTGCGACTCTCCTGGTGGCGGCTCCGTCGCGCGCCGAGGATGCTCACGGCTGCGTGGTGCCGGCCTATCTTCTGGCGACCGAGAGCGCGCTTCCGAAAGCCGCCGACGCGATCAAGACAAGGAAGCGGCTGGACATCCTTGTCGCGGGCAGCGGCTCCTCGGCATTGCCTGGATCTGACGGCGCGAGCATGTCGTATCCCGCCCGTCTGGAGGCTGCGCTGCGCGAGGCTCTTGCGGGCGTGACCGTCAATGTCAGGACCGAGTTGCGGCCCAAGAAAACCGCTGCAGAAGCTGCGCAGGGTTTCGGCCAGATGATGGACAAGCTGCCGCCGGATCAGAAGCCGGATCTGGTGATCTGGCAGACCGGCACTGTCGATGCGATACGCTCGGTCGATCCCGACGACTTCCGCACCGCACTCGACGCCGGGATCGAGGCATTGCAGAAACCCGGCTCCGACGTGCTCTTGATCAATCTTCAGTACAACCCACGTATGGAAACGATGCTCTCGGTCGGGCCGTATAACGATACGATACGGGTCGTCGCGCAGCAGCACGAAGTGCCGATGTTCGACCGGTTTTCGATCATGCGGCACTGGAATGACGCCGGTGATTTCGACCTGTTCGGTTCGGTCCACGGATATGGAATGGCGAAGCGTGTACACGATTGTATCGGCCGTGCGTTGGCGGCCATGGTCGTGGAAGCGTCGCGCATCAATCCGGCGGAGCTCAGGATTCAACGTTGATGAGTTTCGGTATGCGTTCTGCGGGTGTGGCGGCGATGCTGTTTGGCTCGCTCGCAGCACACTCCGCTTTGGCGCAGGCCACGCCGCCGGAGACTGCTTCACAGCAAAAAAGTCAAAAAGGTCTTGCCACCAAGGCTGTCGAAGCCGCGAAGAGCGCGGCCAGTGCTGCGGGAGATATTCTCACCCGCGTGCCGTGTCTGCCCGCCAAGGGATTGAAGGACATTTCGGGATCGCTGCCTCGGGTAGCGCGGCGGATCGCTGCGGACGAACCTGTCACCATCGTCGCGTTCGGGTCCTCCACCACGGTCGGCTTCGGAACGTCCTCGCCGGCCTATACCTATCCGAACCGGCTTGCCGATCAGTTGCGCCGGAAATTTCCGACGTCCGACATCACGATCATCAATCGCGGCATGGGCGGACAGGATGCGCCCGAAATGATGAAGCGGTTCGATGCCGCCGTTCTCGATGCGGACCCCGATCTCGTGATCTGGCAACTCGGCACCAACACCGTCGTCAGGGGTAGCGCCAGCGACGTTGCCGCCACCGCGGCGCTTGTGGAAGACGGCATCGCGCGCCTTCAGGCTCGCGGCATCGATGTCGTGTTGATTGATCCGCAATATGTGCCGGCGGTTGCTGCAAAAACCGAGAACGCCGGCCGGATGGTCAAGCTGATCGGCGACGTCGCCAGGCTCAAGAACGTGTCGGTGTTCCCGCGTTTCGAAGTCATGCGGCAGTGGCACGAGGACGAAAAAATGCCGTTCGAAAAATTCGTGATCGGCGACGGCCTGCACATGAACGATTGGGGTTACGCCTGCTTCGCTCAGTTGCTCGGCGACACCATCATCAAGTCGGTCGGGCAGGTAAAGGCCGGGGTCAACATTCCGAGCAATGTCATGACATATCGGCCGATGTAGGCGTCGGCTCTCGCGGAGAGTGTCGTCATGGCCGGGCTTGTCCCGGCCATTCACGTCTTGTCCTGGCGCAACAAGAAAGCGTGGATCACCGGGAGCCCGGTGATGACGGAGGTAGGCGTCGCGTCACGCCTTCTCCAGCGCCGTCGTCAGGTCCTCGATCAGATCGTCCTGATGCTCGAGTCCCGCCGAGAAGCGGATGAAGCCTTCGCTGATACCGAGTTCGGCGCGCGCTTCCGGCGTCAGGCGCTGATGGGTCGTGGTCGCCGGATGGGTGACGATGCTTTTCGAGTCGCCGAGGTTGTTGGAAATCCGCGCCAGCTTCAGCGCGTTCAGCGTGCGGAACGCAGCCGCCTTGCCGCCCTTGACCTCGAACCCGATCAGCGTCGCGCCCGCGCGCATCTGCTTCTTCACGATGGCAGCCTGCGGATGATCGGCGCGGCCCGGATAGATCAGCCGCGAGATCTTTGGATGCTTCGCGAGCACGTCGGCGATCGCGCCCGCCGTCTCGGTCTGCGCCTTGACACGAATGCTCAGCGTCTCAAGCCCCTTCAGCAGCACCCACGCGTTGAACGGCGACATTGCCGGACCGGTCTGGCGCAGGAACGTATGGATGTGCTCCTGAATGAAAGCCTCCGACGACAGGATGACGCCGCCGAGGCAGCGGCCTTGACCGTCGATGTGCTTGGTCGCTGAATAAACCACGACGTCCGCGCCGAGCGCGAGCGGGCTCTGCCAGATCGGCGTCGCGAACACGTTGTCCACGATCAGCCTCGCGCCACCGCGATGCGCGATCTCGGCGACAGCGCCGATATCGACAACGTCGAGGGTCGGATTGGTCGGGCTTTCGAGGAAGCACGACCTGGTGTTCGGACGCATCGCCTTCTGCCACTGATCGAGATCGTGGCCGTCCACCAGCGTGGATTCGATGCCGTAACGCGGCAGCAGGTCTTCCACGACGTAACGACAGGAGCCGAACAGAGCCTTCGCTGCGACAACATGATCGCCGGATTTCAGCGGGGCGAGGATCGCGGTGGTTACCGCCGCCATGCCGGTCGCGGTGGCGCGCGCGGCCTCGGCGCCCTCAAGTTCGACCATGCGCTGCTCGAACATCGATACTGTCGGATTCGAGAATCGCGAATACAGGAAACCGGGGTCTGCGCCGGTGAATCGCGCTTCGCATTGCTCGGCGGTATCGTAAATGAACCCCTGCGTCAGGAACAACGCCTCGGAGGTTTCGCCATATTGCGAACGCAGCGTGCCGGAATGCACGAGGCGGGTTTCGGGGCGATAGTTGCGGGTCGGGGATAGCGGCTTGTTTGAGGAAGTATTGGCCGCGGGTGTTTTGGTCTCGGACATGTGCACTCCATCGTGGCCACCTCACGATGGACACAAAAAAACCGGCCTGGAAAAAATTTCCATTCCTGGAAATAACCGGCCGGGATCACACTGTCCCCGGCCTGTTTAGCGAGTTATTTAACGTGGCTGCAAGCCGGCCGGCTCAAATGACCACGGGATAAGTCCTAGGCTTAATCCCGCATGGTCTTTCCGTCAAGCGCCCCATCGGATAACCGGTAAAATGCTTATTTTGCTGGATCAGCCGGCAGCCGAGGACTAGCCCGTGGCCTTCACACTTGCCCCCGACGCGACAGGAATTCTGCCCGACCGCATGATCGCGGCGATGGCCGATGCCGGCCTGATCCTGCCCGAATATCCCTTCGTTGAAAGCCAGATCCAGCCGGCCAGTCTCGATCTGCGCCTCGGTTCGATTGCCTATCGCGTCCGCGCCAGCTTCCTGCCGGGGCCGGACATGACGGTTGCCCAGCGCATCGACGAACTGAAGCTGCACGAGATCGATCTGTCCGACGGCGCAGTGCTCGAGACCAACTGCGTCTACATCGTGCCGTTGCTGGAGAGTCTCGCGTTGCCGCCAAACATTCTGGCCGCTGCGAATCCGAAAAGCTCCACCGGCCGCCTTGATGTCTTCACCCGCGTGATCGCGGACGGCACGCGCCGCTTCGACATGATCGCCGCCGGCTATCACGGCCCGCTCTATGCCGAGATCAGCCCCAAGACATTCCCGGTGTTGTTGCGCGAAGGATCGCGGCTGTCGCAAATCCGTTTCCGCACCGGTCATCCGCTGCTCGATGCCGATGAACTGCACGCGCTGCACGCAGCCGAACGTCTGGTCGACAGTGACGAAGCCGATCTGGTAGGTGGCGTGGCGCTGAGCGTGGATCTGTCCGGTGAGGGCTCCGACGGGTTCGTGGGCTATCGTGCGAAGCGCCACACCGGTGTGGTCGATGTCGATCGCCGCGCCGGATACACGGTCGGTGAGTTCTGGGAGCCGATCCGCGCGCGGCCGGATCGCAGCCTGATCCTCGATCCCGGCGAGTTCTACATTCTCGCCTCGAAGGAAGCGGTGCAGGTGCCGCCGGATTTCGCAGCGGAGATGGTGCCGTTCGATCCGCTGGTCGGTGAATTCCGCGTGCACTATGCGGGCTTCTTCGATCCCGGATTCGGCTATGCGGGTGCAGGCGGTCAGGGTTCGCGCGCAGTGCTGGAAGTGCGATCGCGCGAAGTGCCGTTCATTCTCGAGCACGGCCAGATCGTCGGACGTCTGGTGTACGAGAAAATGCTGTCGCGGCCCGACTCGCTTTATGGCCAGCGCATCGCGTCCAACTATCAGGGGCAGGGCCTCAAGCTGTCGAAGCATTTTCGGACGTAAGTTCCGGGCAGTTCCGCTCTGCGAATTAAGTCCTCCCGCCGCACATTTCTCCCATGTCGTCAGTGGCTCGCGGGCCTGCTTGCCGTTAGCATCCAAATGCCGGATCATTCCTGAAAATAGCGGGAGAGATCCCGGCAGGGACGAGACGCCATGGTTGCCACCGCAAAAACACCACCCGCCGAGACGTCGGCTTCGACGACCGGATCGAAATCCGCAGTTGGTTTGATCGCGCCCGACACGTCCGGCATGAATTTCTACCGCGCCGATCCGATCCTCGCGGATTTGCTGCGCGTCTATCTGCCCACATCGCTGTTTCATCATATCGAGCCGCATCTCGATCGCCTCGGTGCATTGGCCGGCGGCCATCTCGACGAGTGCGCGCGTCTCGCCGACAAACATGGTCCGGTGCTGCATCAGCGTGATCGTTTCGGCAACGACCGGCAATGGATCGAATATCATCCGGCCTATCGCGAGCTTGAACGCGCAGCCTATGGCGAATTCGGCATTCACGCGATGTCGCATCGCAAGGGCATTCTCGGTTGGTCCGGCACGTATCCCGCGGTGGCCAAGCACGCCTTCACGTTTCTGTTCAATCAGGCCGAGTTCGGGCTTGGATGTCCGATCAACGTCACCGACGGCGCGGCGCGTCTGTTGTCGCGTTTTGGCGACGATGCGCTCAAGGCAAAATATCTCGACGGTCTCACCCAGACCGACATGACGAAGCTGACCCAGGGTGGTCAGTTCATGACGGAAAAGGAAGGCGGCTCCGATGTCGGCAAGCTGACCACCACTGCGGTGCAGGAGGGCGATCACTGGCGGCTGCACGGCGAGAAATGGTTCTGCTCGAATGCGGACGCTGAAGTGGTGATGTTGCTGGCGCGGCCCGAAGGCGCGGTCGGCGGCACGCAGGGTGTGGGGCTTTTTCTGATGCCGCGGCGGCTCCATGACGGATCGCCGAACCACTACCGCATCGTCCGCCTCAAGGACAAGCTCGGCACCCGCTCGATGGCGTCGGGCGAGATCAAACTCGAAGGCGCGATCGCCTATGCGGTCGGGCGGCTCGATCGCGGCTTTGTGCAGATGGCCGAAATGGTCAACTGGTCGCGGCTGTCCAACGGCGTGAAGTCGGCCGCATTGATGCGGCGCGCGCATCACGATGCAAATACAGTGGCGAACAACCGCGTGGTGTTCGGTCGCCGCATTGTCGATATGCCGTTGGCCCGCCGGCAACTGATGAAAATCATGCTCGCGACCGAGCAGGCGGTGTCGATGAGTTTCGTCACGGCAGATGCGCTGGACCGTGCCGAAGCAGGCAGCCAGGACGCAGCGGCTTTGCTGCGCGTACTGACGCCGACGCTGAAATATCGCGCCACGCGCGATGCGCGCAAGGTGTGCGGCGAGGCGCTCGAGATGCGCGGGGGTATCGGCTACATCGAAGAATTCGCGACGCCGCGATTGCTGCGCGATGCGCATCTCGGTTCGATCTGGGAGGGCACCGGCAATATCGTGGCCCTCGATACGCTTAAGCGTGCCGTCGGCCGCCACGGCGCGGAAGCCGCGCTCGGAGCTGATCTGCATGCGCGGATCGACGATGCGTCAGGCATTCCGCAGGGCTGGTGCGATCGGCTCCGCAGCCTGACAGACAAGGCCATCGGTTTCGCCCGCGATGTGGCGGGCCGATCCGAGAACGAAGCCGAGGCCCGACGCGCCACCAGCACGCTCTATCATGTCGCCAGCGCGGTGACGTTCGCCTGGGAAGGCAGCCGGATTCATGCCATGCGCGGCGATGCGCGCCGGTTGCTGCTCTCAAAGCTCGTCGTCGATCACCGGTTGACCGCGCAGGATCCGTTCACTGTCCTGCCGGGCGGCGGCGATGGTGTGATCGCCGACCGGCTGCTTGGCGACAGGCCGCTGGCGATGACGGACGCGGCTGTTCTGTTGGGGACGTAGTCCGCTGCGCCACGCGTATTGTAGTGCGTCATTTGATACTGTGCGGCAAAGACGGCTGCTGAGATTCTAATAAGACCGTCACACCGGGGAGTGCATGTCCGAACTTGGAGCTGCCGAAATTCCTGTGGTGCAGGCGGAACAGAAGCCGCCGCTGCCACCTGTCAGGGGTCCGCGAAAGAATCCGCTGCTCGACGGTCCGATCTTGCCGACGTTGTTGAAGCTGGCGGCTCCCAACGTCGTCGCCCTGACGGCAGGCACTTGCGTGGCTATCGCGGAGACGTCGTATATCGGCCGTCTTGGCGTGGAGCCGCTGGCTGCGATGGCGCTGGTGTTTCCGTTCGTCATCCTCATGATGACCATGTCCGGCGGCGCGATGGGCGGCGGTGTCGCCTCCGCGATCGCGCGTGCGCTGGGCGCCGACGACGCCGACCGTGCATCGGCGCTGGCGGTGCATGCGCTGATGATCGGCGTCTGCTTTGGCCTCACCTTCATGATCGGGATGCTGATTTTCGGGCCGTATCTGTTTGCGGCGCTCGGCGGCAGCGGCCGTGTTCTGAGCGAGGCCATCGGCTATTCGCAGATCTTCTTTGGCGGCGCGGTGCTGCCATGGATCATGAATACGCTTGCGGCCTTGCTGCGCGGGACCGGCAACATGAAGCTGCCGTCGGTGATCATTCTCAATTCGGCATTCTTTCAGATTCTGTTCGGCGGCGTGCTGGGTCTTGGTCTCGGACCAGTGCCGGCATTCGGCATGCGCGGTGTTGCGGCCGGCACTCTGATGGCGTTCTTGATCGGGGCGGCCATTATGGCGTGGTATCTGCTGTCAGGCCGCAGCCGGGTCAAACTGAATTTCAAGGGCTTCCGGTTTCAGCGCGCTATGTTCTACGACATCCTTCGGGTGGGCGCGATTGCCTGTTTCTCGCCGCTGCAGATCGTGCTGACGGTCACGATCTTTACGCATCTGCTGGCGAATTTCGGGACCGAGGTGCTGGCCGGTTACGGCATCGGTGCGCGCCTGGAGTTCATGCTGACGTCGCTGGCGTTTGCCGTGGGCATCGCGTCGGTACCGATGATCGGAATGGCGATCGGGGCTGGCCGTATCGCGCGGGCGCGGCGAATCGCATGGACCGCAGGCGGTGTGTCGTTTGCGGCTGTCGGCTTGGTCGGAGGGTTCTTCGCGCTGTATCCGGACGTATGGGTGAACCTTTTCACGGACAATGCAGCGGTGCGAGCCGCGAGCCGCCAATACCTTTCGATTGTCGGGCCGTTTCTCTCGTTCGGTGGCCTGGCGATCGCGCTTTATTTTTCAGCGCAGGGTGCGGCGCGTGTGGCCGGGCCGGTGCTGGCGCAGACGGCGCGGCTCGCGTTCGTCATGGCTGGCGGCTGGTGGCTGATGTCGCAAGGTGCAACCAGTACGCAGTTTTTCTGGTTGGCGGCGGTGTCCATGATTTTGCTTGGTGTTCTCGCCGCTGCCGCCGTTCGGCTGACCAACTGGGGCCCGCGAGCCGTCGCCGCCGAATGAGCATCCTCATTCGAGTACGGTGACCGGGCGCGACAAGGCGGAGCGCGCGAACTTCTTGGCATTGGCGGGCTTTCCGAACAAAAAACCCTGCGCCAGATCGAACCCCATCTCATGGGTCGCAACCAGATCCGACCTGGTCTCAACGCCTTTGGCGACGGTGCGCGCGCCGACCCGGTCCGCCAACTCAAGGATACTGCGGCACACCGTCTGCTTCAGGCGATTGTCCGCACAGCCGGTGACGAATTCCCGATCGACCTTGATCTCGACGAACGGAAAACTCTGCAGTTCCGAGAGAGATGGCCAGTCGACTCCAAGGTCATCGATCGAAATGGCGATGTTGTGAAATCGCATGCGCTTGGCTGCATCAATCGCGAGATCGAGATTCCGGATGATCTCGGCGGCCTTGACCTCGACGATCAATCCGCCAAATGCCGGATGATCGGGAATCTGGCGGCACAGCCGGCTGACCGATGCGGGATCTTCGAGAAAGCCCATCGGCAGATTGATGGAAATGTCCACCGGGCCGTGCTGGCCGATAAAATAGTGCCAGTCCTCGAGCGCGCGGCTCACCACGAAATCCGAAAGTCCCTTGAACTGCGGATCCTTCGAGTCGGGAATGAAGGACGCGGGAGGCACAACACCCCATGCCGGATGGCGCATCCGGATCAGCGCCTCGGCGCCACGTGGCGCAAGCGTGTGAACGTCGATTTTTTGCTGATACCACAGTTCCAACCAGCCGGCCTTGAGCGCCTCTGCGACATCGACAGGCGGACTCGGAGGCGCTTTATGCGGGAGCAGAGTGGCGACGCTTGCCCGCAGACCATCTGCGCTGAACGGCGTGGCGAGCGGCGGCAGCATGGCGATTCCCGTTTCTTCTCCGAGCTGGCGAAGCGCTTTCACGATGATCGAATCTCGTGGACCGATCAGCAGCACCTGGCCGTCGAACATTTTTGTAACCAGTATTTTCAGGATGTTTCCTGCTTCGACACCGTCGTTCGGTATGCCGAGAACAACGAGATCGGGCAATTGCTGCTCCAGCAACGCCGGGAGTTCTGCGGCTGCCGCGCATTCACTGGCGATGAATCCGAGTTCGTCGAGAGCGTCTGCCAGAAATGTGCGGATGTGCCGTTTTGGGTCGATGATGCACACGCGAGGTGCCATCTTGCGTTGCCCGAACGTCGCAACGGCCTCTATTTCTGCAGGCTTGAAAACCCTCATAAGAATCACCTCCGTTGTCCCCAGACGCGGAAGTGATAGCGTTACGTAGTGGTCACAAATGTGGAATTATTGAATCATCCCCTTGAGGTTTTGGGTAAGGTTAAAGGGAAGAGAGTGATTCAAATTTGCGCAACATTTAGCGCAGTTTTGTCTGCAACAGGGTTCGAATGTCGCTCGTGTGACGAAAAGGTCAGTGCTCGAGAGTTGCCTTCATTGCAATCATGCCGAGGTCCATCTGCGTGCTGATATAGGGTGCGATTTCGTTCGGCAGCACATCGGCGGTCCATATGAATCGGCTGCGTCCCGCGCCGTCATCGACGATTTGAAACGACGCGCTGTGCTGCTTGATGCGTTCGCCGACGATGGCATACACGAGGCGGCGTCTTGCATCGTCGCAATCGACCAGCAACTCCCGCGCAGTCGTTCCGTTCGCAAACGTCACGATCCGCGCGTCGTCATCTGTCGTGCAATCCGTGACGAAACCGCGCGCGAGGCGCGTATGAACCGCTCCGAAATCGCGAACGGCGTCCCAGACGCTATCCGGCGATGCATCGAGCAGAGCTTCCTTATGAATTGACGCCATGATCAGTCCTCCGGTGGCGGGATGAATGTTACGCGCACACGGCCTCGATGTTGTTGCCGTCCGGGTCGATCAGGAAAGCCGCGTAATAGGTCGGGCTGTAATCCGCACGCGGGCCTGCGCCGCCGTTGTCGCGGCCGCCGGCCTTCAGTCCCGCTGTGTGGAAGGCCTTGATGGCGTCGCGGTCGGCAGCACGGAAAGCGACATGGGCGCCGGGCCTCTCGGGCTCTTTTGACAGATGCAGCCAAAGTGCCGGTGCATCTTTTGGCCCGAATCCCGCGCAGCTGTCGTCGCGCGAGCAGAGGGCATGACCGAGTGGTGCGAGTGCCGCCGTGTAGAATTTGATGCTGGCGTCGAGGTTTCTGACTTTCAATCCGATATGGTCGTACATGGTGATCTCCCTTGCGATGGAGATCACCCTACGGCGATGGCCTTGATCCGATCTTGGAAAATCTTGCGGTCGCCACGCGCAGCATCGCGGAACCGACGGGGCGAGACGCCGGCGGCGCGATGGAAGGTTCGCACGAAGTTCGACAAATCGCCGAATCCGACGTCGAATGCGATCGAGGTAATCGACCGTGCGTCGTCGGCGAGAAGCCTTGCTGCGTGACGCAGGCGTGCGCGGACCAGATACTGGTGCGGCGTCACCCCAAGCACATTCGAGAACAACCGTAGAAAATGAAACGGGCTGACTCCGGCCGCTTTCGCGGTCGACTCCAGATCGACAGCCTGATCGGCGTTAGCGTCCATCCACAATGCGCTTTCGACGGCGCGGCGACGATCGCGCGCCGTGGCGGGCGTCACCTTCTGTGTTTTTCGCGATGTCGTTTCGATGAAGCGGCTCACAAACAGAATTGCGGCTTCGTCGATCCCGATGTCGCTGTCACCGTGCCCAGTTGCCTGCGCCAGTTCGCCATAGACCATGAGTTCAGGCGTCGGCGGCACGCAAGCGATGCGTAAGGCGTCCTTGCGAAGACCCATGTCGTCCGCGAGCGAAGGCGAGAGTTGAAACGAAAGGCATTCGTCGCCGCAGGCGTGATGGTCGTGGGAGCAGGAATATTCATCGCCGGCATGGCCGACCATCACCGATCCGGCGACCAGTTCGTGGCTGCGGCCACGGGTGTTGTAGGCGAAGCTGCCGCTGCGGACATAGGAGAGCGAGTGCCGCGCATGCTGTTCGAGGAACGGCACATCGTCCGGTCCCATGGTGCACCGGTAATTGATCACGGACAGGGTCGGGCTCTGCAACAGCGTTCGGGCGTGCATGGGCCGATTTTATCCCCGCCGCCGTCGCGGGGCAATCGACAAGCCGGGATCGAACAGCATCGGCGCATCGTCGGATGCGGCGCCGGCGATCCTGGCGCGCTCGATGGCGAGCATCCGGAACTTGGTGGTGACGCCGCCATTGGCGGAAAAGCCGCCGGTCTTGCCGTTGGCCGCCAGCACCCGATGGCAGGGGATCACGATGGGAAGCGGATTTTGCCCGAGCGCCTGCCCGACGGAGCGTGACAGCAGCTTGTCGCCAAGGCGGGTGGCGATGTCGCCGTAGGTCAGGGTTTCGCCGGGCGCGATGGTCCGGGCGATGTCATAGACGCTGCGGTTGAAGGCAGGCAGCCCTTCGATATCGAGCGCGATGAACGACAGGTCGCGTGCTTCGCCGTCCAGCAGTTCCGCCATGGCGTCACAGGCCTTCTGTACGTCCGGCGGTGGCGTCATCTCGCGGGCTCCGGGAGCTTTCTGGAGGAGACGTGAGCGGGTTTTGGCGTCGTCGGCTTCCGGCAGTTGCACGCCCAGAAGGCCGCGCTCGCCCCAGGCGATGCCGCAACGCCCAATCGCCGTGTCGAACAATGCAAAACCCATCGTCATACTGCGTTCCAGTCTGTCATGACCGCGATTCACGCGACTTGGAGAATCTTGCGCTTTTTCGCCTCGTTCGCCACCCGGATCCTGCGATGGCTGCCATCTTGCGGCGCGGCGCAGGGTGTGGCTAAGGTCGGAACCGCGCGGGCGTAGTTCAATGGTAGAACGGCAGCTTCCCAAGCTGCATACGAGGGTTCGATTCCCTTCGCCCGCTCCAGCTTCCAGCGATGCATCGACGCGGTCACGCGGCGTCGGAAATGCCCAGAAGGCCCGCCAGCCGCACGCGGGGCCGCACCAGATCGGCCAGCGTGTAACCCTCCAGAACATTCATGAACGCGTCGCGGGCTTTCGCCAGCGCGCTGCGAAGGACGCAGCACGAACCGATCGCGCAGGGGACATCAAGCGGCTGGAAGCATGATGCGATGGCCATGTCGGGCTCGGTGTAACGCACCACGTCGGCCAGCCGGATGGTCTCCGGCTGCTTCGCCAGCCGCAAACCGCCGCCGCGGCCGCGCACGGTTTCGATATATCCGGCGACACCCATCTGGTGAGCCACCTTCATCAGGTGGTTTGACGAAATGTCGTAGCTGGCGGCGATTTCGGCGATCGTCGCCAGCCGATCCTCTTTCAATGCGAGATACATCAGCATTCGCAGGGCATAGTCGGAATATGTCGTCAGTCGCATGGGGGCCTCGCGCGTGCGTTTAAAGGTATATTTTAAATATTGCTTTATGGCAAGGCCTCCCGCATATTGCCTGTGCAATGACGAAGGAGCGCTCTGATGCGCAAGGCTATTTCGGTGACTGATGCGATTGCCTGGCCATTTTTGCTGCCGGGCAATGTTGCCTGCAATGCGCTCGGCTCCGACGAGCACGGCAATCTCGTGCGGATGCTGGTCAATTCGCTGGTCTGGACGGTTTTGGGCGTCGTGGTGGTGTGGATCGTCGCATGACACTTGCCGCGCAAAAACACACCTCGGTTTCGGAAGAAGCCATCCGCCAGCTCGTCGATGCGTTCTACGCCAAGGTCCGCCAAGAACCGGAGCTGGGTCCGGTTTTCCAAAGGGCCATTGGCGACTGGGAGCCGCATATGGAGAAGATGTATGCGTTCTGGTCGTCAGTCATGCTGACCAGCGGACGCTACAAGGGCAATCCGGTCATGAAGCATTTCGCCGTGGCCGGGATGCGTCCCGAATTATTTGCAACGTGGCTGAAGCTGTTCGACGAGACATACACTGAGATGTTTGACGAGGAAGTCAGTGCGGCGTTTCGTGACAAGGCCGAGCGGATCGCCGAAAGCCTGAAGCTCGCGCTGTTCTATCGGCCGGATCGGCCGTGGCCTCCGCAAGCGGCGGAATAAATCGCACGGCGCATGCGCACCTTGATGAGGCGCATGGCTGCTTGCTTGGCTTTCGTCATCGGGCTGCTAAGTTGGTGACCAACTTTTTCCAGCCAACAGAGGCCTGATGTCACAGCCCCGCTTGTTCACGCCGATTTCCATGCGCAACGTCACCGCGAAAAACAGGATCGTGATTTCGCCGATGTGTCAGTATTCGGCTGACGACGGCCTCGCCAATGACTGGCATCTGATTCATCTTGGCAAGCTTGCTCAAGGCGGCGCCGGCATCGTGATGACGGAGGCGGCCGCCGTCACCGCGGAAGGCCGTATCACCCATGGCGATCTGGGTTTGTGGCATGACGGACAGATCGGGCCACTTAAGCGTATCGCGGCGTTTCTTCGCGCCAACGGCTCGGTGCCCGCGATTCAACTCGCGCATGCCGGACGCAAGGCCAGCATGCAGCGGCCGTGGTACGGCAACGCCGCATTGAACGCCGAAGATCACGCGCGTGGCGACAAGCCGTGGGCCATCGTCGCTCCCAGCGCCATTCCGATGGACGACGGCTGGCTAATGCCGCACGAACTGACCGGGCCGGATCTGAAAAAGCTGCGCGAGGACTGGCGTCTCGCGACGCTGCGCGCGGTCGAGGCGAATTTCGATGTGCTCGAGATTCATTGCGCTCACGGCTATCTGTTGCATGAATTTCT
This sequence comes from Afipia sp., assembly GCA_030652315.1. Lineage (GTDB taxonomy): Bacteria > Pseudomonadota > Alphaproteobacteria > Rhizobiales > Xanthobacteraceae > Afipia. The sequence continues at coordinate 44,859 of JAUSAX010000064.1, read as the reverse complement.
GTCGCCGCTGTCCAATCATCGCACCGACGCCTACGGTGGCGACCGCGCCGGGCGCATGAAGTATCCGCTCGAAATCATCGAGACGGTACGCGCGGTCTGGCCGGCTGACCGTCCGCTGTTCGTGCGTATTTCGTCCGTCGATGGAATCGACGGCGGCATCGATATCTCCGACTCGGTTGCCTTCGTGAATGAGGCCAGGGCGCGCGGCGTGGATGTGATCGATTGCTCGTCCGGCGGGTTGATGGGATCGGCCACGGCGGCCCGCATTCCGCGCGGTTACAGCTTTCAGGTGCCGTTCGCCGAACAGATCCGCCGTGAAACGAAAGTCACCACCATGGCCGTCGGCCTCATTCTGCATCCGCAGCAGGCGGAGGACGTCATTGCGGAAGACAGGACCGATCTTGTTGCGGTCGGCCGCGAGGCGTTGTTCGATCCGAACTGGCCGCTGCACGCCGAACTGGCTTTGCGTGAGACAAAGGGCGAGATCGGCGACGGCACCTTCGCGTCCTGGCCCAAGCAGTATGGCTGGTGGCTGGAACGCCGCGAGCCGGGCCTGCGCAAGCTCGACGGTCCTGCGTTGCCATTTCGCAGGGTTTAGGCGACGCTCCGCCTCGTTATCCATCGGGCGGGGCCGGCATGACGTCGTCGAAATCCATCTGCGTCGCGGGGGCAGGCAGCATCGGCTGCTTCGTGGGCGGCATGCTGCGATCCGGCGGCCACGCGGTGTCGCTGCTGGCCCGGTCGCGAGTGATTGAAGACATCAACCGGAATGGGTTGAAGGTCACCAGCTTTGAAGGCATCGAGCATCGCCTGTCATCGGCGGAGATCAAGCTGTCCGGTGATCCAGCCATCTTTGCGGATGCCGACATCATCCTCGTCACCGTCAAGAGCGACGATACCGCCGAGATCGCAGACCTGATCGCACAACACGCCAGAAGGGATGCCGTCATCGTCAGCCTTCAAAACGGCACCGGAAATGTCCCGGTGTTACGCGAGGCACTGCCGGATCATGACGTGCTCGCGGGCATGGTGCCGTTCAATGTGCTGTCGATGGGCGACGGTCATTTTCACCGCGCCACCTCCGGCGATGTTTTGCTGGAGAAGGACGATGCCGTGACCGCGAGACTGCTCTCGACGCCTGAACTTGTTTTTCGCAGCGTGGATGACATCGAAGGCGTGCAGTGGGGCAAGCTGCTGGTCAATCTGAATAACGCACTCAATGCGCTGTCCGGTCTGCCGCTGCGCGATCAGCTTGCGCAGCGATCGTGGCGCGTGCTGTTTGCGGATCAGATGCGTGAGGCTCTGGCGGTGATCAAGGCCGAGGGTATCGCGCCGGTATCGACAACGCCATTGCCCGCATCTTTTACGCCGTTCATTCTGAAGCTGCCCGACGCGCTGTTTGCGCGGATCGCTGCGTCGATGGTGAAGATTGACCCGAAAGCCCGCTCGTCGATGTGGGAAGATTTGCAGCGCGGCCGCCGCACCGAGATCGATCACCTGCAGGGCCTGATCGTTACGCTCGCCCAGCGTCATGGGCTGAAAGCGCCGTTGTCCGCGCGTATCGTCGCGCTGATCCGTGAGGCCGAGCAGGCGGCCAAGGGATCGCCCGGCCTGACGCCGGACCAGGTTCGTTCGCCTGTGCGTTCGGGCTAATTTTCCCCGCAACGGGCTGGCGGGAGAACAGCGGCAGGATTAGATTATGTCTGTTGATGCAAGTGCCGGGCAAAGCTCGCAATTGTCTTGCTCGCGAGCCCGGCTCACAGGCCCTTGTTCCGGCTGCCGATCCGCGCGATTGGCGTTAACCGACGCCGTGTTGCGTGTGCGGACCGCTTACGAGATGAGGACCTCAGCTCTTGGAGGGTCACATGCATGCGGACACCATGAGTCTCAAACCACATCGTCTTGTCGCCAGTGACAGGGTGGAGGGGACGCGGGTTTTCAATGCCGACGGCAGGAAAATCGGAAGCATCAAGCGGTTGATGATCGACAAGACCAGCGGCAACGTCGCCTATGCCGTTCTGTGCTTCGGTGGCTTTCTCGGCGTCGGCGAAGATTATCGTCCGCTTCCGTGGGCAAGCATGAAGTACAATCCTGCGATTGAAGCCTACGAACTCCTGACACTGATGTCGGAGGAGGAGTTGAAGAACGCGCCGTCCTTCGGCACGGACAAGGAATTCGACTGGGGCAACCGCGTGCGCGAAGTCGATGCCTACTGGATCGGCTTCTGACGCAGGGACGCGCGCCGGTCGCGGGCGTCAGATCACAGCCTTCGCCGCAGCGCGCCCCGCATTGCGGCCTGAGAAGAGACAGCCGCCAAGGAACGTTCCTTCGAGCGAGCGATATCCATGCATGCCGCCGCCGCCGAATCCGGCGGCTTCACCGACGGCATAGAGTCCCGGAATGATGTTGCCGTCATTGCCAAAGACGCGCGAGTCGAGATCGGTCTCGAAGCCGCCGAGCGTCTTGCGCGTCAGGATATTGAGCTTCACCGCGATCAGCGGGCCGTGTGCGGGATCGAGAATCTTGTGCGGCTTGGCGGTGCGGATCAGTTTGTCGCCGATGTAGCGCCGCGCGTTGTGGATACCCATGACCTGGGTGTCCTTGACGTAAGGATTGTCGATTTCGCGGTCGCGGGCTTCGATCTGCTGTCTGATCGAAGCGGTGTCGAGCAAACTTGTGCCGCTAAGCTTGTTCATGGCGGAGACAAGATCATCGAGGTTGTCGCGGACGATAAAATCGACACCTTTTGCCTTGAAAGCCTCGACGGGATCGGGTGCGCCCTTGTTGAAGGCGCGGCGGAGGGTCATGCGCCAGCTCTTGCCGGTCAGATCCGGATTCTGTTCCGAGCCCGACAGCGCGAATTCCTTCTTGATGATGCTTTGCGTCAGGATGAACCATGAATAGTCGTAACCGGTCTTCATGATGTATTCGAGCTGACCGAGCGTGTCATAGCCGGGATAGAGCGGCGAGGGCAGGCGCTTGCCGATTGCGTCAAACCACATCGATGAGGGCGCCGGCAGGATGCGGATGCCGTGGCCGGGCCAGATCGGGTTCCAATTGTGGACCCCTTCGACGTAATGCCACATGCGGTCGCGATTGATCAGGCGCGCGCCTGCGGCCTCCGTGATGCCGATCATGCGGCCATCGACATGGGCCGGTACGCCGCTGACCATGTGCTTGGGCGGGGTGCCGAGGCGCTTGGGCCAGTTCTCGCGCACCAGATCGTGGTTGCCGCCGATCCCGCCTGACGCAACGATCACGGCCTGTGCCGTCAGCGTGAAGTCGCCTGTCTCGGTACGCGACGAGCTGACGCCGCGCGGTTCGGACGACGGCTCCAGGATTTTACCGCTCACGCCGGTCGCGGCACCGCCCGTCATGTCGAGCGCATCGACGCGATGACGAAACTTGAAGGCGACGCGCCCGGTTTTGGCATGTTCGCGGGCGCGCCGCTCGAACGGTTCCACAACGCCGGGACCGGTGCCCCAACTGACGTGAAAACGCGGCACCGAGTTACCGTGCCCCATGGCGTCGTAGCCGCCGCGTTCGGCCCAGCCGACCACGGGAAATATCCGGTGTCCCATCGCCTGCAGCCAGCCGCGTTTCTCGCCAGCAGCAAAGGCGACATAAGCCTCAGCCCATTTCGTCGGCCAGTGATCCTCGTCGCGGTCGAAACCCGCAGTTCCCATCCAGTCCTGCAACGCCAGGTCGTGGGAGTCCTTGATGCCCAGCCGTCGCTGTTCGGGGGTATCGACGAGGAACAGTCCGCCGAGTGACCAGAAGGCCTGCCCGCCGAGATTCTGCTCGCCTTCCTGATCGACCACGATCACGCGCTTGCCGGCGTCGGCCAATTCTGTCGCCGCCACAAGACCTGCGAGCCCCGCACCGACGACAATCACGTCCGCATCGTTCGCCATTTTTGTTCCCTCAGCCTCGATGGATAGAAACGCGGCGCGTGAAGTCCGGTCAACGGAAATTCGGTCAGGATTGACCTCAGGTCGTCCAATGGACCATGCGGCCATGTTCCGATTCGGGATCGACCGGTGCAAGTGCAGCAAGCTAGCAACACTGCGGCAGAATCCGTCTTCGCATCGCAAGGTGTTCTGGACAAAAATCCGGACTCGCAACACGCTGACGATGCCCCGATTGATACAGGCAGGGGGCGACGGGGCCGGCAATGAAGATTGTGACGGGGTTTCTTGCGGCAGTCCTTCTTCTGGGCGGAGTTGGCGCGAGTCAGGCTGTGGTCCGGATTTCCGAAGATCGCGGCGGCCGGATCGGCACCTATGTTGACAAATATCAAAGCCTCCGCGGGTCTGGCGAAACCGTGGTGATCGACGGGTTGTGCGCGTCAGCCTGCACCATCGTGCTGGGCGCCGTTCCGCACGACAAGATTTGCGTGACGTCGCGGGCCAGTCTCGGATTCCATGCCGCGTGGGATTTCGGCGCAAGCGGCCGGCCGGTCACGAACCGCGAAGCGACCCGGATGCTGTACGATATGTACCCGACGACCATCCGTAGCTGGATTTCCCGGCGCGGCGGGCTGAAACAGCGCATGATCTTCCTCCGTGGCCGCGAACTCGCGAGCATGTATCGTCCGTGCTATATGGACGCACAGGCTTCGGCGCACGGCCGCTAACGTCAAAAACCGCGACCAAACAGCCTCTTCCTCCCCGTCATGTGATCAGACATGCGGGCGCGGCGCTTGCTCGTCCCGGCTGCGCGCTCTATCCCATGCCCAACTCGGAACAAGCGGCCGGCCCTCTGGCCACGCGTCGCCTGCGAAGGCTGAAGGGACGGATTTGCGATGAACAGGACGACCCGGCCGCTCGTGATTATCGCCGCGTTTGCCGCCAGCCTCGCGATCGGGCTGTTGGTTACGCTGTGGCTGATGGGCGGCCTGCGCGGCGCCGCCGCGCCGGCGGCGATCGGTGGCCCGTTTCGTCTGACCGATCAGGCCGGACAAACGGTGACTGAAAAGAGCCTCATCGGGCGCCCGACGATCATCTTCTTCGGCTTCACGCATTGCCCCGATGTGTGCCCGACGGCGCTGTTCGAAATGTCCGAAGTCCTGCGCGCCATGGGCCCTGACGCCGCCAAGGTGAACGCATACTTTGTGTCGGTCGATCCGGAGCGCGACACGTCTGCCGTGATGAAGGATTACATCTCGAGTTTCGATCCGAATCTGAAGGGATTGACCGGCAGCCCGGACGAAATCGCCAAGGTGATCTCGGCCTATCGGGTGTATGCCAAGAAGATCCCGCTGAAGGATGGCGACTACACGATGGATCACACCGCGCTGATCTATCTGATGGACCGCAAAGGAAACTTCGTGCGTCCGTTCAACCTGAAGCGCACGCCTGAAGAAGCCGCGACCGATCTCAAGCGTTATCTCTGAGCCGTTCTGCGCCGCTCACCGGCTTCGGCCCGACGCTGCGATGCGATTCGCGAATGCTGCGCGAGGCCATGCTCTGTTTTCTCCCAGTGGTAAGGCTCGGCCAGAAGTTGATAGAGCGCGCGCCACGCCGCGATGGATAGGCAAACCCAATACACGGGCGTGAGGACCAGAACCCACGCCTCTCCAAGCAAATTCCGCTTCGCCAATCCGATCAATCCGATCGCGATGGTGGTCAGATAGCCCGCCGCGATCGTCGCGAGATAGAGCTCGATGAATGGTTTTGCGAAGAACGATGAAACGTCGTCGTCAAAAATGCTTATCGCGCCCCGAACCAGAAGCTCGCCGATCAGAAACGGATGCGCGAGTGCTGTCAGGACATTCCCGCCGACAATGATGTTGAGGGTGAAAAAGCCGCCGGCCCCGGCGTCGCGCCAGAGTTGGCGCGGCGAGCGCATATGCACGCTCCACGTTTGCATCCACCCCTTCATCCATCGCGACCGCTGACGCAGCCAGGAGCCGAACCGCGCGGGGGCCTCCTCGTAGGTTGTCGACGGGAACATCACGCAGCGATACTTGAATCGCGCGAGTCGAAAGCCGAGGTCGGCGTCCTCGGTGACGTTGTAGGGATCCCAACCGCCAACCTCGCGAAGGATGCAGGTGCGGAAGTGATTGGACGATCCGCCAAGCGGCAGCGGCATCTCGAAATTGGAAAAGCCCTGCAGGAACACGTCGAACTGCCCGGCATATTCGGCTGTGAACATCCGCGGCATCCAGCCGTCGGCGGTGTTGTCGATACAAAGGCTTGCCTGTGCGCAGGCGACGTCCGGTCCATACGTCCGGAAGACGTCGAGCGCTTCGCGGAGTTGGCCGGGTTCGGGGCGGTCCTCCGCGTCGAATACGGTGATGAAGGTTCCGCGTGCGAAGGTGAGCGCGCAGTTGAGGGCCTTGGGCTTTGTCTGTGGCCCCACGTCCGGTGCGATGATGACCTGAACGTGCGGCATTGGCCCGAGTCTTGCGATGGCGGCGCGGGTTTGCAGATCGTCCGTTTCGATGACGAGCTTGATGTCCAGTTTTTCGCGGGGATAGTCCAGATCATCGAGGTGCCGCATCAGCGGTGCGACCGACGATGCCTCGCGGTAGAGCGCTGCGACCACTGTATAGATCGGAAGCTGACTGTCGTGCAGCCGCGGCAGCCGGGGTCTCTGTTTTGGCGGCGAGAAGCATCCGGCTAGCCGTAGGCTTGTGAACAGCAGAAACCATATCGCAAGGATCACGCCGCACGCGTCGAGCAACAGCATGGGTGCCAGTGTTAGCAGCACGACGGGAACGGAAAGCCGCAGCAGATAGTGGAAGAAGCGAAACAGGCGGCCATGCGAAGCCGGCGCCGGTGCCGCTGACAGGTCGGGGAAACGTGTCGCCAGGCCTTTGGCCGCTGTGTCGGCCAACGCATCGCCAGAGTGATATTCGAGGAATGCGTTCAAGCGCGCGATCGACGTGAGGCGGATGCGCGGACGAAGCATCGGGTATCGCGCGATCAGCCGGACGATGCGGCGAGCGCTGTATCCGTGCGGCGCCGACACATACACCAGCTCTCCGTGTTGCCGAATGGGCAAAAGACCGTGCCGCGCGCACAGATGGAGACCGCCGTCGGGCAGCAGGCAATCGGTGCGGCTGACATTCTCAAGGCTTTCGATGTCTAGTCCGGTATGCGCGGCAAGGTTGGTGAGGTAGGTGTCCTCATCGATGACGCCCCATTGGATCAGAACGCGATCGGCGCCGATGCCGATGTCCTCGCTGCGTAGCTCTGCCGCGGCGAGGAGCGCAGGGGCAAGTACGCGCCGCAGGCAATCGAGCTCCACGGCAGGTCCAGGCTCGTGATGTCCGGGCTGATTGTCGTTTTGTGACCGTGGTCGTCCGAGAAAGCCGGCAAGGAAGGTCGTCAGATTCCGGGCGGACGCCGTCAGGCCCGCAAAACGTTGCGGCCCCGCCCCGCCCAACTCGCTTGCCCGCCCAGCCACGGCCATTTGACCGCTACCCCACGTCACAAACGCGCTCGAATCGCTCCGTGGATGGTCTATAAGACCCAGCACGCGGAACCCCCAGCCAATGCAACCACAGATGGTATTTGCCTTCAATGTCCGATTGCGCCGTATTGCCGGTGCAGCTGCCGGGCTGGCTATGGTGTGGGCTGCGCTGTGTTTCGCCGCCGGGGTCCAGCCGGTTTTCGCTCAGGGCACGCCGCCATCTGCGGCTCCGCAGTCGTCGCAGCCGCAAACCGCCATTCCTCAGCCGGCCGCGCCTCAGGCCGTCCCGGGCTTTTGGGATCCACGGCGGCGCCCCGACCGGCCGGACCTTTCGCGCCTGACGGTTATCCGTTTCCTGACCGAGACGGATTACCCGCCCTTCAACTTCACGGGTCCTGATGGCAACCCGGCGGGTTTCAATGTCGATCTGGCCCGGATGATCTGCGACGAGATCAAGGTGGCGTGCACCATCCAGATGCGCCGGTTCGAGACGCTGGTGGATGCGATCAACGGCAATCGCGGCGACGCCATCATCGCGTCGCTGGCGGTGACGCCGCAGCTTCGCGCCAAGCTCGATTTCAGCGATCCGTACTACCGTTCGCCGGCGCGGTTCGTGTCGCGGCGGGACGCGGTGATGGCGGAGGTCCGTCCGGAGTATCTTGAGGGCAAGAAGGTCGGCGCGATCGCGGGCTCTTCGCATGAGGCCTATCTGAAGACGCTGTTCACCGACGCGCAGTTGGTCAGCTTCTCCAACGACGATGCGCTTCGCCTCGCATTGCGCCGGGGTGAGGTCGATTTCATTTTTGGCGATGCCATTTCGCTGGCGTTCTGGATCAACGGCACCGATTCCGGCGACTGCTGCGCGTTCAGCGGCGGTCCTTTCATCGAGAGCCGCTATTTCGGCGAGGGTGTCGGCATCGGGGTCAAGCGCGGCAACGACGTGCTGCGGCAGGCGCTGAACTGGGCGATGTTCCGGCTTTGGGAAAAGGGCCGCTACACCGATTTGTGGCTGCGCTATTTCTCGGTCAGTCCGTTCTGATCTGGCGACGAGGCACGGTGACGATGGCAATCGGATCGGCAAGGATCAAGCGCATGGGTGCAGCGTTGCTGGCTGCATTCTGCTGGTTTTCGCTCGTGCTTCAGCTGGTCCTGCATGTTCAGGTCGCGAGCGGGCTCGGTCTCTCGCTTGCGGAAACGCTGATCCGTTTCTTCTCCTATTTCACCATCCAGACCAATATCCTCGCAGCACTGGTGCTGACGGCCTTTGCGATCAAGGCAGGCATGGACGAGTGGCTGGTGCATCCGTTCGTGCGCTCCGCCATCGCGGTCTATATCGTCCTGGTCGGGATCACCTATCACACCTTGCTGCGCCACCTTTGGGATCCAAAGGGCGCGCAATGGTTCGCGGACACGGCGCTGCATACAGTGATGCCGGTGGGCTATCTGGTGTTCTGGCTGACCTGCGTCCGCAAGGCGGGGCTTCGCTGGTACGATCCGTTGCTGTGGCTAATCTATCCGCTGTTCTATCTCGGCTTCGTGCTGGTGCGCGGAAAGATGTCCGGCTTCTATCCTTATCCCTTTATCGACGCCAAGACCTTGGGTTATGCAGGCGTTGCGGCTAATACAGCCGGATTGCTGATCGTCTGCGCTGCGATTGGCATGTGTCTGGTGATGACCGGCTGGTGGCTGTCGCGCCGCCAGCCTGCCTAAATCGGCAATCCTTCTAAGCTTGTGAGATTCTTGATGTCGAATGAAATGCCCGCAACCGCGAGTGACCTTCGGGCGCTTGCCGAACAATCCAACGCCTGGCCGTTCGAGCAGGCGAAGCAGATTGTCGCGCGGTTGAAGAAAAAGCCGAAGGACGAGGTGCTGTTCGAGACCGGCTATGGTCCATCGGGGTTGCCGCATATCGGCACCTTCGGCGAGGTCGCACGCACCACCATGGTGCGTCATGCGTTTCGCGTGCTGACCGACGACAAGATCAAGACCAAGCTGCTGGCGTTCTCCGACGACATGGACGGCCTGCGCAAGGTGCCGGACAATGTGCCGAACAAGGAGATGCTGACGCAGGACCTCGGCAAGCCGCTGACGCAGGTGCGCGATCCGTTCGGTACGCATCCGAGTTTCGGCGAGCACAACAATGCACGGTTGCGCGCGTTCCTCGACACCTTCGGATTCGATTACGAGTTCGCCAGTTCGACGCAATACTACAAGTCGGGCCGCTTCGACGCGACGCTGCTGAAGATGCTCGCGAATATCGACAGGGTGATGGCGATCATGCTGCCGTCGCTGCGTGAGGAGCGTGCCGCGAGTTATTCGCCGTTCTTACCTGTTTCGCCCCGCACAGGCGTCGTGTTGCAGGTGCCGATCGTGGCGCATGACGCCAAGGCGGGCACGGTGTCTTATGACGATCCCGATACCAAGGAGCGCGTCACCGTTCCGGTTACCGGCGGGCATTGCAAGCTGCAGTGGAAGCCGGACTGGGCGATGCGCTGGGTGGCGCTTGGCGTCGACTATGAAATGGCGGGCAAGGACCTGATCGATTCGGTCAAGCTGTCCGGAAAAATCTGCTCGGCGCTCGGTGGCACGCCGCCGGAAGGATTCAACTACGAGCTGTTTCTCGACGACAAGGGCCAGAAGATTTCCAAGTCGAAGGGCAATGGCCTCACCATCGATGAGTGGCTGCGTTACGCCTCGCCGGAATCCCTGTCGCTGTTCATGTACCGCGAGCCGAAGGCGGCGAAGCGGCTGTACTTCGACGTCATCCCGCGCAATGTCGACGACTACCAGCAGTTCATCGACGGTTATTCCCGTCAAGACGGCAAGCAGCGCCTGAGCAATCCAGTTTGGCACATTCATGCGGGCAATCCGCCGCTGGCCGACATGCCCGTGACGTTCCAGCTGCTGCTGACACTGGTATCGTCCTCGAATGCCGAGAATGCCGAAACGTTGTGGGGTTTCATCGGGCGCTATCGTCCGGGCGTGACGCCGAAGACCCATCCGAAGCTCGATGACATGGTTGGCTATGCCATCAACTACTATCGCGACTTCGTGGCGCCGACGAAGAAGTTCCGCGAGCCGACTGATAGCGAGCGCGCAGCGCTGACCGATCTGCGCAACGCGCTGGCGCAACTGCCGCCGGAGGTATCCGCGGAAGATATCCAGAACGTGGTCTATGAAATCGGCCGCCGCGAGCCGTTTCTGGATCAGGTCAAGAAGGGCAAGGATGGCCGTCCGGGCGTCTCGCTCGACTGGTTCAACATGCTCTATCAGGTGCTGCTCGGCCAGGAGAAAGGTCCGCGCTTCGGATCGTTCGTCGCGGTCTATGGCGTGACGAACGCGATTGCGATGATCGACGCGGCATTGAAGCGGTAACTTTACTGACTGGCCCAGACGATGCGCGCGATCCATTCGACGTTCTTGGCGTCGATGATGCGGTCTTTGTGCGCCGGATTGAGCGATTGTAGCTCGATGACTTTTGCAGTCCGGCGTTTCAGTTCCTTGACCGTGACCTCACCGTCCTTGGTTTTCACCACGACGCGATCGCCGCGCCGGATCGGTGATCCGGGCGAGACGATGATGACGTCGCCGTCGCGATAGGCCGGCTTCATCGAATCGCCGGAAATTTCCAGCGCGTAGGCGTGTTCGTCGTTGACCGAAGGAAGCCCGACTTCATCCCAGCCCTTGCCGACGGGAAAACCGCCGTCGTCGAAATAGCCGCCGGCGCCGGCTTCGGCAAAACCCAGAAGCGGCACAGCCTGCACCGAGCGGGCGGTATCCTCGATGAACTGCACGAAGGTATCTATAGTGGTGCCGGTCGCGGCTAATGCCTTCGCCACCGATTCGGTCGAGGGCCAGCGCTCGCGCCCGTCCGGCGTGATGCGTTTGGATTTGTTGAAGGTGGTGGGGTCGAGGCCCGAGCGTTTGGCCAGCGCAGATGCTGACAGGCCAGCACGTTCGGCGAGCCGGTCGAGCGCATTCCAGATTTGATCGTGGGTCAACATGAGGGTGGCCGGATGTCTGGCCCAGCCGACCGGACCGGGCAGTGAATTTTATCAGGAACTAGGAATTATTACCTCGAATCGGATGGTTCTGCAATGCATAGCGATCAGGTGAACGCTGTCCTTGAAGTGGCCGGAGTGCGCCGATAGGGTCTGCGGGGCTTCCGTCCGCGCTCCGAAAAACTCCGAATGAATTCAAGAACTAGCGAGAATCCGGCGACCGTGTCCACCATCTATAAAGTTTGTTCGGCGTCGGCCTGGCGAGAGGCCGAGCGCCAGGGTGCCTTTCGCGGCAGCGCCGACGACCGGCGCGACGGGTTCATCCATTTTTCAACGGCGTCCCAAGTTGCGGGGACCGTCGCCAAACATTTCGCCGGGCAGACAGGACTGTTCCTGATCGCGGTCGATACCGATGCACTGGGCGAGGCGCTGAAATGGGAGCCTTCGCGCGGTGGCGAACTGTTTCCGCATCTCTACGGCGAACTCGATACCGGTGTGGTGATCGAGATTCGCAACCTGCGCGCCCGTGCCGACGGCTCGCACGATATTCCGGAGTTGGCCTCGTGATCCGCGCCTTCGATGCCCTCACACTGCCGCTGCTGCGCCGGCTCGATCCGGAGGATGCGCACCGGCTGGCGATTGGCGGGCTGCGGCTGCTGCCGCCGGGGAAGCCGCGCGCCAGCGATCCGAAACTTGCGGTGCGGGCCTTCGGTTTGAATTTTCCCAATCCCGTCGGCATGGCCGCGGGCTTCGACAAGAACGCAGAGGCGCCGGACGCGCTGCTGCGATTGGGCTTCGGCTTTGTCGAGATCGGTTCGGTGACGCCGAAGCCGCAGGAGGGTAATCCGCGCCCGCGTTTGTTCCGGCTGGAGCAGGATTCCGGTGTCATCAACCGGATGGGCTTCAACAACGACGGCGCGGAGGCCGTGTTGCGCCGGCTCGCGACGCGCGCGCGCCATGGCGGCATCGTCGGGGTCAATGTCGGCGCCAACAAGGATTCGGCGGATCGCACGGCGGATTACGTCAGGCTGATCGAATTGTTCGCGCCGGTGGCGAGTTACTTCACGGTCAACGTGTCGTCGCCCAACACGCCGGGCCTGCGAAACCTGCAACAGGCGGCGGCGCTGGATGATCTTCTGGCTCGCGTAATCGATGCGCGCGAGCGCGTGCGCAAGAATGCCGGGGATTCGCCGCTGCTGCTGAAGATCGCGCCCGACCTCACGCTGCAGGAACTCGACGATGTGGTTCACATCGCGCGCTCGCGCCGGGTCGATGGCATGATCGTCGCGAACACCACGCTGGCGCGGCCCGCGACCTTGCGCGATTCTGCGAAGGCTAAGGAGCAGGGCGGATTGTCGGGGCGTCCGCTTTTGAAACTATCGACGCGGATGGTGGCGGAAACCTATGTGCGGGCCGAAGGCGCATTTCCGCTGATCGGCGTCGGCGGCATCGATTCCGGTGGTGCGGCGCTGATGAAGATCCGCGCCGGCGCGACCCTGATCCAGCTGTATTCATCGCTGATCTACAAAGGCCTCGGGCTGGTGGAAGACATCAAGGCGGATCTCGTGTCGACGCTGCGGCGGACCAGCCGCGAGAGTCTCTCTGAAATCGTCGGTGCGGATGCGGCGACGATTACTGCGGAGCCCTGGCCGGATTAAGCGCTCCGTTGCCGAATGAAGCCCTGAACAGCGCCGGATAACGCAGCGCCTGCAGGCCGCCGCGCGCGACGTAGTGGACAAGAAGCGCGGCCCAGAGGCCGGCATTGCCGAACGGCCGCAAAACAGCCCACGCCGCGAGGAAGATCACCAGCGACAGCAGCATGAGATTGCGCATGTCGCGCGCCCAGGTCGCGCCGATGAAAATGCCGTCATAGGCGAATGCGAAAAAGCCCACGATCGGCGCGAGAATCACGAAGACAAGATAGGCGTTTGCCACGCGCTGAATGTCGAGGTTTGACGTCATCAACGCAATCAGGCTCGATCCGAAGAAGAAATAGGCAGTGGTCACGGCCAGTGCGAACACCGACCCCCACAGCATGACGAGCCTGGTGGCGGTCAGGAAACCCTCGCGGTCGCGCTGGCCGTAGGCCCGCCCGCAAATCTGCTCGGCGGCATTCGCGATACCGTCGAGAAAGAACGCGCTGATCAGAAGGAAATTGTTGAGGACGGCGTTGGCCGCCAGCACGGTGTCGCCGGCGCGTGCGCCCTGCGACGTGAAAAAGAGAAACGCCGCGATGAGCGCGGCCGTGCGGATGAGAATGTCGCGGTTGACCGAGAACATATGCAGGAGCCGTTCGCGGTCGAACAGCCGGTCGGTGCTGATATCGAACACGCGGCCAAGCAGGCGCCAGGCCAGCACGGCACCAACAATGAATCCGGCTGTTTCGGCCAGAACCGCGGCGATCGCTGCACCGGCAATGCCCTTGTTGAGCACAAAGACCAGCCACACCGTCATCGCGATGTTGGCCGCATTGATCAAGATTTGAAGAGCAAGCGCGGTTTTCGCGCGCGCCTGACCGACGAACCAGCCGAGAAGAACATAGTTGCCGAGCGCCATCGGCGCGGACCACAGGCGGATCGCGAAGTATTCGCGCGCTGCCGCCGTCACCGGCTCGCTGCCTCCCATCAATGACAGGATGACAGTGCCCAGAGGTTTGCTCGCTGCGATCAGGAGAAAGCCGATGGCCGCCGCGACGATAATGGCGCGAAACAGGGTTGCGCGGATCTCGGCATGATCATGGGCCCCCAAAGCCTGCGCGGTAAACGCGACGGTGCCCATGCGCAGGAAGCCGAACAGCCAGAACAGGCAATCGAAAACGACCGACGCGATTGCGACGCCGCCGAGCAGCGCGGGGTCACCCAGTCTGCCGATACAGGCCGTCGCGACGACGCCAAGCAGCGGCGTCGTCAGATTGGCCAGCATCGCCGGACCGGCGATGCTGAAAACCTGCGCGGTTGTAACTTTGGCCGCGTCTCTCAATCAGCGCGGCCGCTGGGTGCTGAACAGCCGCGAGATCAGCCAGATCGGGATCACGATCACCGCGCCCAACAGGAAGTAGCGCCACACGCCGTTGACGAAATCAAAGCCCAGATTCCAGACCCAGTCGATCAGGCGGCGGATGCTGTAGACGATGTTCCATGGATCGAAGCCGATCGCGGCAAGCACGACGCCGACCAGCAGCGACAGCAAGACCAGCCGTACCAACACCGCCAGCGGCGAACCGCCGAGAAAACGCGACAGGGTGTCGTCGTTCCTGGCTGGCAATTCCTTCACATCGTCTGGCATCGTCGTCTCCTGAATGGTCGTGTGCGCGTCGCCCACACTAGCACGCCACATGGGGAACTGTCTCGGCTGCGTCAATGGCCGCCGTTCGCCGCAGCAGACGGAATCTTCGCCTCCGAGATTAACATCCGTTCAAGTGTCTCCAGCCGGTCGGTGTCGCGCGATCTGATTCAAGACAATGAATAATCTGCGATCACGCATTTTCGCTCTCGCGGCGCAATGATGCATCCGAGCTTTGCTCTCGTATTCGCCGCCGGCGCACATGCGCCGACGCGATGGAGCGGCGGGAGGCGCCAGGCGTTGGCGAGACGCCTTGAGGTGGACCTTGCGATCGGTCCACCTTGCGCAGCTTTGCGAGAGCCGCGCGCGCCCAATGACGTCGGGCGCTGCGCCTCCCGGCGCTCCACCGTGTCATCGGCATTTTCATCCTTCCGGAGCGCTGATCAGGCGTTCCGAACCGATGAAATGATTTATAGGATTATATTCTTATATTCCATTCTGTCAAGTCCGGCTCTGATGCCGGATCAGATCCGACAGAACCGTGAGAGGGGAGCAGATGGATATAGATAGCGCCGCCGCGGCATTCACTTGTCGGCAACAGCCCATGGCTGGAACGGGCGTCGTCTTGAATATTCCACGCCTGTGTCTGCGTCGATAATCAGACGGTACATGTCACGCAGACGTTCGAACTGAAGCGTTCTGATATTTTTCTCTGCGGGTTTCTCATTGGTCTGCGCAAACCGGGCAAAAACAGCGAGCAGATAATCCGGTACTGCGAAGCACGGCTGGTCGAGTTTTTTACCGACGATAACTTTGGATTTTTCAACCGGTCTGCGGTTGTTGGCTTTCTCAAGCGCCAGATATGCATCGCTGACGGCCTGTTCCAATACAGGCATTTTGATTTTCGAGTTCTCTTCAAAAATGAAGCGGACCGCCGCGCGATCGTAGTGCATCAATCGCCTCGGCAGAACTTTGTTCAGCAGCGAGACGTAGATGTCCTGGTATTTGTCATCGCTTATCAGTTCGGCGAAAATCACGAAGACTCTGTAAGGCAGTACGGAGAGTACTTTGATGTAGGCAGTTCGCAGATCGGGATGAGAATCCGTGAAGTGCAATCCTCTCTTCGCGAGCGCGGTCTTGTCGCCGGCATAGAAGGGGTCCGCGACTTGATGGTCGCGAAGCGTGGCGATGGTTGAGGCCGATAGTTCATCCAGATCTTCCGTGAATGCCAATCCCAGCGCAAGAAATTTTCTGTTGCCGAAAGCGATCTCTGTCTCATCGACGAAGCAGAACACAGACGGGGAAGAGCGTGACACCAACGGATAATAACTGGCAACGGCTTCATTTTTTTCCAGGAGTTCTTCCCATTGAGATTTCAAGCGCTGGGATATCCGGGTTTCAATGTGCCTCATATAGTTGATGGTGCCGTCCAGCCTGTTGATGCCCGACTGAAATGTTGCTTCGCCGATGCGCGATAAATGGCCGTCCATCCCGAATTTCTTGATGTAGTGCAATTCCTGACGAAGCCGCCGTTTCATCTGGCGGGGAATGTGCGGACCGTTGACGTCGGATACACTCAGGCCGGTGACGTAGTGTGCCTGGCCTAGTTTTGTCTGCCGGAATTTCTGGCTGTTGAGCTGAAATCCTTCTTGATTGAGGATTTTTTCAAGCTCGGCTTTGGAAGGCAATTTTCTCTTTCCGGAAATGGCAATGTCGTCGGCGTAGCGTGTATATTTGCAGCCGTAGGCCTGCGCCAGTTTCTCGAACTTGATATCCAGATCGACGCAGACGAGATTTGCCAGCATCGGACTGGCATTCAGACCCAGCGGAAGATGACCGTCGATTGTCACAAATTTGGCCAGCGCGTCCGCGGCAGCCGGATGCATCCTCAACTCGAGGAATCGTTTCTTGAGACGGTTTATCGAGATGGATGGAAAGAAGTTGCGTATATCCGCCCGCAGAAGCAGCGGCGCGCCGCAATGTACGCCCGCATTGTCGCGCGTTCCGCGATTCCGGACATATCCATATGCTGCTGCGTGGGGAAAGCGAGGATCTTCCTTGTGGGCGAAAAGGCCGAACCGGCGTGCAATGGCCTTGTGCGCCCTAGTCAGCCGTTGATCCGCGACTTGCCATACATCGCGGAATTTCCCCACGTTGTGTTGCCCGCGTTTGGGGATTCGCTCATGGGCGTAAAATTGCGTTCGGTCTGTTGCAGAGACAACTTTGTCGAAGAGTTCTGCACCTATCCCGATATAGGGTGCGAGATCGTTGGCTGATTCCGGCAGTTTGAAATCAATGGAAAATGTTTTGCTCATAATGATAAATCAGGTGGGCAGCCAAGTTAGAAGAAAATGGTGCCATGAAGGCGGATGCGACTCGCACCCCGAACCTTAGACCTGGCTGCCCGACCGTATGTTAGCCGGATGTCGGCTTAATACAATCCTCCAACCCGCTCAACCGGCCGCACCGGATCGATATGAAAGTCGCCGGGCTTGCAGCACAGGCCGGCGGCGGCGGGCATGAGGATGTCTTGCGGACGCATGGACTTCATATAGGTTGTGCGGGCCTTCATTCGAGCCTTGGTTTGCAACGCTCAGGCTCAACCGCTTACTCCCCAGGATCAATTTTGCCTTTTAATTCTGCCAATCAGGTTCAGACCAAGTCCATGCCAGCCGCGCTGTTCCTGTCCTCGGGAAATCTGATCGCCGACCGGCGCTTCGATTTCGGACGCGATCTGATGTTTCGCGGCGACCTTGTGGCAGCGGCCGAATTGATGGAGCAGGCGATTGAGCTGGAGCCGGGCTTTGCATCCGCGTGGTTCGCGCTTGGAGATTTGCGCGAACAACTTGGCGCCTGGGACGAGGCCATTGTCGCTTATACCCATGCCTGCGCGTCCGATCCTGACGACAGGCACGGCGCGAAGCTGCGGCTGATGCGTCTCGGTGCGGAGGAAGTCTCCTCCATGCCGCCCGGCTATGTGCGCGCGCTGTTCGATCAGTATGCGCCGAGGTTCGACAAGACGCTGGTGCAGGACCTCGACTACTGCGGCCCGCAGGTGTTGCTGAAGGCGGTGCTGGCGGCGCGTCACGCGGCAAGGCTGCCGGCGCGTTTCGAGCGGGTGATCGATCTCGGATGCGGTACGGGGCTGGCCGGGCGGGAGTTTGCCTCACTGTCCGATGAATTGATCGGGATCGACCTGTCGCCCGGCATGATCGAGCGCGCCCGCGACACCGGCCTTTATGCGCGGATGGATGTCACGGATATGTTGCAAGGCCTGTGCGCGGAGAGCGAGGCCAGCGCAAATCTCGTCATGGCAGCGGACGCTTTTGTCTATGTGCCGAAACTGGAGCCGTTGCTCCGCGAGGCCGCGCGCGTGCTGAAGCCGCAGGGGCTGCTGGCGTTTACGGTGGAGACCCATCCGGGTGAGGGCGTTATTCTCGGGCGCGGACTGCGCTACGCCCATGGCGAGGTCTATCTGCGCGATGCGGTTGCCGATGCCGGATTAATGTCCTGCGCGATCATACCAGCGTCCACCCGGGTCGAGGCGAACGAGCCCGTGCCGGGATTCGTGGTGACCGCGAGCAAGGCATAATCGGCTTCGAGCCTGCCTCAAGACGAGTCACTCATTGGTCCGCAGCGCCAAGACGCAAGACAGGGGCGTGATGCCCGGCAGGATGCCGTGATCTGCATCCGATTCGCGATGAATACGCCCGGAAAATCAAAGGCATCGCAGAATGCCGCTGGAACAATCCAAGGAGATTACAAGAAAATGAAAACGACGATGAAATCGTTCACCGCCGGTGCTGCGCTTGCAGCCACTGTTCTTATGGCGGCGTCAGCTGCTCACGCGCAGAAGAAATACGACCCGGGCGCGAGCGACACCGAAATCAAGCTTGGTCAGACCGTCCCCCATTCGGGTCCGGGTTCGCTCTACGGCGTGCTTGGCCGCGTCGCGACCGCCTATTTCGAAATGATCAACGAAAAGGGCGGCATCAACGGCCGCAAGGTCAAGATGCTCTCGCTGGACGACTCATATTCCGCCCCGAAGGCGGTGGAAGCGACCCGCCGGTTGGTGGAGCAGGAAGAAGTGCTGGCGCTGTTCGGTTCTCTGGGCACGGCACCGCAGACCGCCGTGCACAAATATCTCAACTCCAAGGGCGTGCCGCAGCTTCTGCTGAACACCGGTGCGTCCAAGTGGAACGACCCGAAGAACTTTAAATGGACCATGGCTGGCCTGCCGCTCTATCCGACCGAGGCGCGCATCCTCGCCAAGCACGTCTTGAACGTGAAGCCGAACGCCAAGGTCGCGATCCTGTATCAGAACGACGACTTCGGGCGTGATTTCCTCGGCCCGTTCAAGGAAGTGCTGGCGCAGGCGGGAGGCAAGGCCACCGTCGTTGCGGAAGCCACCTACGACCTCACCGATCCGACCATCGATTCGCAGCTCATCAACCTGTCCAA
The DNA here is from genome assembly GCA_030652315.1 of Afipia sp. Taxonomy (GTDB): domain Bacteria; phylum Pseudomonadota; class Alphaproteobacteria; order Rhizobiales; family Xanthobacteraceae; genus Afipia. The sequence continues at coordinate 25,696 of JAUSAX010000064.1, read as the reverse complement.
GTCGGGCGCGGATGTCTTTTTCAACATCACCACCGGCAAGGCGACGTCGCAGTCGGTCCGCAAGGTGGTCGAACTCGGCTGGAAGCCGCTGCATCTGTTGACGGCCGGTTCCACTGGCCGCTCGATCCTGAATGCCGCGGGCCTCGAGAATGCCACCGGCATTGTCGCCATGCGCTACGCCAAGGAGGTCGGCGTGCCGCGCTGGGAGAAGGATCCGGACGTGATGGGCTTCGAGGAACTGCGCAAGAAGTACCTGCCGAACGTCGATCCCGACAACACCATCGCCTATGCAGGTTACGGGCAGGCGGTGACAATGGCGGAAATCCTGCGCCGCTGTGGCGACGATCTGACCCGCGCCAACGTGCTGAAGCAGGCGCAATCGCTGGCGGGTTTCCACTCACCCTACATGCTGGACGGCATTACCTACAGCTTCACGCCGGATAACTACACGCCGATGAAGACGCTCCACATCGCGATCTTCAACGGCAAGGATTGGGATATTTCGGACAAGCCGGTCACCGAATAACGCTGCGGAGCGGAGGCGGATCGTCCGTCTCCGCTCTCGACCGGACGCCTGCGACGCCTTAACTCTAGGGCGTGGATATCAGAGCCCCATCTTCCGATCTGCTGCCCGAGATTTTCCAGCGCTGGTTCGCGGCACGGGGCTGGTCGCCGCGCGCGCATCAGCTTGATCTGTTGGCGAAGGCACAAAACAACCGGTCTGCCTTGCTGATCGCGCCGACGGGTGCGGGCAAGACGCTGGCGGGTTTCCTCCCGACGCTCGTGGAATTGGGTACGCCGCAGCCCAGAGCTGCGAAAACGATGTCTACCGGACGCAGTGTCGCGCGAACCGGTGGTCTGCACACGCTTTATATTTCGCCGCTGAAGGCGCTGGCGGTGGACATCGCGCGCAATCTCGAACGGCCCATCGCGGACATGAAGTTGCCGGTCCGCGTCGAGACCCGCACCGGTGACACGCCGGTGTCGCGGCGGCAGCGCCAGCGCAAATATCCACCGGACATTCTGCTGACCACGCCGGAGCAGCTCGCGCTGTTGCTGTCGTCCGACGATGCGCCGTTTCTGTTTTCCTCGTTGAAGCGGGTGGTGCTCGACGAGTTGCATGCGCTGGTGACCTCGAAGCGCGGCGATCTTCTGTCGCTCGGCCTCGCGCGGCTGTGGCGGCTTGCGCCAAACGTGACGACGGTGGGTCTCTCGGCAACTGTCGCGGAGCCGGATGATTTACGGCGCTATCTGATGCCGCAGACCAGAGGCATGCAAAACATGGCCGATCTTGTGATCGCGGATGCCGGCGCTGCGCCTATCGTTGAAATGCTCGACACCAAGGAACGTCTGCCGTGGGCCGGTCACATGGCGCGGCATGCGCTCGGTGAGATTTATGAGTTGGTCAAGGCCAACAAGACCTCGCTGATGTTCGTCAATACCCGGGCGCAGGCGGAGATGTTGTTTCAGGATCTGTGGCGCATCAACGACGACGGCCTCGCGATCGCGCTGCATCACGGCTCTCTCGATGTGGCGCAGCGCCGCAAGGTCGAGGACGCGATGGCGGCGGGCAAGCTGCGCGGCGTGGTCTGTACGTCCTCGCTCGATCTCGGCATCGACTGGGGCGATATCGATCTCGTCATCAATGTTGGTGCGCCGAAAGGTGCCTCGCGGCTGATGCAGCGGATCGGCCGCGCCAATCACCGACTTGATGAGCCGTCACGCGCGGTGATGGTGCCCGCCAATCGGTTCGAGGTGCTGGAATGCCGCGCCGCGATCGATGCGGTTGCGGAGAATGCGCAGGATACGCCGCCGCAGCGCACCGGCTCGCTCGATGTGCTGGCACAGCATGTGCTGGGTTGCGCCTGCGGCGAGCCATTTCTGGCCGACGCGCTTTATGACGAAGTGCGCGGTGCCGCGCCGTATATGGATCTGACGCGCGCCGATTTCGACGACGCGATGGATTTCGTTGCGACCGGCGGTTATGCGCTGAAAAGCTATGAGCGATTTGCGCGAATCAAGCAGGACAAGGCCGGACGCTGGCGCGTCACCAATCCGAAGGTGCGCCAAAGCTACCGCCTCAATGTCGGCACCATCGTCGAAGAGCCGATGCTCAAGGTGAAACTGGTGCGTGGCCGCAGCAAGGGCTCGGGTTCGACCGGCGTGATCGCGCGGGGCGGGCGCATGCTCGGCCAGATCGAGGAGTATTTCATCGAAGGACTCGTGCCGAACGACACCTTCGTGTTCGGTGGCGAGGTGGTGCGTTACGAAGCGTTGATGGAAGACGAGGTGTACGTGTCGCGCAGCAACGATGCCAATGCCAAGGTGCCGTCCTACGCAGGCGGCAAGTTTCCGCTCTCGACCTATCTGGCCGAGCGCGTGCGTCTCCTGCTCGCCGATCAGCACGCGTGGAAAGGTCTGCCCGATCAGGTCCGCGAATGGCTGTCGCTGCAGGCGGTGTTTTCCCGGGTGCCGGGTCCGCGCGAACTGGTCGTTGAGACATTTCCCCGCGCCGACAAGCACTATCTCGTTTGCTATCCGTTCGAGGGGCGTCTCGCGCATCAGACGCTGGGCATGCTGCTGACGCGGCGGCTGGAGCGGGGGCGGGCAAAGCCGCTCGGCTTCGTCGCCAATGAATATGCGTTGGCTGTTTGGTCACTCGGCGACATGTCATCGATGATCCGCAATGGTCGCCTCGATCTCGATGCGCTGTTCGATGCGGATATGTTAGGCGACGATCTGGAGGCGTGGCTCGCGGAATCGGCATTGATGAAGCGCACGTTCCGGACCTGCGCCGTGATCTCGGGCCTGATCGCGCGGCGTTTCACTGGCGAGGAGAAATCGCGGCGGCAGGTGCTGTTCTCGACGGATCTTGTCTATGACGTGCTGCGCAAGCACCAGCCCGATCATGTCCTGCTGCGTGCGGCACGAGCGGATGCCGCCACCGGATTGCTGGATATTCGCCGCCTCAGCGATATGCTGATCCGGATCAAGGGCCGAATCACCCACAAGGAACTCGACCGGGTGTCGCCGCTCGCGGTGCCGGTGATGCTGGAAATCGGCCGCGAAGCGGTTTATGGCGAAGCGTCCGACGAGTTGCTGGCGGAGGCCGCCGAGGAACTTGTGAAAGAGGCGATGTCGCGGAACTAGAGATGCTCCTGCATGACTCCGATCCATTCATTTCGTCATGCCCGGCCTTGTGCCGGGCATCCACGTCGTTTCTTTTCTTAAAAGAGATAGGACGTGGATGGCCGGGACATAGGCGAGCGAAGCGACGCCGTCCTTCTGACGGCTATGCCCGGCCATGACGAACGAGAGTGCAGTCCCCCGCTTGTCTTCTGAGCAAGTAAATGTGGCGGGCGTTACCTTTGCCGCCGATCTTGCTGGCGCGTTGTTCTGGGAGGACGAACGCCTTTTGGTCGTCTCAGATCTACATCTCGAAAAAGGCTCCAGCTTCGCGCAACGGGGCGTGCTGTTGCCGCCGTTCGATACCGCGGCAACGCTCGCGCAACTAAGCGCGGTGATCGCGCGGCACGACCCGCGCACGGTGATTGCGCTCGGCGACAGCTTCCACGATCGCGACGCGCACGAGCGGTTGTCACCGGATGACCGCGAGGCGCTGTCGGCGTTGCAATCGAGGCGCGACTGGATCTGGATTTCCGGCAATCACGATCCGGCACTGCCGCGGGATCTCGGCGGCGTGGTCGCAGACGCAGTCGCCATCGGGCCGATTGTGTTTCGCCATGAGCCGACCGGCGCAGTGGGGGAAGTCGCGGGACATCTCCATCCCAAGGCGCGGGTCTCGACGCGCGGGCGCTCCGTGGAACGGCGATGCTTCGCCAGCGACGGGGAGCGCGCGGTGATGCCGGCATTCGGTGCTTACACCGGCGGCTTGAGCATTCGCGACGTGGCCTTCGCGGCGATCTTCCGGACGCTGGCTTTCACCGCGCACGTGCTCGGCGACCGCCGCGTGCACACCATCGCGGCGTCGCGCTGTTCCTGAAGTCACGGGGCCCGCGCCGCAGGACTCTTGCGTCAGTCGGAGCCACTATTCCGTCGTGCGTCCCTGTCGCGGTCGGCCCACCGTGTATGGAACCGCCGCGCGCCTTGGCCGTTGTCAGCCGCGGCAGGGCGCTGGCATGGCATATCGGAAGGCCGATCATCGAAAAAAGCCGGAGCCGGAAAAGCCGGTTCATAAGGCCAAGCCGCCGGAGCCCTTCAGCCTGCGCAGCTTTCTGAAGACCTTAGGTCCGGGTCTCGTCACCGGTGCATCGGACGATGATCCATCCGGTATCGGCACTTACAGTCAGGCGGGCGCGCAGCTCGGTTACGGCATCGGCTGGACCATGCTGTTGACGTTTCCGCTGATGGCGGCGATTCAGGAAATCTCCGCGCGCGTCGGGCGGGTAACCGGCCACGGCATCGCCGGCAACGTCCGCCGTCTCTATCCGGCCTGGCTTCTGAACATCGTCATTGCACTGTTGTTCATCGCCAACACGATCAATATCGCGGCCGATCTCGCGGCGATGGGCGACGCGCTCAAGCTCCTGATCGGCGGTCCAGGCTTTCTTTACGTGCTGGTGTTCGGCGTCGCCTCGGTGACGGCGCAAATCTTCCTCGATTACAAGCGCTACAGCGCCGTGTTGAAATGGCTGACGCTCAGTCTGTTCACCTATGTCGCGGCGCTGGCGGTCACGAAAGTATCATGGGGCGACGCGTTGCGCGGCATCGTCATTCCGCAGGTGCAGTGGACGTCTGCGTTCCTGACCACGCTGGTCGCAATCCTCGGCACTACCATCTCGCCTTATCTGTTCTTCTGGCAGGCGTCTCAGGAGGCGGAGGATCAGCGTGTCGATGCAACGAAACAGCCGTTGGCGGAGAAACACTATGGCGCGGTGAAGGAGTTTCACCGTATCCGTGCCGACACCATCGTCGGCATGGCATTCTCGAACCTGATTGCGATCTCGATCATTATCACGGCAGCGGCGACGCTCAATGCAACCGGCAAGACCAATATCGAAACCTCCGCGCAGGCTGCAGAAGCGTTGAAGCCGATTGCGGGCGTTTTTGCAGAGTTCATCTTCGCGCTTGGCATTATCGGCACTGGTCTGCTGGCGGTGCCGGTGCTGGCCGGTTCGGCGGCCTATGCGGTCGGGGAGGGTCGCAAATGGACCGTCGGTCTTGCCCGCAAGCCGCGCGAGGCGGCCGCATTCTACGGCGTGCTGGCTCTATCGGCAGGGATCGGTATTCTTCTCAACTTCACGCCGATCAACCCCATCTCGGCGCTGTACTGGAGTGCGGTGATCAACGGCGTGCTCGCCGTGCCGGTCATGGCTCTGCTGATGATCATCGCGCGCCGTCACGACGTGATGAGCAAATTCATCGTCTCCGGGCCGCTATACTGGCTGGGATGGCTGTCGACGGCAGCGATGGCCGTCTGCGTCCTCGCCATGATCGCGGGTTTCTTCCTTTAATCCCTGCGGAAGATCACGGATGCAAGCCATCCGGTCATGATCGCCATCATTGCGGTGGCGAGGCCGTAGAGCAGCCCATGGTGGCGTGCGGAGTTGGCGACGAACTGCTCGAAGCCGACCTTGACGATTTCAAACGCGGTCTCGGTCCTGGCCACGAACGCTCCACCGGCAAACAGCTTGATGTCGATGGTGTAGGTGCCGGTCGGCACCTCTGCCGGCAGCGGAATGCCGGTGCGAAACAATGTCGGAGTGAGGAAGGTCAACGCGCTGGTCTGCTCGCGATAGAGGCCGTGGTCGGTGCGCAGCCGCACGAACGCCGAGCGGAACGGATCGCTGGCCACCGTATTGGCGACGTCGGGGCCCATGCGCTGCGGCAACGCGAAGTTCGTCAACCCGATCTGCTGCCGCCGCTGGACGTCCGGCGAGGCGATATTGTCGATCGGGCGATTGGCGAAGATGCCGAGGTAGGACGGGACCTGAATGAACTCGCGCGAATCGACGTTGACCCAGATACCGAGCTTGCGCTCCTTGCGCCGTGTCACCATGTCGGCGCGCGGTCCGGTTACCGTGACCACGATGTCGTAAGCGGTGCCCGGCGGCTTCGATTTGCTGTCGCGTTCTATGGAGCCGAACAGGACCAGTTCTTCGCCGGAATAGTTCGGCGTCACGGTAATGCGGTGATTGGAGACCGAGACGATCAGGTTTTCCGCCCGCGCGATTCCGCCTGTGCCAAGCGAGAGCAGCAAGGTGGCGAAGAGGATGAATGCGCGAGTGGTCATCCGCCGATCCCCAGATCGCGAATGGAATAGAGCTCGTCCGGCCGGATCACCAGTTCGACGGCAAAGCGGACGCCGACTGACAGGATCAAAAGCCCGAGCAGCAGGCGCAGATGGTCGCCGCGGATGCGCTGCCCGGCCCGCGCGCCGAATTGTGCGCCGATCACGCCGCCCACCATCAGCATCAGCGCCAGAACCGCATCGACGAGATGGTTGGTCACGGCGTGCAGGACGGTTGCGACCACCATCGTCACCAGTGTCAGCACCATTGCCGAGCCGATAACGGTGGAGGTGGGGACCCGCAGGACATAGATCATGATCGGAATCAGCAGGAAGCTGCCGCCGACGCCCATGATGGCGCCGAGAAAGCCGACGAAAAGCCCGACGGCGAGCACCGGGATGACGGACAGATAGATCTTCGAGCGCTTGAAGCGCATCTTCAGAGGCAGGCCGAGAATCCATCCCTGCGCCCGCGCTCGCCGGGTGATCGTGGTGTTGCCGCGCCGGGCGCGCAGGATGGCGCGCGCGCCTTCGAGGAACATCAGCGTGCCAACAGCGGTCAGCAGCACCACGTAGGACAATGCGATGATGAGATCGAGCTGCCCCACCGAGCGGAGCAGCGTGAAGATCCACACGCCCAATGCGGTGCCCATGACACCGCCGCACAACAGGACGAGCGAGAGAGCTGGATCGATCGCCCGCTTGCGCCAGTAGGACAATGCGCCGGAAAACGACGAGGCCGCCATGTGGCTGGTCACCGAGGCGACGGCGACCGCAGGTGTAATTCCGATGAAGATCAGCAGCGGCGTCATCAGGAAGCCGCCGCCGATGCCGAACATGCCGGATACGAAGCCGACGGCCGCGCCCATCCCCAGGATGAGAAACACATTGACCGGAATGTCGGCGATCGGGAGGAAAAGTTGCACGCGCGTTCGCTTGAGTTTTGGCGCGAGGCTCAGTGTGCCCCTCGCAGCAATGAATCTGCCGCGACGCGGGTCATGCGCCGCGCCCCTGCTTACCCGAAATCATCTGCGGTGGGGTTAAAGATTTGGCGACCGGCCGCGAAGCGACGCAGTTTCCCGGTCACGCTGCCTGTTAATCTTAATGCTGTGCTGCAGGTCTGTCGGCGCGGTTCATTCAGTGGTCAAGGCCGCTGAATCGCCGTCAATGGGCGGTGCTTTTGGCCGCCGTTTTGGCTGCGGGCTTCGTTGCCGGTTTCGCCGGCGCTGCGATGTCCCATCCACCCGCCGGCGCGCCATTGGCGGTGGCCTCCGCGGGCTGCGTTTCAGGCACGAAGGTCTGGGTCGCGAGTTTCGCCGCAGCGAGCGATTGGGCGTCGAGGCGCTTGGCGATGTCGTCGCGCTTCCGGCCGGAATCCGCATCGCCCTGGGCGGCCGCGAGGCTGAACCATTTGAAGGACTCGGCAAGGTTTTGGTCCACGCCGATGCCACGGGCATAGAGAATCCCGAGATTGAACTGGCTGTCGGCGACGCCGCGCTCGGCGGCCTTGCGGAACCATTGCGACGCGCTCTTGTAATTTGGGCCGGCGCCGCCGCCGTCGGCATCCAGCACGGCGAGATTGTGCATGGCCTTGGCGCTGCCCTTCTCGGCGGCCTGCAGGTAATATCCGCGCGCGGCGTCGGCATCCTTTTTGACGCCAAGCCCCTTTTCATAAAGCGTTCCGAGCCGGAACGTCGCCGGAACGATGCCGTTCTGCGCGGCGCGCTCATACCATGTTGCCGCTGTCACGTAGTCGGCCGCGACGCCCTTGCCTTCGGCGTAGCGGACGCCGATCTCAAAAGCCGCGCCGGGATCGCCCTTGTTGGCTGCGGTCCGAAGCGCCGCACCGCCAATGGTTTCGGGCAGTTTGTCAGCCACTGGCGTCAGCTTGATTTTCGTCCTGTCCTTCGCCGCCGGGGGAACGGTCACGGAGATCCGTTCCGGTGGCGTTACGATCGAGCCGGTGACGTCAGTGGCAACAGGAGCGGCTGCAGGCGCAACGAAAGGTACGGCCGGTGCCGCAGCAGGGATGGCAGGCATGGCAGGGACGGAAATGATCTGCGGCCCACTCATCGACTGACGCGTGAGCAGAGTCGGTGACGTCATCGACGGCATCACTGGCGCCACATCGGAGCGCGGTCCGTTCTCCGGCACAGGCGGCGGCGGCGTGACGCTGGATTCGGCGGGGAGCGACGAGTTGGCGTTGTCGTGGCCGCTGAGCAGGTTCATGCCCATCTTGACCGTGCCGAGCACGATCACGACCACGCTCGCGCCGACCAGCAGCGCGCGAATTTTCGATGAAATTCCGGAGTCGCCTACGGCCGCAGCCTTGGCTGCGTTGCGCGCCGCGTCGTTGAGCGCGGTGACACGGTTCTGCTTCGGGCCCGATGCTGCAGGAGGCGTGGCAGCGGCGGCCTGCGCGGCGCGGCGCGCGGCCTGGATGAAATTTGTCGAGCTCACAGGCTCTTGCTTGCTCGCGGAAATCTCATTCAGCACCACTTCCGACGCGGCGATGCGCTCGGACGGGCTGGATCCGCTTCGGGCCGATTGCATGCGGGTGCCGGGCTCAAGCGGATGATCCGGCGGCAGGCTGGGATCAATCGGACTGCGCGGCGACGGAGGCGGGCGCACCGACGCGGCCGGCGGCGTCGCCGGTTCGTTTGCGTCATAGGACGGCGCGATCGCGGGAGCCTTCACGATAGGTGGCGCGATGGTTGTCTGCGTGACGGGGGCGCGGGCAATCGGGGCCTGTGCCGCAGCCGGATTCGGCATTTCTGGGCGTGGCACCGGCGCGAAGGACGTCGGCTGACGCGGCGGTTCCGGCGGATAGGTGTCGCGCGCGCGAGGCTCGGCCATTGCAGTCGCGGGTGGCATCTCGCGTGGCGCGGAAGCCGAGCGTGCATTGCGCAGGTCGCCCTCGATCTGCGCCAGACGATCGACCACATGACCGAGCGTGTTGTGAACGGCTTCGAGCGAATCCTGTGTATGCCGGTTGGTCTCCGACTGGCTGAAGCGGATGTCGGAGAGTTCGCGCTTGATGGTATCGACCAGGTCGCCGTCCATCGGCGCGACCGCGCGCAATCCCTGATCGGCGCCTGCGCTGGTCATGCGCTGGCTTTCGAGGTGCCGCAGAATGTCCGAAAGGCCTTCCTCAACCTTCGCGAGATTTCCCCCGCGCGGTTCTGACATCTCCAGCCGCTCGAGCAGATGATGGACACGTTGCTCGACATGGCTCAGGGACGCGGAGCTATCGCTGCCGACCTGAAGATGATCGAGCCGGTCCGAAATCGTGCGCACCGCGTTGTCGAAATAGACGGTATCGCCCACCGGCGCGCGATCGCGCTGTTCAAGCGCGGTGGTCAGCACAGCAATGCGCTGTTCGAGCGCCGAGAGAATATCGCTGCTGCCGCCCGCGCGCGCCAGTTGATCGACCTTGGCCGACAATGTCTGCACGTGCCCGGCAAGTTCATTCAGCGCGTCGTTCGATGCGACGTTCGACACGATCACCTTGAGCGCCGCAATGGCGTCTTCAAGCTGACGGACGGTCGCAGGATCAGTGCTGGACCGCACGATCGTGTCGATCTTGCCGCCGAGATTGCGGATCGCGTCGTCGAAGCCCGCGAGCTGTTCGGCGGGCTTGAGCGTGCGCAGTTCGCTATAGATGTCCGACAATGCCCGTTCGATGCCGGACAGTGCACTGCTGTCGATTCCGGTTGAACGAGTCTCGTCGATCCGCCGCCCGAGCGAGCGGATTTCGCCTTCGAGGGATTCGATCGCGCGGCGCGGCAGCGCCTCGGTGATGGCCTGGCGGATCTCGGCAAGCTCGCCGCGGAACGCGGCAATCGACTGCTCGACGCCGTCTGGACGGCGCAGCGTCTCAATCTGACTGGTGATCTGGGACAACTGCCGCTCGAGGCCGGAGAAGTCGGCCTGCGGCTGGATCGGCGGCGCTTGGTTCACGAACGACGGCGGCGGCATCCGCGTCGACGACTGCGGCATCGCGCGGGATGCGCCATCGAGTTCGCCCTGCCGCGCGACGATTTCCGCGATGGAGAAGTCCATCGGGGACATGGTGGGCGCCATTGCAGGCGAAACGGCGGGAGCCATGCGCGGAGTGGGGGCGGGACGGTAAGGCGCGCCTTGATGCTGCGGGCCGTCTGAAAGCTGCGACAGCCGGGCGTCGAGCCGCGAAATGGCGTCGTTCAACTGCCGGGCAACCGCTGGATCGCCCTTGGGGGCTCCCGGCGCGTGCGACATGTGTTCGACCTGCCGGGCGATCGAGTCGAGGCGCTTGTGGATTTCGGCGACATCCTGGGCTTCCCGAGAGCTTTGGCCGGGGCTGCCGATCGCCGAATTCAGCCAATCTCCCAAGGACATACCGGCATGGCGCGCGGAAGCTTCGGCCCTTTCGCGGACCGATGGCTCGATTCCGTCAACACTCCACGATACGCGCGCTGTCATGCCTTGGTCCGGTGTCGGCTCTGGCTGGTGCCAGAGCGCTTCAGACCCCTCGCGCCCCCTTGAAGAGACAATCAAATTTCGACGCGAGACGTCTGTGTCCAGTCCCGACTTTTTCGCGTTACGGTAAATACCGCGTTAATGAGACCCCCTCCGGGGCCGAAAAGTTACCCGCACGGCATGCAAATTTGGAATGCCGACTTCCTCTGTGAACCAGGCCACAGCGACCGGGCGCGGATCAGTCATGATGACGCAAGTTCTCCTTATCGCCCGGCAATTGGGATAGAGTTCCGGCCGATATTGCCGCACTGCAAAAAAATGCCTATGGAAGGGCGCTTTTCACCCAGGAGGAACGTTGATGCCGACCTATCGAGCGCCCGTGGAAGATGTGAGTTTTCTCCTCAACGACGTTTTCCAGATCGACCGGTACAACAACCTTCCGGGATTCAGCGACGCGTCGGCCGACGTTCGCTCAGCGATCATCGATGAAGCCGCCAAGTTCACCGAACAGGTGCTGCAGCCGCTCAACCACTCGGGCGACATCGAAGGCTGCACCCGTCACGACGATGGCCGCGTCTCGACCCCGAAGGGTTTCAAGGATGCGTTCAAGCAGCTCGCCGCCGGCGGCTGGCTCGGTCTGTCGGCACCGGCGGAGTTCGGCGGGCAGGGGCTGCCGGTCTCGCTGTCGCAGACTGTCAACGAATTCATGATGTCGGCCAACATGGCCTTCTCGATGTATCCGGGCCTGACGCAGGGCGCGATGGCCGCACTGCTGGTGCACGGCTCGGCCGAACAGAAAAAGACCTTCGTGCCGAAGATGGTCGCAGGCCAGTGGGCCGGCACCATGAATCTCACCGAGCCACAATGCGGCACGGATCTCGGCCTGATGCGCACCAAGGCGGTGAAGCAGGCCGACGGCACCTACAAGATCACCGGCACCAAGATTTTCATCTCGGGCGGCGAGCAGGATCTCACCGAGAACATCGTCCATCTGGTGCTGGCGCGCATCGAAGGCGCGCCTGCCGGCATCAAGGGCGTCTCGCTGTTCGTGGTGCCGAAGATGACCATCAATGCCGACGGATCGCTCGGCGCGCCGAATGGCGTGTCGTGCGGCTCGATCGAGGAGAAGATGGGCATCCACGGCAATTCGACCTGTGTGCTGAACTTCGACAACGCTGTCGGCACGCTGGTCGGCGAAGAGAACAAGGGCATGGCGGCGATGTTCGTCATGATGAATGAAGCCCGTCTGGGCGTTGGCGTGCAGGGATTGTCGCAATCCGAGGTCGCCTATCAGAACGCCGCGGCCTATGCCCGGGATCGCCTGCAGGGCCGCGCGCTCACCGGACCGCAGGCCAAGGACAAGCCCGCTGACCCGATCATTGTGCATCCCGACGTGCGCCGCACGCTGATGTCGATCCGCGCGTTCAACGAAGCGGCGCGCGCGCTGGTGGTGTGGACCTCGCTGAAGAGCGATCTCGCCCATCGGTCCGACGATCAGAAGGAGCGTCAGGCCGCTGACGATCACATGGGCCTGCTGACCCCGGTCATCAAAGCGATGTTGACCGATCAGGGCTTCGCCAATGCCGTCGCCGCGCAGCAGATGTTCGGCGGTCACGGTTACATTGTCGAAACCGGCGTCGAGCAGTTCGTGCGCGATGCGCGCATTGCCATGATCTATGAAGGCGCCAACGGCATTCAGGCGCTCGACCTCGTCGGCCGCAAGCTCGGCCGCGATGGTGGCCGCGCCATCACCGCGTTCTTCAATGAGGTTACGACCTTTGCGAAGGAGAACGGTGCGAACGAGGCGATGAAGCCTTACCTCGCGCCGCTCACTGCGTCGGTTCAGCATCTGCAGCAGGCCACCATGTGGCTGATGCAGAACGCGATGGCGAAGCCTGACAATGCGGGCGCCGCATCCACCGACTACCTGCATCTCTTCGGTCTGGTGTCGCTCGGCTACATGTGGGCGCGCATGGCGAAAGTTGCACAGGACAAGCTGGCGGAAGCCGGCGAGCAGCCTTACCTGAAGGCCAAGCTGGTGACGGGCAAGTTCTTCATGGAGCGGATGTTGCCGGAAACCTCGCTGCGCCTGTCGCGCGTCCAGGCCGGTGCAGCCACGATGATGGAACTGCCTGCCGAAGCGTTCTGACGTTCGAATTTGTCTCGCGCCGGTGTCCGGCGCGGGCTTCCGATCACACTTCTTCAATCAAAATTTCCAGGAGGGCGTCATGCCAGAGGCATTTATCTACGATCACGTGCGCACGCCACGCGGCAAAGGCAAATCCGATGGTTCGCTGCATGAGGTGACGGCGCTGGCGCTGGCGACCGCACCGCTGAAGGCTCTCAAGGAACGCAACAACATCGCGCCCGACACCATTGACGACGTGATCCTCGGTGTGGTCGATCCGATTGGCGAAGCGGGCGGCGATATCGCGCGTTTCGCGGCGCTGAACGCGGGCCTTGGTGAATCGGTTCCGGGCATCCAGATCAGCCGCTTCTGCGCGTCGGGCCTCGATGCGGTGAATTTCGCGGCGGCGCAGGTCATGTCCGGCCAGCACGAGATGACCATCGGCGGCGGCGCGGAATCCATGAGCCGGGTCGGCATTCTCTCATCGGGCGCGTCGTGGCCGATGGACCCGTCGATGGCGGTGCCGAGCTATTTCATGCCGCAGGGTGTGTCGGCGGATCTGATCGCCACCAAGTACGGTTTCTCCCGCGACAACGTCGATGCCTATGCGGTGCAAAGCCAGCAGCGCGCCGCCAAGGCATGGGACGAGGGCCGCTTCAAGAATTCCGTGATTCCGGTGAAGGATATCAACGGTCTCACCATTCTCGACAAGGACGAGCATATGCGCCCAAGCACGACGATGCAGTCGCTCGGGCAGTTGCAGGCGTCGTTCGCGGCGATGGGCGCGATGGGCGGTTTCGATGCCGTCGCCGTGCAGTCGCATCCGGAAATCGAGGCAGTGAACTACGTGCATCACGCCGGCAACTCGTCGGGCATTGTCGATGGTGCAGCGGCTGTCCTGCTTGGCAGCGCGGAAGCCGGCAAGAAGCGCGGCCTGAAGCCGCGTGCGAAGATCCGCGCGTTCGCGAACATCGGTTCCGAGCCCGCGATGATGCTGACCGGCCCGGTCGATGTCACCAAGAAGGTGCTGGAGCGTTCCGGCATGAAGTTGTCGGACATTGACCTGTTCGAACTGAACGAGGCCTTCGCCTCGGTGGTGCTGCGCTACATCCAGGCCTTCGAGATCGATAACGACAAGATCAACGTCAATGGCGGTGCGATCGCGATGGGCCACCCGCTTGGCGCAACCGGCGCGATGATCCTCGGCACGGTGCTCGACGAACTCGAGCGCACCAACAAGTCTACCGCTCTCGTCACGCTGTGCATCGGCGGTGGCATGGGCACCGCCACCATCATCGAGCGCGTTTGACCCTTTCACCCTCCCCTTGAGGAGGAGGGTCGGCGAACGAAGTGAGCCGGGGTGGGGTGACTTTCGGCGTTGAAGGAACCCCCACCCCCGACCCCTCCCCGCAAGGGGGGAGGGGAGCAAGGCGAAAATTTCATCAAGTCATCCTTCGAGGGCCTCGCAAGCGGCGAGGCCACCTCAGGATGACGGCACAGAGTTGGGAGCGATCACATGACTTACAAGAATTTCAAGGTTGAGACCGACGCCGACGGCATTGCGTTGGTGACGTGGGATATTCCCGGCAAGTCGATGAACGTGCTGGACGAGACCACCAACACCGAGCTTGCCGCCATTGTGGAGGCGACCACCAAGGATGCCGCGATCAAGGGTGTCGTCATCACCTCCGGCAAGGAAGCGTTCTCCGGCGGCGCGGACCTGACCATGCTGGAAGGCATGAATCGCGCCTATCTCGAATTGCTGAAAGCCAAGGGCGAGGAAGTCGCGAACAAGTACGTCTTCGACGAAGTCCGAAAGTTGTCGCAGGCGCTGCGCAACATCGAGGTCAGCGGCAAGCCTTGGGTTGCGGCGATCAATGGCCTCGCCTTCGGCGGCGCGTTCGAACTGGCGCTGGCGTGTCACTATCGCGTGGCGTCGGACAACCCCAAGACGCGTCTTGGGTTGCCTGAGATCAAGGTCGGCCTGTTCCCGGGCGGCGGCGGCACCCAGCGGCTTCCGCGCATGATCCAGCCGATGGACGCTTTGCAGATGCTGCTCAAGGGCGACGCCATCGATCTGAAGAAGGCCAAGGCGCTCGGCATCGTCGGAGCGGTGGTTCCCGCGGCCGATCTGATCAAGACCGCGAAGGACTGGATCAAGGCGGGCGGCAAGGCGGTCGCCCCATGGGATGAGAAGGGCTTCAAGCTGCCCGGCGGCCCGGTCTATTCGAAGGCCGGCATGCAGTTCTTCCCGCCGGCAAACGCGATCCTGCGCCGCGAGACCTACGACAACTATCCGGCCGCGCGCGCCATCATGCAGTGCGTCTATGAGGGCCTGCAACTGCCGATGGATGCGGCGCTGCGCGTCGAGTCGCGTTACTTCTCGAAGATTCTGCGCTCGAAGGAAGCAGCGGCGATGATCCGCTCGCTCTTCGTGTCGATGCAAGAACTCAACAAGGGCGCGCGCCGTCCGCAGAACGTGCCGCCCACTAAAGTGAAGAAGCTTGCCGTCATCGGCGCCGGCTTCATGGGCGCCAGCGTCGGCTTCGTGTCGGCGCAGGCCGGCATCGACGTGGTGCTGATCGATCGCGATCAGGAAAGCGCCGACAAGGGCAGGGGTCACGCCAAGGCCATGCTTGACGGCCAGATCGCCAAGGGCCGCATGACACAGGACAAGGCCGACGCCATCCTCGGCCGCATCACGGCTTCGCCGGATTACAATGCGATCAAGGATTGCGATCTCGTGATCGAGGCCGTGTTCGAGGATCGCAAGGTCAAGGCCGAGACCTACGCCAAGGCGCAGCCGCTGCTGCGCGACGGCGCGATCTTCGCATCCAACACCTCAACGCTGCCGATCAATTCGCTGGCCGAGGAATGGAAGGACCAGTCGAAGTTCATCGGCATCCACTTCTTCTCGCCGGTCGAGAAGATGATGCTGGTGGAGATCATCGTCGGCAAGAACACCGGCGATGTGGCGCTGGCCACCGCTCTCGATTACGTGCGGCAGATCAACAAGACGCCCATCGTGGTGAACGACTCGCGCGGCTTCTTCGCCAACCGCTGCGTGCTGCGTTACATCTCGGAAGGCTACGAGATGTTCAAGGAAGGCATTCCGCCTGCGATGATCGAGAACGTCGGCAAGATGGCCGGCATGCCGGTCGGCCCGCTCTCGCTCAACGACGAGGTCGCCATCGACCTGTCGCTGAAGATTCTCAAGGCAACCGAGGCCGACATGGGCCCGCAGGCCGTCGATCCGGAGCAGAAGGCGCTTCTGGTCGAGATGGTGGAGAAGCGCGGACGCTTTGGCCGCAAGAACGGCAAGGGCTTCTACGACTATCCCGAGAAGGGCAAGGGCCAGAAGAAGCTCTGGCCTGAACTGAGCACGCTACAGTCGAAGCATCTCGATCCGGACACGCTGGATGTCGAGGAATTGAAGCAGCGGTTCCTGGTGGTGCAGGCGGTGGAAGCCGCACGCACGGTTGAGGATCGCGTCATCACCGATCCGCGCGAGGCCGACGTCGGCTCGATCCTCGGTTTCGGCTTCGCGCCGTTCACCGGCGGTACACTGTCCTACATCGACTTCATGGGCACCAAGACCTTCGTCGATCTGTGTCACAAGCTGGAGAGGAAGTACGGTTCGCGCTTCACGCCGCCGAAGCTGCTGATCGAGATGGCGGCCAAGGGCGAGACGTTCTATGGCCGCTTCGCGCCGAAGAAGGCTGCGGCGTAACGCTCTTCCCCTCTCCCCTTGTGGGAGAGGGTGCCCGAACGAAGTGAGGTCGGGTGAGGGGTCCGTTCCTTCAACGTGAGACCATGCCCCTCACCCGGCTCAGTTTCGCTTCGCTCACTTCGCCACCCTCTCCCACAAGGGGAGAGGGGAAAGAAAAACAAAAGGCGGGATCATCGATCCCGCCTTTTTCATTCTCAACAATGTGACCGTGTTTTACGACGCCTTCAACAGCCCCTCGGCGGTGAGCGCTTCCTGTACCTTCGGTCGCGCGGCGACGCGCGCCTTGTAGGCGACGAGATTTGGCAGGCCGGAAATGTCCAGGCCCACGCGATCGGCCCAGGCGAGCATCGTGAAGAGATAGGCGTCCGGCACGGTGAAATGGTTGCCCATCACGTAATCCCGGCCCTTCAAGGCCTGATCGACGTATTTGAACTTGCCCATGAGGCGGTCCTTGAAGAACGCCTTGGTGTCATCGGACAGGACCGGCTGGAACAGCGGGCTGAAGTTCTTGTGCAACTCGCTGGCGACGAAATTCAGCCATTCCTGCAGCTTGTAGCGCTCGCTGGAGCCGGCGGCGGGCGCGAGGTTCTTCTGCGGCGCACTATCGGCGATCATCTGGACGATGACCGCGCCTTCCGTCAGCAGATCGCCGCTGTCGAGGCCGAGCGCCGGCACCTGGCCCTTCGGATTGATCTGGGTGTAGTCGCTGCCGTCCTCGAGTTTCTTCGCCTTCAGGTCGACCCTGACCAGGTCGAACGGGAGTCCGGCCTCTTTCAGGGCGATATGGGGGGACAGCGAGCAGGCGCCGGGCGAATAATACAGTTTCATGGGAGGTATCCCTTTTTGAAATTTGAAGATTGGGGCATTGGCAAGACCTATGACCGTCCCCTAAATGCAGGTATGTCAAGATTGATGCAACTGCATTTATTGGGATAGACTTGGGCAGCCCAGCAGATTTGGGGCAGCCCACCGGCACGGACGAGACCATGAAACGCAAACCATCTACCGAGGCCACAGAGGTCTGGATCCGCCTGATGCGGGTTCAGGGCAAGGTGCTCGGCGCGGTCGAGCAGGATCTCAAGAAGGCCGGGTTTCCGCCGCTGGCCTGGTACGACGCGCTGCTTGAGCTGTCGCGCGCGCCAAGCGGGGAACTGCGCCCTGTCGAACTCGAAAAGCAGATGCTGCTGCCGCAGTACTCGACGTCGCGGCTGATCGATCGTCTGGTCGAGGAAGGCCTTGCGGCGCGGCGCGAGTGCGAGATGGACAAGCGCGGCCTGTTCGTGGAGATCACCGATGCCGGCCGCGAGTTGCAGAAGAAGATGTGGAATTCATATTCCGCGGCGATCGAACGGCACATCGGCTCGAAGCTGTCGGATGCCGACGCGGTGAAACTCGCCGGCCTGCTGGATCGTCTCGGTTGCTGCGCGGGCGCGCCGCAGGCCGTGGCCATCTCGAAAGAAGCCGTCAAAGAATCCGTCAAAGAAATCACGTCGGCCCGATGATCCTTTCTTTACCCTTCGCGGTTACGGATGCCCGCATCCGTGGCATCCGCCTGCATCGTGCGCTAACCCGTCAATCAACACCTCTTGTCTGGACGTCCCATGGCGCGTGATCAGATCGATATGACACCGCTGGATTCGCGGGACGAACTGGTCGGATGGCTGGAGGCCGGCGTAAAGCCGAAATCCGAATTCCGCATCGGCACCGAGCACGAAAAAACCCCCTTCACGCTGGAGGGCCACAGACCCGTGCCTTATGAGGGCGCGCGCGGCATCGGCGCTTTGCTTGAAGGCATGAAGCTCCTGCTCGGCTGGGATCCGATCATGGAGAACGGCAACATCATCGGATTGCACGACGTCACCGGCGGTGGCGCGATTTCGCTGGAGCCCGGCGGCCAGTTCGAATTGTCGGGCGCGCCGGTCGAAACCGTGCACCAGACCTCATCCGAACTCATGGCGCATCTGGCGCAGGTGCGCGAAGTCGCGACACCGCTCGGGATCGGATTTCTCGGTCTCGGCATGACCCCGTCATGGTCGCGCAAGGAAATGCCGATGATGCCGAAGGGCCGCTACCGGATCATGACCGACTACATGCCGAAGGTCGGCCAGTACGGCCTCGACATGATGTACCGGACCTGCACGGTGCAGACCAATCTCGACTTCTGTTCGGAAGCGGACATGGTCAAGAAGCTGCGCGTGTCGGTAGCGCTGCAGCCGGTGGCCACCGCGCTGTTCGCGAACTCGCCGTTCACCGAAGGAAAGCCGAACGGTTTTCTGTCGTTCCGCTCCGAGATCTGGCGCGACACCGACAACGCGCGTGCGGGCATGATTCCATGGGCGTTCGAGGACGGCATGGGTTTTGAGCGCTGGGTCGACTACGCGCTCGACGTGCCGATGTATTTCGTCAAGCGCGGTGACGACTACATCGACGTCTCAGGGTCGTCGTTCCGTGATTTCTTCGAGGGCAAGAACAGGATGATGCCCGGCGAGAAGCCGACATTGTCCGACTGGGCGAATCATCTCTCGACGATTTTCCCCGAGGTGCGCCTGAAGCGCTATCTCGAAATGCGCGGCTCCGACGGCGTGCCGTGGCAGCAACTGCCGTCACTGCCGGCGTTCTGGGTTGGCTTGCTGTATGACGACGAAAGTCTGGATGCTGCGTGGGAGATCGCCAAGCGCTGGACCGCACATGAACGTCAGGCGCTGCGCGATGACGTGCCGCGACTGGGATTCAAGGCGAAGATCGGCAACCGCTATCTGTTCGAGGTCGCCAAGGATTGCATGGCCCTGGCGCACAAGGGCCTCGCGCGGAGGGGCCGGATAGACCATCTCGGCCGCGACGAGTCGCGGTATTTGGAGCCGCTCGATCACATCATCGATGCAGGACATACCCCGGCTGAACGGCTGCTCGAGAAATTCAACGGCCCGTGGGGACAATCCGTCGATCCGGTGTATGGCGAATACGCTTACTAATTCAACGGGTTCTTGCCATCACGAGAATGTTGTTCCGCATTTATCTGCCGTTCATCTGCCATACATCAGCCCGGCGATTGAATAGGGGCATCCGCCCGACTCATCACGCCCGTCCTCCGCTGAAAGCGATGGCATGCTTCCAGTCTGCAGTTTCAGATCATGCGTCAGCTTCTGCGTTGCGTTCGCTGTCGCGCTCGCCCTGACGTGCCTTGCCGGTGTTCAGCCGGCTCACGCGCAGGCCAGTTTCGATCGCCCCGGCAACGATTATCAGCGCATACTTCTGCCTGCCGGCGATCCCGCCGTATGCGCCCTGCAATGCGAGCGTGACCGCCGCTGCCGCGCATGGAGCTTCAACTATCCCGCTGTCAGCGACGACAGCGCGGTCTGTTGGCTCAAGAACGCGGTGCCGCCGCGGGTGCCGAGCAGTTGCTGCGTTTCCGGAGTACGCGGTGCGGGCGTGGTCGAGCCGCGCAACAGCGTGCTCGAGTCCGAGACCGATCGGCCCGGCGGCGACTACCGCAGTGTCGAGGTGGGGACCGATCCCAAGGGCGCGACCTGCAAGGCGGTGTGCGACGACGACAACAAGTGCCGGGCATGGACCTATGCGCGGCCCGGCTACATCGGAAAATCAGCACGCTGTTTCCTGAAGGATCATATCAAGCCGCCGCGCCGCAAGCCGGGCTTCATATCCGGCGTGGTGCGGTAATTCGCGCCGCAAACAACAAACGATTTCCGCATTTGAGCGTTAGGGGTAATCGTTCAAGCTGGATTGAGCGATCAGGAGCGTTCCGATGAAGTATACCCGCGTTGCACTCGCCGGATTTTCCGTTCTCGCTGTCACGACAGTGGCTGCGGTCGCGCATCATGGCTGGGGAAGTTACGATGCCGGAAAGCCGATCACGGTCGAAGGATCGATCCTGACCAGCACGTTCGAAAATCCGCACGCGACAATCGCAGTGAAGGCGCCTGACAAGATATGGACCGTGACGTTGGCTCCGACCTCGCGCATGATCGCGCGCGGAGCACAGGCGGACGTCGTTGCCGTCGGCAAGAAGGTGTCCGCCTATGGCTATCCCTCGACCGTCGAGATGAACGAGATGCGCGCCGAGCGGATTTCGGTGGACGGCAAGACGTACGAGCTGCGCTGATGACGGACGCGGCGCCCGCGATCTTCGCCGCGCTTGAGGCCTCGGGATTCGGCGCGGCGATCCGGCAATCGCGCTGGCTCTATATGGTCGCCAATGTCGGCCACATCGTATCGCTGATGGTCTTCGCAGGCGCCATCGCGGTGATGGACATGCGCATGGCCGGCGCGCTGTCCGCGACGTCACCGGGATATGTGCTGAAGGCGGCGCGACGTGTTGCGATCATTGGCTTCGTATGCCTGGCCATTTCCGGCGCGTTTCTGTTCACAGCGGAGGCCAGCCACGTCATCGTGAACCGCGTGTTTCAGATCAAGCTCGGGCTGATCGCGCTCGGTCTGCTCAACGTCGCGCTGTTTGAAATCCTCATTGCACCGAAGGTGAAGGATTTGCCGCCGCTGACGCTGCTGCCGTCAGGGGCACGCGCCACAGCCGTGGCGTCGATATCGATCTGGATCGCGGTTGCGATCTGTGGGCGCTCGATCGCTTATTTTTAAGTCTTGCGATCGGGCATTGCCTCCAGCGCCTTGATGGCCTTTTTCGATGCCAGGGTGCGCCAGTGCCGCAGCAGCAGCCCCTCGACTGTCTGCCGCCGCGCTTTCGGCAGCCGCAACAGCACGATCGGCCAGTCGCGATAATGGTCGGTGAAATAGAAAATCATCGGCTGCGTTTCGATCAGCATGGCGCGCTCATCATGCTCGACGCCCAGCACGACAAGGCTTTCGCCGTCTTCCTTCAGCCGCGTCAGAAGTTTGCCGCGCACCTTCAGGGCCGGCGTGCCGTATGATGTTCCGTCGGTGACCTCGGGCCACTTCAAGGCGACAACCCGAACATCATCGAATGTCATCGCTGCGGGTCCGGCTTCCTAGCCCGTCCCGCCGACTGTGATGCGGTCCATGCGCAGCGTCGGCTGTCCGACGCCGACCGGGACGCCCTGACCCTGCTTGCCGCAGGTGCCGATGCCGTCATCGAGTTGAAGGTCGTTGCCGACCATCGAGATGCGATGCAGGTCAGTGGGCCCGTTGCCGATCAGCATCGCGCCCTTCAGCGGCGCGCCGAGCTTGCCGTTCTCGATCCTGTAGGCCTCGGTGCACTGGAACACATATTTGCCCGACACGATGTCGACCTGACCGCCGCCGAAATTCGCCGCGAAAATTCCGTTTTTCACGGAGCTGAGAATTTCCGCCGGGTCGCGGCCGCCGGCCAGCATGTAGGTGTTGGTCATGCGCGGCATGGGCACGTGCGCGTAGCTCTCGCGGCGCCCGTTGCCGGTGGGCTTCATGTTCATCAGCCGCGCGTTCTGCCGGTCCTGCATGTAGCCGACGAGGATGCCGTCCTCGATCAGCACGGTGCGGTTGGTCGGCGTGCCTTCGTCATCGATGGAGAGCGAGCCGCGCTTCGACGAAATGGTGCCGTCGTCCACCACGGTGACGCCCTTGGCTGCAACCTGCTGGCCCATCAGGCCGGAAAAGGCCGAGGTCTGCTTGCGGTTGAAATCGCCTTCGAGCCCGTGACCAACGGCTTCATGCAGCATTACGCCGGGCCAGCCTGGGCCGAGCACAACATCCATCTCGCCTGCGGGTGCTGGCACGGATTCCAGATTGACCAGCGCCTGACGGATTGCGCCGTCGGCGGCTGATCGCCACGCCTTGGTTTCGATGAAGCGCGCATAGCCTTCGCGGCCGCCGTAACCGGCGCTGCCGCTTTCCTGCCGGTCGCCGTTGCCTGCGACCACGGAAATATTCACGCGCACCAGCGGACGGATGTCGCGATAGCTCTCTCCGTCAGGGCGCACGATTTCCACCACCTGCCAGGTCGCGCCGAGCGACACCGACACCTGCCGCACGCGCGGGTCCTTGTCGCGGACATAGGCATCGATCTCGGCGAGCAGCCTCACCTTGGTCTCGAAGCTCTGACCGTCGAGCGGATTTTCATCGCCGTAGAGGCGGGTGTTGGTGTGGCCAGGCGCGGCTGCGAATGTCCCGGAATATCCGCCGCGCACCGCATGGACGGCGTCCGCGGCGCGGATCAGGGCGGGCAGAGAAACATCGGACGAGTGAGCATAGCCGACGGCGTCATTCTTGACGGCGCGCAGACCGAAGCCCTGTGCGGTGTCGTAGGTCGCCTGTTTGAGGCGTCCGTTGTCAAAGCCGAGCCCTTCGGACTGGCGGTATTCGAGAAACAGCTCGCCGTCGTCGGCGCCGGCCAGCCCGCGCACGATTTCCTTGCGCACTGCGTCGCGGTCGAGCCCCGCGCGGTCGAGCAGCGAGGTGGTCACAGGCACGGCGTCGGACGGATGGCTCATGGGAACTCCGGGAATCTGGCTTTCGAGAATCTGGCTTGGGCGGGCTAACCAAAGATAGGTACGACGAAGCGGCAGAACCAGCCGGTCACAATACCTGGAATTCAAAGCGGGCTTCAGCGTGGCGGGCTCGGTTGTCTATTCTGTTTGTCCGTTGATGAAATCTCGGGCCGTGCGTTCGGAAAGCCATGTTCTTGCGACCATTTGAACAGCTCTTCGAACACGGGGCGCAGCGCCAGGGCAGAGGGCGTGATCTCGTATTCGACGCGCGGCGGAATTTCAGGAAAAATCGTGCGTTTGACCAATCCATCGGCTTCGAGATCGCGCAGTTGCAGCGTCAGCATGTGCTGGGTGACGCCGGGGATTGCACGGCGCAACTCGCCGAAGCGGTGCTTGCCCTGACCAAGCAGCCAGAGAATTTCGCCCTTCCACTTTCCGGTCAGCATTCCCAATGCGCGATGGAATTGGCTCACGGCCTCTCCGCCGGAGCAAATTTCATCAGGATTTTCTGTATTGGTCTGAAATTTCATACTACACCAGAAAAAGCATCCTACTTGTCTGCATCATCTTAGTTCTGAATTGTGCCTGGCGAAAGCTATCTGTGCTCAGCCAGGAAAAATCGATGATGTCGATAACGGATGTTCAAAGGCCGCCACGCTGGAAACCAGCAGCTTTATGGAGCCTCAAAGGCCTGCTCGCCGCGGCGTTCCTGTCGGCGGGTGGGGCGAAAATCTTTGGTGTGCCGATGCTGGTTGAGAACTTCCAGCAGATAGGGCTGGGACAATGGTTCCGCTATCTCACCGGGGTTCTGGAAATCGTCGGCGCGATCACGATCCTGATGCCCCGTCTTGCCGCGTTCGGCGGCGTGCTCCTGAGTTGCATCATGGTGGGTGCCATCGCAACGCATCTGCTTCTGATTGGCGGCTCGGCGGTCCCGGCGATCGTTCTTCTGGTCCTGAGCGCCATCGTTGTCATTTCGCATCGCGATCAGATCGACGACCTCTTCGATCGATACGACACTTAACCCGCGGCTAGGTGAAAACGATGCTTATCAATCGCAGGCGATGGTTCACCATTGCCGGATACGGCCTTGCATTCGCCGTTCCGCTAGGTGCGACACTGGCCGTCACCGCCGCGCCGAAAGACCAGAAAGCTCCGCTCCGTTCGCATCGCCTCGTTCTGCAAATTAACTCGGACGATCCGACGACGATGCGGGCCGTGATTTCGACGTCAGTTCACCTGACGAAGTATTACAAGGCGATCAACGAAGGATTCACGGTCGAGATCGTCGGCTATAACGCCGGGCTCCATATGTTTCGCGCCGATACCTCGCCGGTGCAGGACCTGCTGAAAGTCCTGCGCACCACCAATCCGGATATTCGCTTCGTCATTTGTGAAGCGACAAAGATGGGCATGGAGCGTAACGAAGGCCGCCCGCTATCTTTCGTTGAAGGCACCACATCTGCGCCAAACGGGCCTGCCTATATGATCGGGCTGCAGGAAGCCGGATGGTCCTATATCCGCTCATAAGCTCGTATGGATCGAGATAGTTGTATGACCGCGAATGATGAAGCTGCCGATCCGGCGCGCCATGCAATTGTGCGCCGCGCCGTACTCGGCAGCATGCTCGGTGCCGTTTCATCGATCATGATGCCGTCCGGCACTGCGCAGGCGCGAACAAGCGGGCCACCGCCATTCGGAACGGCCCGCAGTCAGTTCACGCTTCTAGCCCCTGTGAAAACAGTGCCGTCCCTTCCGCTGACGCGGCTGAACGGCGCGACCGATCATTTTGCGGCGTTTCGGGGCAAGACAGTTCTTGTGAACTTCTGGGCGACATGGTGCGCAGCGTGCCGGGTCGAATTGCCGATTCTCGATCGGTTGCAGGAAGCCATGGGCCAGAAGAATTTGAAGGTCGTCGCAATATCGCTCGATCGCAACGGTCGCCCGGCGGTCGTGCCGTTCGTGCAGAAGCTCAAGCTCCGGCATCTCGAAGTTTATCTTGATCCGGATGGGCGCGTCGGGAGTGTTGGCAATGACAATGTTGCGGCCCCATTCCCGATTTACGGAATGCCGATTTCATATGTCGTTGGTCCCTCCGGGCGGATCGAAGGATATCTGACCGGAGAAGCCGACTGGTTGTCGGACGATGCCAGAAATCTTCTCAGCTATTATGCGAGTCCCATGGCTGGCTGAGATGGCTGGCTAAGATGGCTGGCTGAGATGGCGAGCTGATGTCTGCCGTGCCGGACTGCAGACTACGGCAGCTTGTCGTAGCCCTCACCGATTCCCTTCAGGCTCAGCGGGAAGCCGATACCTTCTTCCGGCGTCTCGAAAATGATGAAGGTTGCGGTCTTGGCAGTCTTGAGCTGATTGAGCAGCGCGTCTTCCATCACGACTTCGGCAACGCAGCCGTTGGGCAGGCAGCGCACGAATCCGGCCCGGCCCACATCCTTGTCGTCGAGCTTGAGCCCGAGGCCGGACGGCAGCAGCACGCCCAGCGGCGCGACCACCCGCATCAGCTTGCTCTTCTGGTCCGCCGTCTTGAGGATAATGACGGTCAGACCTGCGTTGGAGCGGTCTTCGGCCACCACGCTCTGGATCAGGGCGCATTGTTCGGCCTGCGCACCGGCCGGGGTGTCGCAGCGAATCTGCCAGTCGCCGTGGACCGATTTGACCGCGCCCTGCGCCCGTGCCGGAGCGGACGCTGCGAAAAG